>CAYNLB010000117.1:0-14602 GCA_964397935.1 uncultured Mycobacterium sp.
TCAACGCCCAGCACACGCAGCCCGCGCTGGACCTGGACGCGCTGCTCGGCGGGCTCCGGCCGGTGGTCAAGGGCCTGGACGCCGACAAGGTCAATACGATCACCAGCGCCGTCATCGATTTGCTGCAGGGCCAGGGCGGCGCATTGTCGAACGTGCTGGCCGACACCAGCGCGTTCTCGTCGGCGCTGGGCCAACGTGATCAGCTCATCGGTGACGTGATCAACAATCTCAACACCGTGCTGGGCACCGTGGACCAAAAGAGCGCGCAGTTTTCCACCAGCGTGGACCAGTTGCAGCAGCTGATCACCGGGCTCGCCGGAAACAAGGACGACATCGCGGGTGCCATCCCGCCGCTGGCGTCGACGACGACGGATCTAACTGAGCTGCTGAAGAATTCGCGCCGCCCGCTGCAGGGCATCCTGGAAAACGCCCGGCCGTTGGCCACCGAGCTGGACGACCGCAAGGCCGAGGTGAACAACGACATCGAGCAGCTGGGCGAGGACTATCTACGGTTGGCCGCGCTCGGCTCCTACGGATCGTTCTTCAACATCTACTTCTGCACGGTGACCATCAAGATCAACGGTCCGGTCGGCGGGGACATCCTGCTGCCGCTCGGCGGCCAGGTCGATTCCAGCAAGGGGAGGTGCGCTTTTGCCAAGTAGCCCACGGCGTGAGCGCGACCCACTCCGCACCGGGATCTTCGGTGTGGTGCTGGTGGTCTGCGTGGTGTTGCTCGCGTTCGGCTACGCCGGATTACCGTTCTGGCCGCAGGGAAAAACGTACGACGCCTACTTCACGGACGCGGGCGGGATCAGACCGGGCAACTCCGTTTACGTGTCGGGCTTCAAGGTCGGCAAGGTGCAATCGGTGAGTCTGGCCGGCAACAGCGCCAAGATCAGCTTCAGCGTGGACCGCCACGTCGCTGTCGGTGATCAGTCGCTCGCCGCGATCCGGACCGACACCATCCTCGGCGAGCGCTCGCTCGCGGTGACCCCGGCCGGCAGCGGCAAGGCGACCACCATTCCGCTCAGCCGCACGACCACCCCGTACACCCTGGCCGGCGCGCTGGAGGATCTGGGGCAGAGCGCGAACAACCTGGACAAGCCGCAGTTCGAGCAGGCGTTGCACGTACTGACCGACGCGCTGCACGACGCCACCCCGCAGCTGCGGGGTGCGCTGGACGGTGTGACGTCCCTGTCGCGCACCTTGAACCGTCGTGACGAGGCGCTGCAAAGCCTGCTCGCGCATGCGAAGTCGGTCACCGGGGTGTTGTCCCAGCGCGCTGAGCAGGTCAACAAGCTGGTCGACGACGGTAACCAGTTGTTCGCCGCGCTCGACGAGCGGCGTGCGGCCCTGGGACGGCTGATCTCGGGCATCCAGGGGCTCTCCATACAGATTTCTGGCTTCGTCGCCGACAACCGCAAGGAGTTCGGCCCGGCGCTGAGCAAGCTCAACCTGGTGCTCGACAACCTCAACGAGCGCCGCGACTACATCACCGAGGCCCTCAAGCGGTTGCCCACGTACGCCACCGAGCTGGGCGAGGTGGTCGGTTCCGGGCCCGGGTTCAACGTGAACGTCTACGGTGTGATACCCGCGCCGTTGCTCGCGACGATGTTCGACTTCTTCTACCAGCCGGGCAAGATGCCGGCCAGCCTCGCGGACTATCTGCGCGGGCTGATTCAGGAACGCTGGATCATCAGGCCGAAGTCACCATGATCAGGGGAATCACGGGCAGCAGGAAGCTGCGCTACGCCACCGTCATCGCGCTGGTCGCCGTGCTGGTGGGCGGCGTGTACGTGCTTTCGTCGACCGGCAACACCCGCAGCGTCGTCGGCTATTTCACGTCCGCCGTCGGGCTCTACCCCGGAGACGAGGTCCGCATCCTCGGGGTACCGGTGGGCCAGGTCGACACGATCGAGCCGCGTCCTTCGGACGTCAAGATCACCATGTCGGTGTCCAAGGACGTCAAGATTCCGAAGGACGCCGAGGCCATCGTCGTGTCACCGAATCTGGTGTCGGCGCGGTTCATTCAGCTCACCCCGGCATACACCGGCGGCGCGGTGCTGCCCGACGGCGGAAGCATCGGCCTGTCCCGCACCGCGGTCCCGGTGGAATGGGACGAGGTCAAGGAGGCACTGACCCAGCTGGCGGTCTCGCTGAGTCCGGCGGCTGGACAAATGCAAGGTCCGTTGGGTGCGGCGATCAATCAGGCCGCCGACACGCTCGACGGAAACGGGCAGTCGTTCCACAACGCGTTGCGTGAGCTGGCGCAAGCCGCGGGGCGGCTGGGGGATTCACGCAACGACATCTTCGGCACGGTCAAGAATTTGCAGGTGCTGGTCGACGCGCTGTCGGACAGCAACGAACAAATCGTGCAGTTCGCCGGGAACGTCGCCTCGGTGTCACAGGTGCTCGCCGACAGCTCGCGCCACCTCGACAACACCCTGGGCACGCTGAACAAAGCGCTCTCGGACGTGCGGGGGTTCCTGCACGAGAACAACGCGACGTTGATCGAAACCGTGAACAACCTCAACGATTTCGCCAAGACGTTGAGCGACCAGAGCGACAACATCGAGCAGGTGCTGCACGTGGCGGGCCCCGGTATCTCCAACTTCTACAACATCTATGACCCCGCGCAGGGCACGCTGAACGGCCTGTTGTCGATACCGGAGTTCGCCAATCCGGTGCAGTTCATCTGCGGTGGGTCCTTCGAAACCGCCGGCGGGCCACGTGCGCCCGACTACTACAAGCGCGCCGAACTCTGTCGTGAGCGGTTGGGACCGGTGCTGCGCCGGCTCGCAGTGAACTATCCGCCGGTCATGTTCCACCCCCTCAACACGATCACGGCGTACAAGGGTCAGATCATCTACGACACCCCGGAGACCCAGGCCAAGGCCGCGACACCCGTCCCGGACCTGACCTGGATCCCGGCGAAAGGCGCCCAGCCGCCGCCATCCGCCGGGAACCCGGCGGATCTGCAGGCGTTACTTGTTCCGACGGCCCCGCAGACCGGCCCTCGGCCGGGCCCGGCGCCGAACGGCGTGAGTACCGGTCCGGCACTCGGCAACGCTTTCGGTCCACTGCCGGGCCCCGCACCGACGCCGGCCGAGCAAGGGGCCGGCGGATGAGGCGAATATGGTTGCGCGGCAGTGTTTTAGCGCTGGGTGGCGCACTGCTGGCCGGCTGTCAATTCAACGGGCTGAACTCGCTGGTGATGCCCGGCACCGCCGGTCACGGCGGCGGCGCCTACTCGATCACCGTCGAATTACCCGATGTGGCGACGTTGCCGCAGAACTCGCCGGTGATGGTCGACGATGTCACCGTCGGTAGCGTTGCCGGCATCGCAGCCGAGCAGCGGTCCGACGGATCCTTCTATGCGGCAGTTAAATTGGCGTTGGATTCCAATGTCGTGCTGCCGGCCAACACGACGGCGACGGTCGCGCAGACATCACTGCTGGGTTCGATGCATGTCGACCTGATTCGTCCGAAGGGCAAGCCGGAGATCGGCAAACTGAAAGACGGGTCGAAAATCGCGGAATCCCGCACGGGCCGCTATCCCACCACCGAAGAGGTACTTTCGGCGCTCGGGGTCGTGGTGAACAAGGGAAATGTCGGCGCGTTGGAAGAGATCACCGACGAGGCCTACCGGGCCGTCGCGGGTCGCCAGGACCAATTCGTCAACCTGGTGCCCAGGCTGGCGGAGTTGACCGCGGGTCTGAACCGGCAGGTCAACGACATCATCGATGCGGTCGACGGATTGAACCGGTTCTCGGCCACCCTGGCGCGCGACAAGGACAACCTGGGCAGGGCGCTGGACACGCTGCCCGGAGCGATCAGTGTGCTCAACAAGAACCGCGACCACATCGTCGAGGCCTTCGCAGCGCTGAAAAAGCTGGCAACGGTCACCTCGCACGTGCTCGCGAAAACCAAGGTGGACTTCGCCGCGGACCTCAAGGACCTGTATGCGGCCGCCAAGGCCCTGAATGACAACCGCAAGAATTTCATCACCTCGCTGCAGCTGTTGCTGACATTCCCCTTCCCCAACTTCGGCATCAAGCAGGCCGTGCGTGGCGACTACCTCAACGTGTTCACCACCTTCGACCTCACCCTGCGCCGCATCGGTGAAACGTTCTTCACCACGGCGTATTTCGACCCGAACATGGCCCACATGAACGAGATCCTCAATCCGCCCGACTTTTTGGTCGGTGAGCTGGCCAACCTGTCCGGACAGGCGGCAGACCCGTTCAAGATCCCGCCCGGCACGGCTGCCGGTTCCGAGGGGCAGTAGGGGGCGGCGCAGATGATCGATAAGCTGACCAGATTCCAGCTGGCGATATTCGCGGTGATCACCGCGATCACGCTGACCGTGATGGCAATCTTCTACCTGCGGCTGCCCGCGACGTTCGGCATCGGGACCTACGCGGTGAGCGCCGACTTCGTCGCCGGCGGCGGCCTGTACAACAACGCCAACGTCACCTACCGTGGCGTCGCCGTCGGGCGGGTGGAGTCGGTGGGGCTGAATCCCAGCGGCGTCACCGCCGAGATGCGGCTGAACAGCGGGACTCGCATTCCGTCGAACGTCACCGCCACCGTGAAGAGCGTGTCGGCGATCGGCGAGCAGTACGTCGACCTGGTGCCGCCCAGCAATCCCGCAACGACCAAGCTGCACAACGGATCCCGCATCGAGCGGAAGAACACCCGGATCGGCCAAGACGTCGCGGATTTGTTGAAGCGGGCCGAGACACTGGTCAACAGCGTCGGTGACACCCGGTTGCGCGAGCTGCTGCACGAGACGTTCATCGCGACCAACGGTTCGGGTCCCGAGCTGGCCAGGCTGTTCGAGTCTGCCCGGTTGCTGGTGGACGAGGCCAACGCCGACTATCCGCAGGTCTCGCAGTTGATCGATCAGGCGGGTCCGTTCCTGGAAGCCCAGATTCGCGCCGGCGCTGACATCAAGTCGCTGTCCGATGGGCTGGCGCGGTTCACCGCCGAGGTGCGTCAGGCCGACCCGCAGCTTCGCTCCACGTTGGCTGTTGCACCGGGCGCGACCGACGAGGCCAGCACCGCGTTCTCCGGCATCCGCCCCTCCTTCCCGACGCTGGCCGCCAGCCTGGCCAACCTGGGCCGGGTGGGTGTCATCTACCACAAATCGATCGAGCACCTGCTGGTCGTCCTACCGGCGTTGTTCGCCGCGATCACCACCGCCGCCGGCGGCGCGCCGCAAGACGAGGGCGCCAAGCTGGACTTCAAGCTCGACCTCAACGACCCCCCGCCGTGCGCGGTCGGTTTCCTGCCTCCGCCGGTGATGCGCACGCCGGCCGATGAGACCCTGCGCGAGCTGCCGAGGGACATGTACTGCAAGGCGGCCCAGAGCGACCCCAGCACCGTGCGCGGTGCTCGCAACTATCCGTGCCAGGAGTTCCCCGGCAAACGGGCGCCGACGATTCAGCTGTGCCGCGACCCCAAGGGCTACGTACCCGTTGGCCGCAATCCGTGGCGCGGTCCGCCGGTGCCCTACGACACTCCCGTGACCAACGGGCTGAACGTGCTGCCGCCCAACAAGTTCCCCTATATTCCGCCGGAAGCCGATCCCGATCCCGGCACGCCCATCGTGGGGCCGCCGCCGCCCGGGGTGGTGCCCGGGCCCGGGCCGGCGCCGCATCAGCCGGCGTATGTCCCGCCGCCGCCGAACGACAACGGACCGCCTCCGCCGTTCACGTCGTGGCAGCCGCCAGGGGTCCCGCCGGTTCCGCCCCAGCTGCCGTATCCGAAGTGGCTGCCGCCGCCACCACCGCCGGAGGGTATCGGGCCGGCGCCCGAAGCCGCCCCGGCCGGCCCGCAGCCGCAGGCCAGCGGCCCGGCCTACACCACCTACGACCCACAGACCGGCGCCTTTGTGGACCCGGCGGGCGGCACTGGTATTTTCGCGGCCGGCGCCACCGGCGCGTCCAGCGCCGAGAATTGGGTGGACCTGATGCTTGACCCAAGGCCTTTCTAATGGACCCGGTGTTGGCAGACGAACAACCAGCCAACCAGCGTGTTCGTCGGCGGGCGTCCCGGGCGGCGGGTCCTGCGAACGGCGAGTCGACCCAGGCCGCCTCCATTCGGGTCGGCACTGCGGCCCCGCCGAAGCAGCCGGCGAAACCCGTCAAGGCCTTCAAGTCCGTCAAGCCGCCACCGCGGCGGCAGCCGCACCGGGCCCTGGTCGGATGGGTCTCGTTGGCCGCCGCGCTGTTGACCATCGGTGCACTGGCCGGTTGCCTGGGCCTGCTGGTCGTTGAGCAGCGGCACGCTGACGCAGAACAGGCGCGCGATCAGCGATTCGTCGACACCGCCACGCAGACGGTGGTCAACATGTTCAGCTACAAGCAGGACAACATCGACGAGAGCGTGAACCGGTTTTTCGACGGCACCAGCGGGCCGCTGCACAGCATGCTCGGCGCCAACAACAACATCGAAAACCTCAAGGCCCTGTTTCGTTCCACCAACGCGACCTCGGAAGCCGTCGTCAACGGCGCCGCCCTCGAGGGCGTCGACCCGGTTACCGACAATGCGTCGGTGCTGGTGTCGGTGCGCGTCACGGTCGCCGACATCGACGGGGTGAACAAGCCGTCCATGCCCTACCGGCTGCGGGTCATCGTGCACGAGGACGAATCCGGGCGGATGACCGGCTACGACCTGAAGTATCCCAACGGGGGCAACTGATGCAGAGGAGGCGGTGGCTGCGGTGGCTGACGGCCGGCGCGGGCTCCCTGCTGGTCGTCGCTATCGTCGGGTTGGCCGCGACGGCCGGCTGGTTCTACTGGGACCGGGTGCAGACTCGCGGCGAGCAGGCGGCACGCGACATCCTGCCCAAGCTGGCCGCCAAGGAGATCCCCGAGGTCTTCGCCTATGACTATCAGACCGTCGAACGCAGCCTCGCCGAGGCGTATCAGCTGCTGACGCCCGCCTATCGCCAGGAGTTTCGGAAGAGCGCCGACGCGCAGATCATTCCGGAGGCCAAGAAGCGTGAGGTGGTGGTCCAGGCCAATGTCGTTGGTGTGGGAGTCATGTCCGCTCAGCGGGATTCGGCGTCGGTGATGGTGTACATGAACCGCACCGTGACCGACAAGAAACGGCAGCCGCTTTACGACGGCAGCAGGCTGCGGGTGGACTTCAAAAAGGTCGGCAAGCAATGGCTGATCAACTACATCACGCCGATCTAGCGCGAACTCAGTAACACATCGCAATGTCGTTGCAGTACAACGGATAACGCTGGATCGGGCTGGGCGGGGGGCCGACAAGCTGCAGCGAGAACGGCTGCTTGCTCATCGCCGGCTGCAAGCCGCAGACGGCACCGTGCAACGTGGTGTGCGTGCCGGCCAGCGTCTCGTTGTCGAAGGCATACGTTTCGCTGGATGCTCCGGTGCCGCCGTCCGGGCAGGAAACGCCGTCGGCCACGTCCACCTTGAAGGTCCACAGTCCGCTCACCAGCCGGGCCCTGCCGCTGTAGTTCTGCAGCTTGTCCTTGCGGCCGATCTGTTCGGGCGTCGAACTGACCACGTTCAGCGCACAAAAATCGGCCATGATGTCCGGGTTGGAATAGTCCTTGTAGTAACGGCTCCCGTTGACCTGATCGCACAGCGCGGTGACCGTCCACGTCACCCCCGACACGCCCGCCTGGTTGAAGGTGTACTTGCCATCCGCCGGCGGTGCGACGGCACTGGCCGGTTCGCCGGACTCCAGCGCCAGTCCCAGTGCGACGGCCGAGAAGATGCCGGCACCGGCGGCCAGCCCGTGACGGAGTTTCACCGTACCCTCCCTTCGCCGGCCCTTCCTGCAGCGCTGCATCGAGTATCACAGCGTTTGAGCGGCAACACCATGGCTTTGCCGCAGCTACTCGGCGTCGGCCGGATGCGACTCGGCGAGTGCCTCGAGAAACGATCGTGCCCACAGGTCGACGTCATGGGCAAGTACCTGGCGCCGCAGCGCTCGCATCCGGCGCCGCCCGGCATCGGCCGACTGATTGAGCGCCTCCTCGATCCCGTCCTTGACGTCTTCGAGGTCATGCGGGTTCACCAGATAGGCCTGCCGCAGTTCGGCGGCGGCTCCGGTGAACTCGCTCAAAACCAGCGCGCCGCCAAGGTCACTGCGGCAGGCGACGTATTCCTTGGCCACCAGGTTCATCCCATCCCGCAGCGGGGTGACCAGCATGACATCGCTGGCCACGAAGAAGGCGATCAGTTCTTCGCGGGGAACCGGGCGGTGCAAATAATGCACCACCGGGCGGCCGACCTCACCGTACTCGCCGTTGATGTGGCCGACCTGGCGTTCGATGTCGTTGCGCAGAATCCGGTAACTGTCCACCCGCTCGCGGCTCGGTGTCGCCAGCTGGATCAGCACGGTGTCGTCCCGCTTGACGCGGCCCTCGGCGAGCAGCTCGGAAAACGCCTTCAGCCGGACATCGATGCCCTTGGTGTAGTCGAGCCGGTCGACCCCCAGCAGAATCTTGCGGGGATCGCCCAACTCAGCCCGGATCTCTTGCGCCCGGCGCCGGACTTTTCGATCGCGGGCAGCGTGGTCGAGTGCGCCCGAGTCGATGGAAATGGGGAAGGCGCCCACCCGGATGGTGCGAGAACCCAACAGCACCTCACCGAACCGCGATCGCACACCGATCGACCCCCGGCTGGTGTCGGCGCCCACCAGACGCCGGGACAGGATCAGAAAGTTCTGGGCACCGCCGGGAAGATGAAAGCCCACCAGGTCGGCACCCAGCAGGCCCTGAATGATCTCGGTCCGCCACGGCATCTGCATGTACAGCTCGATCGGCGGAAAAGGGATGTGTAGGAAGAAGCCGATGGTCAGGTCCGGCCGCAGGTCGCGCAGCATTTTGGGGACTAGCTGCAGCTGGTAATCCTGCACCCAGACGGTCGCGCCGCGGGCGGCGGCGCGTGATGTGGCTTCGGCGAAGCGGCGGTTGACATCGACGTAGCGCTCCCACCACTCGCGGTGGTAGATCGGTTTGACGATAACGTCGTGATACAGCGGCCACAGCGTGGCGTTGGAGAAGCCCTCGTAGTACTGGGCGACGTCGTCGGCGGACAGGCGTACCGGACGAAGTTCCAGCTCATCCTGGAGGATGGGCTCCTCGCTGTGCACCCCCTCGTCGTCGACCACGCCCGGCCAGCCGACCCAGGCCCCGCGCTGGCGGCGCAGTAGCGGCTCTAAGGCGGTGACCAGCCCGCCGGGGCTGCGCCTCCAGGTCGTGGTGCCGTCGGGGAGGCGCTCCTGGTCGACCGGCAGCCGGTTGGCGACCACCACGAAGTCGGAATGCCCGAAGTTCGTCGTCTCCGAGCCTTGCCCTCCTCCGGGAGCCATTTATGAGTCGAGTTTCGCCGGCCCAATACCCAGCATGGACAGAAAAATCCGGCACTCGTCGGCGTCGTTCGCGTACGCCGCGACGACCCGCCTGGCCTGGCTTGCAGTGCTGTCGGCCACCGGCTCAACATCGCCGATTTCGCCAGGATCAGATTTTGTAGGCATGACTCAACTTTAGGCGACGCGCCGGTTCGGCTGCAGCCATCTCACCGGTGCCGACGCGCCGCAGACCTCCGCATCGCGCCTGAGGCAGGATAAGCAGGTGTCGGATGAGGACTTGGTGTTCGAGTTCCTCGACGTTGTCGTAGAGCGCCAAGGAGTGCGGGCGTTGGACGGGCTGAGCGCCGCCATCCCGAGCCGGGGCGTGACGGCCTTGTTCGGACCTTCGGGGTCGGGTAAGTCGACCCTGCTTCGACTGTGCAATCGACTGGAGGTGCCGACGAGCGGGCAAGTGTTGTTCCGTGGCGAAGACATCGGCGGCCTCGATCCATTGTGGCTGCGCCGCCGGGTGGGCATGTGCTTCCAGCGTCCGACCCCCTTTGCCGGCACGGTGGCCGACAACCTGCGGGTCGCCGACCCGGATGCGCCCGACGCGCGGCTGCGGGAAACGATGGCCCGGGTCGCGTTGACCGGCTCGTGGTTGGACCGCGATGCCTCAGCGCTGTCGGGCGGAGAGGCGCAGCGCATGTGCCTGGCCCGCACGCTGGTGGCGCAACCACAGGTGTTGCTGCTGGATGAACCCACCTCGGCGGTCGACGCCGCAGCCGCCGAGGTGATCGAACACGCCGTGCGCGAGCTGGCCGCCGACGGGATTCCCGCCCTGTGGGTTACTCACGATCCGGCGCAGGTCGAGCGGGCCGCCGACCGGGTCCTGCATATCGAACGGGGCCGCAGCCTGGGTCTTGGCCCAGTAGCACCTGGGCACGGGAACGGGTCGGTGCCATGATGAACGGCCAGGTCGGCTGGCTGGGCCTGGCGGCGTCGCTGATTCTGGTGGCGTTCGCGGTGGCGATTTCGCTGTGGCAACGGTTGGGCCTTCAGCGGCAGCTGGTGTGGGCGGCGGCCCGTGCCTTGGCGCAGTTGCTGCTCGTGGGTGGTGCCCTGACCCTGCTATTCGAACCAGGCCGTTCGCTGTGGTGGTCGTGGGCGTGGGTGGCCGGCATGGTGGCCTACGCCGGGGATGTCGCCCGCCGACGGGCGCCGGAGGTGCCGGGGCTGGCGCCACTTGCGGTCGCCGCGTTTGCCGCCGCAGCGGTGGTCACGTTGGGCGTGACATTCGGGCTCCGGGTGTTTCCGCTGCAGGCGCGAACCCTGGTGCCGATCGCCGGGATGATGATCGGTAACTCGATGACCGCCATGGTGCTGGTCGCCCGGCGGGTGGTCGACGAACTGCGCGACAAACGCGACGAGGTCGAGGCGCGACTCGCCCTCGGGCAACCGTCTCGCCAGGCCGCCGCCCCGTACCTGCGGATCGCGCTGCGGTCGGCGATATCACCACAGATCGAAACCACCAAAGCCACTGGACTGGTGTTTCTGCCGGGTGCCATGACCGGGCTTATCCTCGCCGGCGTGCACCCGGTGCAGGCCGTACTCGTACAGGCGGTGGTGATGTTCTTGATCCTCGGCTCGGTCGCGGCCACCACCGTCGTCGTCGCGCTCGGCCTGGTCCGCCTGGTGTTCACCCGCGACCATCGGCTGCAGCCGCTCAATCGGCGCTGACCGGCGCCAGTCCCATGCCGCGCCGGTACGTGGCCAAGTGGACGCCACGAGCGGACACGCGGGAGCGCGATCGATCGGGGCGGCCCCGGTGTGGCTGGCGGGCCAACGGCCCAACTCGGGCAACTGAAGAAAAAGAATGCCGAACTCGCCCGCCCGCCGGCCTGCTCAGATCTGCCGCGGCTCTGCTCGCGGCCGCACTGGACCGTCCGTAATCTCGGCATGGCGTCGGAAACCGGCGGCGGCATACCCATCGGCCCCAGCGGCGCCTCGCTTACACAATGGCCGTAATGTGTAAACAAGTGAGACCTGACAACAAGCGAGGTGGGCGGAATGACACTCTCCAAGCAAGCCGGACCTGAGGCGACCAACGCCGACGCCGAGGCGCTGGTGACCTACGAGACTCTCGACGAGGGCCGCGTCGCG
Organism: uncultured Mycobacterium sp.; assembly: GCA_964397935.1. GTDB lineage: Bacteria > Actinomycetota > Actinomycetes > Mycobacteriales > Mycobacteriaceae > Mycobacterium. Next base: position 11,500 of record CAYNLB010000117.1, read on the forward strand.
CGGATCTGGCTCAACCGGCCCAATGCCCACAACGCGCAGAACCGCGGCCTGCTGGTTCAGCTCGACGAGGCGTTCATGCGCGCCGAGGCCGACGACACCGTTCGCGTGGTGATACTGGCCGGGCGGGGCAGGAATTTCTCCGCCGGCCACGACCTGGGCTCGGAGTTGGCGCTGGCGGAGCGGCAGCCCGGGCCGGGTCAGCATCCGACCTTTCGCATCAACGGTGCCACCCGCGAACCGATCGCGGAAAAGACTTACCTGCAGGAGTGGCATTACTTCTTCCAAAACACATGTCGTTGGCGTGATCTGCGCAAGATCACGATCGCGCAGGTGCAGGGCAACGTGATCTCGGCGGGCCTGATGCTGATGTGGGCCTGCGACCTGATCGTCGCCGCCGACAATGCGAAGTTCAGCGATGTGGTTGCGGTGCGGATGGGGATGCCCGGTGTCGAATACTACGCGCACCCTTGGGAATTCGGTGCACGCAAGGCCAAAGAGCTGCTGTTGACCGGTGATGCGCTGGATGCCGACGAGGCGTACCGGCTGGGCATGGTGTCCAAGGTTTTCCCGGCCGACGACTTGGCCGACAAGACACTGGAATTCGCCCAGCGCATCGCCGAGCGGCCCACCATGGCGGCGTTGCTGGTCAAGGATTCGGTCAATGCCGCCTCCGATGCGATGGGATTCACCGAGGCGCTGCGGCACGCGTTCCACATCCACGAGCTGGGGCACGCACACTGGGCGGCGCACAACGAAAACAGGTACCCCATCGGCCTGCCGCCCGATGTCGAGGACTGGCGTAACGCCAAGCCGACGAAGCTGGCCCGCCGCGATACGCCCTAGCGGTTCGCGTCTGGCGGTCACATCAGCCCCAGCTGTCTCTGGCCGAGGCGACCCTCGTTGTGCCCGCCTCACAGCGACAAACGGACGGAGCGGTGCGACAGGAAGCCGGGCGTGGGCCCGAATGACGGCACAGCCGAAGTTGTCGCTGTGAGGTGGGCAAACCGTCCCCGGCTTCTTCCAGGGGCTGGTGTGGCTGACGTGACCGAGGGGTGCCGGGGCTGTGATCTCCGAACCGACGCCCCATGGTTCGATAGCTAGAACCTGTTTCAGTTTGAGAGGGGCTTCGGTGCAGCTTTCTTTCGAAGACCGGACGTATCTGGTCACCGGTGGTGGCAGTGGGATCGGCAAGGGAATCGCCGCCGGGCTGGTCGCGGCCGGCGCCGATGTCATGATCGTCGGGCGCAATGCCGACCGGTTGGCGGCGGCCGTCAAGGAGATCGAAGCGCGGGGTGCTGACGGCTCAATTCGCTATGAGCCCGCCGACATCACCAACGAGGAGGAAGCCGCACGTGCGGTGGACGCCGCGACAGCCTGGCACGGACAACTCCACGGTGCCGTGCATTGCGCGGGCGGATCGGAGACCATTGGCCCGATCACCCAGATCGACTCGGATGCGTGGCGGCGCACCGTCGACCTCAACGTCAACGGCACCATGTACGTGCTCAAGCACGCCGCCCGCGAGCTGGTGCGCGGTGGTGGCGGCTCGTTCGTGGGCATCTCGTCGATCGCGGCCAGCAACACCCACCGCTGGTTCGGCGCCTATGGGGTCACCAAGTCGGCCGTCGACCACATGATGATGTTGGCCGCCGACGAGCTCGGCGCCTCGTGGGTGCGGGTCAACAGCATCCGCCCAGGTCTGATCCGCACCGATCTCGTTGTGCCCATCACCGAGTCGCCGGAACTGAGTGAGGACTACCGGATCTGCACGCCGCTGCCGCGGGCGGGTGAGGTAGAGGACGTGGCCAACCTGGCCATGTTTCTGCTGAGCGATGCCGCCGAGTGGATCACCGGGCAGTGCATCAACGTCGACGGCGGGCACATCCTGCGACGCGGCCCGGACTTCTCCGCGATGCTGGAACCGGTGTTCGGCGCCGACGGGTTACGGGGAGTGGTCTGAGCCAGTCCCTGCGTCGCGGGCGGCGAGCGCCGACCAGTTGAGCTGCCTGGTGAAGACCACCGCCGCTGCCTGCCTGCGTGACGGTGCGGGCGGCCGTCGCGCCCTGCTCGACGAGGGCCTGTTCCTTGTCCGGGGAGCGGTTGTAGACGATCACGTGGTGACCCGCTTTGGGCAGGCTCGTAGCCATGCCCCGACCCATGGTCCCCAGCCCGATGAATTCGATGTCCGAGCACCTACTCTCCCCTGCCCGGGCCGCTACTTGCGATGATGAGCACGCTCAGTGACGGACAAGCACGGGAGAAGCGATGAAGCGACTCGAGGGCAAGCGGATCCTGGTGACGGGCGCCGCGTCCGGGATCGGCCGGGCCACCGCGCTGCGGCTGCTGGACGAGGGTGCCACCGTGGTGGCCGCCGATATCGTGGCCGACGGCCTGGGCGCCACTGCGGCCCGGGCCGACGAGGCCGCTACCGCTGACCGCCTCACCACCATGCCGATGGACGTGGGCAACGAGGATTCAGTGATCAACGGCGTGCGCAAGGCCGTCGAAACACTCGATGGACTGGATTCGCTGGTCAACGCCGCGGGCATGCTGCGCGCTGCGCACACCCACGAGACCAGCCTGGAACTCTGGAATCAAATCGTCGGCGTCAACCTGACCGGGACCTTTCTTGTGGTCCGGGAAGCGCTCCCGGCCCTGCTGGCGAACCCGCGCAGCGCGATCGTCAACTTCAGTTCGACCTCGGCGTCGTTCGCCCACCCGTATATGGCGGCCTACGCGGCGAGCAAGGGCGGGATCCAGGCGTTCACCCATTCCTTGGCGCTGGAATACGCGCGCGATGGCCTGCGTGCGGTGTGTGTGGCGCCGGGCAGTATCAAGTCCGGCATCACCGATGCCACCGGCGGATACATTCCGCAAGACGCCGACTGGTCACTGTTCTCCAGGCTGATGCCGGTCCTGCCCACCACGCTGGAATCCAGTGGCGCCGGGATGGCTGATCCCGCCGTGGTTGCCGGTGTGATCGCCATGCTGGTGTCCGAGGACGGTGCGTTCATCACCGGCACCGAAATCCGCATTGACGGCGGCACGCACGCCTAGCCTGATGGCGGCGACCCGCCGCGCCCGGCGTCGCCGCGCTTGCGAT
>CAYNLB010000118.1:0-14526 GCA_964397935.1 uncultured Mycobacterium sp.
CCTGGCCTGATGGCGGCGACCCGCCGCGCCCGGCGTCGCCGCGCTTGCGATCGCCTGGCCTGATGGCGGCGACCCGCCGCGCCCGGCGTCGCCGCGCTTGCGATCGCCGCTAGTTAACGCACGGCACGCCGCCACCATCGATTGGCTTCCCCTGATCGGGTGTCGGGTAGGTGGTGGTGGTGCCGTTGTAGTAGTACGTGTCGGCCATGCTGCTGGTAGTCGTGGTGTCGGCCCACGTGCTTTCGGACGGCGAGGGCATCGAAAAGCTGGTATCCACGGTCACCCGGATGTGTCCCGGCCGGATGTCGGGGTCTGGATGGCTCGGGGCGTCGAGGCCGAGCAGATTCGCCACACTGCGTGCGTCGGTTTCCGCACCGGCGCCGTACGCGATCGTGGTGGTGGTCGGCTCGCCAGACTCACGGTCGCGGACCTGTCCCGCGGTGTAGCCTCGCTTCTTCAGCGCTTGGGAGACCTCGGAAGCAAGACCGCTGATGCTGCCGGAATTGATCACGTCGACCACGGTGTCCGGGCTGGGCTTGACGGCCGTCGTGGTGGTCGGCGTCGTCGGTGGGGCCGTGCCTATCGCCGAGGCCACCTCTGCCTTGATCGCGGCCGGATCGACGATGTTGACATCCTGGCCGTCGATATTGTCGTAGCGGACCACCGGCAGGGTCCGGAATTCCACCCGATTCTCGTTGAGGCCGCCCGCCAGTTCTCCCAGTCGTTGGACCATGTCCTCGTCCCAACCGGACGACAGGACCACGTCTTTGCGCGCCACTGCCATCAGGCTCTTGAGCTTGTCCAGGTTGGTGAAGGTGCCCGAGTCCTGGAGTTCCTGCATGACCGATGACAGGAACGCCTGCTGTCGGTGGGTGCGGTCCAGATCGCCGTTCTCCAGGCCGTGACGTTGCCGGACGAAGGCCAGCGTCTGGGCGGCGTCGAGCCGCTGCCGCCCGGCGGGGAAGTCGGCCCCGGAATACGAGTCGTAGACGGCGTGGTTCAGGCACACCTCGACCCCGCCCAGGGTTTGCGCAAGGTCGTAGAAGCCGGCCAGGTTGATCTCGGCGAAATAGTCGATCGGGACGCCGGTCAGGTTTCGCACCGCGCGCAAGGTGGCTGCCCGGCCCGCTTCCCGGCCTTTGGTCTCCAGCTCTTTTTGGCTGCTCACGCCTTCGTTGGCGAGCTCCTGCGCGACGTACTGCTTGGTCAGCCCGTACGCCTCTTTGATTTTGATGTGGTTGTATCCCGGGACACCGTTGAAGGGCACCCAGTCGTCGCGCGGGATCGAGAAGGCCACGACTTTGTCGTCGGCTCCGACGTGCACGAGTATCAAAGTGTTGGTGTTGTAGCCGCCGTCGTCGGAGTCGCCCGCGTGCAGATGCTTCAAGATCGACCAGGGCAGATCGTTGCCATCCTGGTCTTTGCGGGAGTCCAGGCCGATGAGCAGGATGTTCATGTTGTCGCCGCTGGATCGCGGATCTTCCGGCCGCAGGGCCCGCGAAATGGTGATGCCGCCCAGCGCACCGTGGGCCACGTAGTATCCGGCTCCTGTCAGTCCCACGGCGGCCACCCAGACCAGGGTCATCAAGCTACGCGTCAGCCCTTTGCGGAGAGGTGAGGGTTGACGAACGGCGCGATGACGGTGATGAGCTCCGCCAGAGCGTGCCATCATAAGCGCCGGCCCATATTCAGCGCATCGCCAAGCACCACGACGGCGGTTTGCGGCGATGTCGCTTGGAACATGGTGTCAAGTATGCGGTAGCTCGCTGTGAAGCCCCAGTGGAGAAAGCCGTTGTGAGCGGGGGTCCCACTATGCACCGACGGCGGCCATGGCAGCGATTATCGTTCCTACCAGCAGGTTCTGGCAAGGGAACGCCCCATGTCTCGCTCGGAGAATCTCGCGAAGATCACAGGATGGGCGCCGTGACCGACATCACAGGGCTAAACCGTTACCGGGACGGGACATCGAAGTGCCAGGTCAGCGATACGACAGGCCAATTCCCGTTCACCCGGTCGGCACCAGTACGTCGACGCGATTGTGGATTGGCGTCGGTGATCAATCCCGAGCCGCGACAGCGCGGCACGGCCGGCGTGCAACCTTTCTGCTCGGCGATCCGAGGCCCGATGATCTGGCCTGGTTGCGCGAGACAATGGACCGCGCTGGGCCGCAGTCGATTTGGTCTAATCGCGCCGTCATCGCACCACGCTGAGGTCAGTGGAAGTCTCACCTATCGCGCTTGCGAGAATGTGACACTGGAGTCAACGCGGCTGCACCGGACGCTTTGACCGTACGGGGCCGCCAACAGCCGGCTGGATCTGGAGGTAGTTCGGATGACCAGCGCCGCATCGGGTTACGACGTCATTGTCGTCGGTTTGGGCGGTATGGGGAGTGCCGCCGCCCACCAGCTCGCCGCCCGGGGACGCCGTGTGCTCGGCCTGGAACGACACCAGCCCGCCCACGACAAGGGATCCAGCCACGGCGGGTCACGGATCATCCGCCAGGCCTACTTCGAGGACCCCGGGTATGTTCCGCTGTTGCTGCGAGCCTACGAACTGTGGGAGAGGCTGGCCGTCGACGCCCGGCGCGATGTCTACCGGCTCACCGGAGGGCTTTTCGTCGGCCCGCCGGCCGGCGCGACCGTAGCCGGTAGCCTGCGGGCCGGCCGTCAATGGGGCCTGCCGCACGAGGTGCTCGACGCCGTCGAGATCGCCAGCCGGTTTCCCAAGTTCACCCCCGACTCCGAAGACATCGGGCTCTACGAACCGAATGCGGGTTTCGCGCGCCCGGAGCTGACGGTGCGTGCGCAGCTGGAGCTGGCCGAAAAATCTGGAGCGGCACTGCAATTCGATGAACCAGTGCTGGACTGGTGTCAGAGCTCCACGGGGGTGCGGGTCGCTACCGCCCGCGGGTCGTACTCCGCCGAGCAACTGGTGATTTGTCCGGGTCCATGGGCGCCGCAGATACTGGGCGCGTTCGGCGTGCCCATCATGGTGGAACGCACGGTGATGTACTGGCTGGACCCCGTCGGGGGCGTATCCGAATTCGAGGATCAACCGATATTCATCCACGAGAATGCCGATGGCACACAACTTTACGGTCTTCCCGCGATCGACGGCCCGAAGGGCGGCGTGAAAGTGGGCTTCGCCCGCAGTGGCAGTCCCTGCACACCGGAAACGATCGACCGCTCGGTATCCGCGCACGAGATCGGCGCGGTGACCGAGCGGGCCGCTGGGCTGTTGCCGGCGCTGGCGGGCAGGTGTCTGCGCGCGGTGACCTGTATGTACTCCACCACCCCCGACCGGCACTTCGTGATCGCTCGCCACCCACAGTGCGCCAATGTCACCGTGGCATGCGGATTCTCCGGTCACGGCTTCAAATTCGTTCCCGTGATCGGGGAGATACTTGCCGACCTCGTCATCGACGGCGACACCGAGCACCCGATTTCCATGTTCGAGCCGCAGAGGTTTGCGACCGGATGATCTCGGATCATGTTGCCGGCCTGCGGGACGGGCGCGCGCTGAGCTATGCGCAATACGGCGATGCGGGAGGGTTTCCGGTCGTCAGCGCGCACGGGGGGCTGTCCTGCCGTCTGGATGTGGAAGCCGCCGCATCGGTGGCTAGGCAGTCACAGGTGCGGCTGATCTCCCCTGACCGGCCGGGCATCGGCAAGTCCGATCCCCGGCCGGGGCGCAGCATGTTGGACTGGACCCGCGATGTCGGTGAGTTGCTCGACCTGCTCGGCGTTGATCGGTTCGCGACGATGGGCTGGTCCCTGGGTGGCCAGTACGCCGCCGCGCTCGGCTACACGTTCTCGTCGCGGGTTACCCGCGTGGCGATTATCGCGGGGGTGCTACCGCTGACCGAGCCGGGTGTGTTCGACGACTTGCCGGCCGTTGACCGCCTCTTCAGCAGGTTGTCCACGCGCGCGCCCCGGTTCGCCCGGCAGTGTTTCCGTGCCATGGGGATCGCGGCCGCCGGCGCGCCACAGCTCTACGGCAGGCTCGTGGCCCGCGGTCTTGGTGCGGCCGACGCCGCGGTGTTGCGCTCAGCCGGTTACCGAAACTTCGCGACGACGTCACGGGAAGCCCTGCGACAGCCCCAGGGCATGGTCGAGGAGTACCGAGCCATGAACCGGGCGTGGGGATTTACGCCCGAGGATCTGCAGGTGCCGGTGGACGTGTGGCAGGGGACCGGGGACCGGCTCGTCAACCCCAAGTGGGCGGCCGAACTTGCGCACCGAATCCCTGCTGCCACATTGCATTTACGATCGGGTGGGCATTTCATGGCGCACCTGTACTACCGGGACATCCTCGACGCCCTGCGCAGCGCGTGAGCGCCCACGCTCGAGGTGCGGGCTCCCGATTCTGCACTCGGTGCCGCCCGGGACCGCTAGGGTTTGTCTGCTATGGCCATTGCAAACCCGAACGACGCCCCGTCGGCGCAGGAGCGGGTCGAAGTGCTCGGCAACATCGGGCCGAACTGGTTCGCCTCGGTAATGGGAACCGGGATCGTCGCTACCGCCGGCGCCACCCTGCCGGTCCACGTCGTGGGCATGCGCGCATTTGCCCAAGTGGTCTGGGTGCTCGCGGCCGTCTTGCTGGCGGCGCTGATCGTCTTGGTAGGTGGCCACTGGCTGCGCCACCCCACCGCCGCGCGCAGTCACGCTCGCAACCCGCAGATGGCCCACTTCTACGGCGCGGCCCCGATGGCGCTGATGACGGTCGGCGGGGGCGCGGTGCTGGTCGGCGGGGATCTCATCGGCGAGCGCATCGCCGTCGACCTGGACTGGGTGCTGTGGACTGGGGGCACGCTCGGCGGGCTGTTCACCGCCGTCAGCATTCCGTTCCTGATGTTCACCCAGCACGATGTCGAGCCGGACGCGGCGTTCGGCGGATGGTTGATGCCCGTGGTTCCGCCGATGGTGGCCGCGGCGACGGGGGCGCTGCTGCTGCCGCACATGGCGCCGGGCGCGGGACGGGCGACCATGCTCTACGGCTGCTACGCGATGTTCGGGCTGTCGTTGGTGGCGTCGTTCAACATCATCGCGATGATCTGGGCCCGCTTGACCCTGTACGGCACCTCCGGATCCGCGCGGGTGCCGACACTTTGGATCGTGTTGGGTCCGCTCGGCCAATCCATCACGGCGGCAGGACTCTTGGGAGCCAACGCGACACTGGCTGTCGATTCCGGACTCGCCGAGGACATGAACGCGTTCGCGCTGCTCTACGGAGTTCCGGTGTGGGGTTTCGCGGTCTTGTGGATCGCATTGGCCGCTTCGCTCACCGCGCGCACGCTGCGGCGCGGGATGCCGTTTGCTCTGACGTGGTGGAGCCTGACTTTCCCGGTCGGAACCTTCGTCACCGGCACCTCACAGCTTGCCGGGCACAGTCATCTCCCTGCGTTCAAGGTGGCCGCGGTTACCGCCTACGCGGGTCTGCTGTTCACCTGGTTTCTGGTGACCGTACGCACCGCACGGGGCAGCCTGCGTGGCAACCTGCTCAAGCTGCCGCCGAGTAGCGCCCCGGTCAAGGCCAGCAAGGAGCCGGTGACCTAAGACCATGGATGGTGCGCTCCGGCCGAACTAAAATCGGCCTGCACCAGCAACTTCGAGGGACGGCGGTGAGAGGCGATGACCAGCACAATCCACAACACCCACACCGAACACGATCATGTGCACGGCGAAGGATGCGGTCATGTCGCGATCCCGCACGGCGATCACGTCGACTACGCGCACGACGGCCACCTGCATCGCCGGCACGAGGATCACTACGACGAATGTGAACCATCCGGCCACGCTGTGCACGAGCACCATGACCATGTCCATGGTGCGGGCTGTGGCCATGTCGCGGTCCCGCACGGGGATCACGTCGACTATGTGCACGACGGATGCCGGCATGCGGCCCACGGCGAGCACTACGACGAGCACTGACGTCGACGCATTGTCACGCTTTTGTGCCCGCACTGGGCGGGCACAGACGCGGTAACGGTCGTCGGCGCTCGGCGGTCAATCGGGACCACGGCGTTTGGATGTACGGGTCCGGCGGGTAGACGGCATTGATCTGATCGGAGGACTGGGCATGCTCGACGGGCGCGTCACGACGGCGTCGGACAACGATGTGGCGTTGAACGACTCGGAACAGCCGAAGCGCCTGACGCCGTCGGAACCACCCGAGCGTGAGGCGCAGCCAACAGGATCTTGATCGAGGGAGGTCAGGCATGCGCGCTGAAGAAGGCGACGAAACGGTCAACGACTACGCCGTCGAGGGACGACAGGCACTGGGCAGAATCAAGAGCTCCCAACGCGGCGGCAACCGGCTTGGTGCGGTAGCCCGGCGGTTCGCCAAACTGTGGCGAGGCGAGCACGGCGAACGCGCCGATTGACTGGGCCAACGGCAGCTCAGGGGTGCGGGAACTTGCGCGCCTTGGCCAGTAACTCGTCGGTGGCATCCACGGTTTCCCAACTGAAACCCGGACGACCGAAATGGCCGTAGGCCGCCGTCGGGCGATAGATCGGTTCGCGCAACCTCAGATGGTCGATTATCCCGTTCGGTGACAGCGGAAAGACCTCTCGCACCAGGGCGGAAAGTGCGTCGTCGGCGAGCCTGCCGGTGCCGCCGGTATTGACCATGACCGACACGGGGTCGGCCCGCCCGATGCAGTAGCCCAGCTGCAGCAGGCATTCGTCCGCCAGGCCGGCGGCGACGATGTTCTTGGCCACGTAGCGGGCCATATAGCCGGCTGAACGATCCACTTTGGTCGGATCCTTTCCGCTGAACGCACCGCCGCCATGCATCGCCCAGCCGCCATAGGTATCGACGACGACCTTGCGGCCGGTCAGCCCGGTGTCGGCCTGTGGACCGCCCACCAGGAATTTTCCGGCTCCGTTGACGGTGAATCGGGTGTCGTCGTCCCACAGGTCACCGAGTACCGGACGCGCGACCGTGTCGATGACCTGCCGCTGGGCCTCCTCGGTCATGGACTTGCCGTCGGGCGTGACGACATCGGATGTGTGCTGGCAGGCGAGCACCACGTAATCCACGCGCACGGGCTTTCCGTCCCGGTATTCCACGGTTACCTGCGACTTGCCGTCGGGACCCAGGAAGGGCAGCACCCGCTGTTTGCGCACCGAAGCGAGCCGCATCGCAAGCCGGTGGGCGAGCATGATGGGCAGCGGCATCAGCTCGTCGGTCTGTCGGCAGGCGTAGCCGAACATCATTCCCTGGTCGCCGGCGCCGAGATTTTCACCGGCGTGGGAAACCCCCTGCGCGATATCGGGTGACTGCTGGTGAAACGCGCGCAGGATGCCGGCGGTGTTGACGTCGTAGCCATACACCGGCGAGGAGTAGCCGATCTCGTTGCCCAGGCGGCGGACCAGGTCATCGACATTGAGTTGCGCTCGCGTGGTGATCTCGCCGCCGACCATCATCATGCCCAGCGTCACATAGGTTTCGCAGGCCACCCGGGATTCGGGGTCCTCGGTCAGACATGCATCCAGCACCGCATCCGAAACCTGGTCGCAAAGCTTGTCGGGATGCCCCTCGGTGACGGACTCAGACGTGAAAAACATGTTGGGCGGATATATCTGCATCGTGGCGGCTCCGGCTCGGGCAAGAGGAATGGCCACGCTGCATCGTATTGGAGTCAAGCCGGCACAATCTCAACTTCGCGGCGTCCTACTATCACTTGATGCCCATGGCAGCTGAACCCTTCTCGACCCAGGGGCCCGGCGGCGTGCGTATCGTCGCCGACCGCCTGGGTGATCCGGAAGCGCGTGCCGTGGTTTTCTTGCACGGTGGCGGGCAGACCCGCCGCTCGTGGGGCAAGGCCGCCGCCGCTGTCGCCCACCGCGGGTGGCAGTCCGTCACCGTAGACTTGCGCGGCCACGGCGAATCGGACTGGTCGGGCGAAGGCGACTACCGCGTCGTCAGCTTCGCCGGCGACGTCCAAGAAGTGCTGCACGAGCTACCCCCACGACCCGTGCTGGTGGGTGCCTCGCTGGGGGGATTCACTTCGATGCTGCTCGCAGGGGAACTCTCGCCCGGGATTGCCAGCGCTGTCGTGTTGGTCGACATCGTGCCGAACATGGACCAATCGGGGGCGAATCGGATACATGCCTTCATGGCCGATCGGGTGGAGTCGGGGTTCGGTTCGCTCGACGAGGTCGCTGACGCGATCGCCGAATACAACCCGCACCGGCCCCGACCCACTGATCTGGACGGCCTGACCACCAATCTGCGCCGCCGTGGAGATCGCTGGTACTGGCACTGGGATCCGCAGTTCATCAGCGGGACTGCGGCGTTTCCTCCCTTTGAGGTCACCGACCCGGATCGCATGCACGCGGCCGTCGAGGCGATCCTGCGCGGGGGCGTGCCCGTGTTGCTGATCCGCGGCCAGATGAGTGACCTTGTCAGCCAGGAGCGCGCGGACGAATTTCTCGCGCGCTTCCCGCAGGTCGAATTCGCTGATGTCCGTGGCGCGGGACACATGGTCGCCGGCGATCGCAACGACATCTTCGCCAGCGCTGTCCTGGACTTCCTCGCCCGGCATGTCGACGCCGGATGACGCCCTTGTCGGTTTGATTGCGCGAAATTCTTGCCCACCAGCCTGTTTCGGCCGGGGCGAAGCGACGATGGTGGTGGCGCCCAACGGCCCTGGGCAGTTCTTACCGGCAGCGTTACCGTGGCTCTGACGGATTGGTCCGATTGAGGAGCGCGGGATGGTCCTTGACAAGGTACGGGTGTTCAACAAGTACGTGCTGAATCCGGCAATGATGATCGTGGCCGGCCAGAAGTATTGGTACGCAGGCGTAATCGAGCACACCGGGCGTCGCTCGGGCAAGGCCTACGCAACCCCTGTTGTGGTGGAGCGGGTGAGCGACGGCTTTGTGATTCCGCTGCCCTATGGCACGGAAGTCGATTGGCTTCGCAATGTGATGGCCGCCGGGCGGGCCACCGTCCGGGTTCATGGAGACACAAGCCAGGCGGTCGAACCGGAGATCATCGATGCGGCGACCGCGTACCGGCAGCTGTCACCTCGCAGGCAGCGTGAGTTCGGCCGGTTCAGGATCAAGCACTACCTCAAGATCAAACATGCGCCCAGCGCGGCCACACCGAACTAGCCGCTCGGACAAGCACTCTGGGACAGGCACGCAGTTGATCAAGTGGCGCTGTGAAAGCCGCCCCGGCATTGCCGGGGCGGCTTTACCCCTCGTCTACGGAAACCAGGATGGGATCGGGCAGAAATCGAGGGCGGGCCCCGGATCGGCCCAGACCGCGAGGGGTGTTGCTAGCCCCACGGCTGCTGGCTTCATGAAACGGCATTATTCCCCGTTAGGCGCCACGTGTTCGGGGAATACGCGCAAATCGTGGCATTCGATGCGGGGCCTGGCTCGCCGTCGGTGTTGTGGCATGCCTGTTGCGCCTATGAGTACGCGCTCGACGCCATTACCGGAAGACTCGGGCGGGGCCCGAGCGTCCCCGCGTCGATCAGGTCATCTCGGCAATTCTGGGTGTCCGGAAGGTGGCCGCTGAGCCGGCTACCCGGTGAGATTCCCCGGTTACTGCGGGTGGGTCGCCAGATAATCCTCGACCGGAATCGGTGACGTTGCCGCGTAGCCGATCGGCAGTAACACGTCGCCGGCGGTCGTGTAGTAGTAGACGTCCCACCGGTAGTAGCCGGCGAACGCAGCGGGATCGGCTGCAAGCAACGCGGCGTATTGGTTGACCGCCCGCACGTATTCGTGTGCGTGGTTGTACCGGTAGAGGGCGTGATCGCGATCGTCGGCAAAGCCATTCGCGGCGAGGTAGCGGCCCGCCGCCATGATGCTGTCGCGTGGCGAGTGGATATCGCCGCCGTGGCCGTATGCGGCGAACGTCGCGGGTAGGAACTGCATGGGGCCCTGAGCGCCCGCGGTGCTCGCTCCGACGATGCTGCCGAAGCGGGTCTCTACGAGGTTGATCGCGGCCAGGTAGTTCCAGCTGACGCCGGACTCCGAGTCCGCCTCCCGGTAGTAACTCATCAGCTCGTCGGCCGGAGGTGGAGCCTCGATGCGCCACGCGGGCAGCGTGTCCTTCACGTGTTGCATCGCGGTCAGCTGCCGACGGGCATCCACATTGCGGTCGTAGACCTCGAGCAACGACGGCGGGATACGCGGTCGCGCGATCGCATCCCAGTCCGGATGTCGCCCGATGGCACGGTAGGCCGCCTGCTGGCGGTGCGCCGCCGCGGCCAGCGCCGCCTCCGCCGTCGACGGCTCACGGAGCGCAAGCTCATCGGCGACGAGGTCGTCGGCCAGCCGTGTCGGGTCTGAAGCCAGCGGAGGCTGCGCGCCCTCGGGAGCGCCCGGCGCGGCGGCCACCGTCGTCGTTGACGCCAGTGCGGCGGCGGTCGCTGTTGTTGGGGTTGAGGCGGTCAGCCCTGTTGCGGTTGGCGGCGCCGTCGGTCCGGCACAGCCGACGAGTGCGGCCATGATGGTGCCGAGGACGAACGGCGCGGTGACTACGAGGTTACGGCTCACTATGGTCACTTCCGTTCGATCGCCTCAGTCCCTCGGTTACGGCTTGTTGCCCACGGCGAGTCTTTCGCATCGAGCCGCATGACATCAATCCGGTGACGGCAGAGCCCCGGCAGGATTGCGCTGCTGAACCAACCACGGTTGCGACATCCGACCGGCCATGAGCCACGGAATCACATTTCCTGAAGTTCCCTGAAATTGTCTCGATCTTTGGCTGAGGGATTGCGGGGTCAGCGACGGCGTGTCCAAATGACGACGCCGACGACAGCGGCCAGGACCGCCACGGCCACGACACCGCCGCGCGATGTCACCGCGTCGGTCACCCGAGCGGCGAGGTGTTTCGGCTGTGTTGAGTTCTCGACGTTGTGAGCTGTTGGCTCGTCGGTTTCTTGGCTCGCCGACTGCTCGAGAAGGGCGCGACGTACGGGCCGAACGCTGACCGTTGGGTTGTTCGAAGCCGGTTGGCTCGGCTGCGTGCGGGCCGCTGAATGTTGGGGCGGGCCGGCATGAGCGCCGGACCCTTGCGCGCGCGCCGCCGATGCAGACACAGCCGCCTGCCCGGTGACCGCTGCGGGGCCCGCGGGCTGTGGCCGATCGCGGCCCCGCCGCAGGCGCGGCACCCAGGCCGGGTCTGCCAACTCGTCGGGAATCAGCCACATCAGCAGCGCGAGGTTGACCACCGCCAGCACACCGTGCAGCGCGATGCCGGCAGCATGGAATCCCAATGGCGTCGGCATTCTGCGCGCCGTGGCGACACTGCCGAAAAACAACAACAGGGTGTAGGCCACAGCACTCAGCGCGGTAACAGTTACTGCCGCGCGGTGATTAACGACACCCGCAATGGCCACCACGCCAAACGCCAGCAGCATCCCGCTGTGCGCCGGAGTCGACACCAGGCCGAGAACCGGGACGCCGGTGGGCCCGGCGTGCGGATGCAGGGCCGCCGAAACCAGCCCGGCAATGCCGAATGCGCTCACCAGCACGCCCTCGGCCAACAGGAACCAACGTCCGTTCCGGAAACGCCCAGGGTCCATGCTGATCCTGCGCAACCCGGACGTCGCTCCGGGAACACGCCCCGTCGTAACCGGCATCGCGCAACCTCCAGACTGGACAACCTCGCGACATCGATTACCCACTACTCGTGGGACTACTCCAGCGGTCCTTGCGCCGGATGCGCAGTCACCAGCCCGAAATCGCGACGGCGGATGCAGGCAATTTCTGTGACCTGGCGCTTTGTGGTGCGTCGGCTGACGCCCCGTCGCCTACAAGGCGGATCAGCTCTCAACCGCGGGTGCTCGCAGGCGTTAGCGGGGGGTAGTGAATGTTGGCCGCCGCCATTGATCACCGTCGATATTGTGATGCCACAACGTAATTAGTTCTCGAAACGGTGCAGGAAGGCGTGGTAACGCTGACGCTTTCAAACTTCGTCGCGAAAACTTATCGCAGCCTCCGCCTCCTGATCTTGATTTGCCGGGATTTGCATACCCCTGGACATCCAGAGCTAACGCGACCGGATCTCGTCGCCTATAGCGAGCACTGCCGCGCCGAGCAGCTCAAGGTATTCCTTTTGCTTTGCGTGAAATGGTGAAACGCCCACATGTATGTGAAATGGGTGTGAAGCGGCCGGGTCTCCCCGTGTTTTGTACTCATCGAGCGCAGAACGTAGCTGCTCGATGGCGGCTGTCAGGTCATCCTGGCTCATCTTTGCCTCCCTTACGTTGTTGCGCTTCGTGATTCTCTGCAGCTTAGGACTGCGTGGAACCCCATGGCGCTAGTCCTGCTTTCCGCAGGGACTCGGCGTGTCTCGCGCCTACGTGCTGACGACGACGCGGTAGCCGAAGATGTTGTCGATGCCGCCCGGCGGCGTCGGATCGTTCGGGGTCCAGCCAGTCGGACACGCTGGGCGACTTCTGGCGGGAGTTACGCGGCGAGGCCAAGATGAGGAAATTTCGATTGCACGACGCGCGACACTCGTGCGCCGGCATTACGCACGCGCAGTCCGTGCCGATCGCGGTCATCACGGTCTGATGCCTCTGCTCAGCCGCGCTCAACTCCCTCATCAGGGAGCGTCAAGGGTCAGCCGAACCAACTGTTAAGCGTCAGCCGAGGTCATACAGGAAGGTGGAGCCCCTGTCAGGATTGAACTCCTTCGACGGGCCGGCGGGGGAGTACCAGAACTCTTCCCGGCAGTAAGAGTTCATCACCAGCGATCACCGGAAATAACTTTGGCTGTGGGCAGATTGTGGGCAATCTGTAGGCACGAGTCGTGCCCATTCACCACGCTAATCGCCCAGTCCTGCCGGACCTGAGGCATTTTTGCAGTGTGCGGCAGCCTGTCCGTCGCCGTGAACACTCCGTTAACACTTGCGTCGCTGGCCGGATCAACTGAAATCGTCGACCAGTATGTGTGAGTTGAGGGAAGATTCGCCATGAGCGCCACACAACGTCCCCGCCGAGCTCCGACCGGGGAGCCATCGGCCGACCAGATTGACGCTGTGTTGCGGGCATCCCGGGCGCTGGTGGGCATTGCTGCCGAGTCCATTGCCGCGGTGGACGGCAACGTGACCGTCCCGCAATTGCGGGTTCTGGTCATGGTGGATATGAAAGGTCCGCTGAACTTGGCGGCCGTGGCCGCCGGTCTGGATGTCAACCCGTCGAATGCCAGCCGCATCTGTGATCGCCTCATCCGGGCTGGCTTGCTCGACCGCCAAGACTCGCCAGATGACCGGCGCCACATTACGTTGAGTCTCACCGCCGCCGGGAGGCGACTCGTCAATAAGATGACGAAACATCGGCGCGCCGCGATCATCCGGGTGCTGCGCGACATCGTTCCCGACGATCGCGAAGTGCTGACGACGGCCCTCGACCGGTTTGCAACTGCCGCCGGCGAGCCATTTGCGAACGACGCAGTCATGCTGATCTGGCCTGGCGGTCGGTGACCGCTCGGTTCGCGACCTTGATGCGCCGAGTCTGTCGAGGCAGATCCGAAATCGCGCCGCAATCTCTGCATGCCCGCACAGTTGCCCTCACGCAAGTTTTCTCCGACAAATCTCGCCTGGGGCCCATGCGAGCGTATACTTGCGCATACGCAAATATTGCGTATCGCGAAATAAATCGGGGAGGCTGAATGCGTCCCTCAATACTTTTACGCCGGCGCGTGGCGGCTGTCACTACGTGCGAGGCTTCGTTGGCCTGTCTGGTCTTGGACGAGCCCGGAGAAATCCTTGTCGACCTCGTCACCCCGGCCATTGAGATGCGTTCCACGTGGAATCGAATCGACGCCCAGCGGTTCGTGAGTGCCGCCGAGGAGGCGTACTGCCACAACAAGCTGCCGCGAGGAGCGTGCTATCCCATTTGCAGCCCGGATGAGAGGCCGGCCGCCTCCTTTGAGGCTGTAGGCCTCGGTCATGGCCACCGGAGGCCACGAAGCGACGGAGTGCCCCGCGCTTACGAGGTCGCCGGTGGCCGGGTGGATAGGCTCGCCGAGGCCCGACCTGATCTGGCTGGTCGAAGACACCCTCGAACCGTGGACCATCCTGCTCGACTTGGACATCCCAGCCAACCCGGACCTGGTCGAACGGCTGGTCCGTTGGGAGCGCTTCCCTACGAGCGATATGAGAGGTGTTGCGATGAGTGAACAATTAACCGCCGAGATCCAGCAACTGCGTAACCGAATGGATGACCGGCTCAACCAGCCTAATTGCGCGCCGTTGGGCCCCGGTGACGGTATGGCGATTATCAACCTGCTCGCCAGAGTGGCCACTGAGCTGGAAATGCTGGAAGGCAAGCCGGACGGTGTGCTGGTGTGGTGAATTCCGGCCAACTGATCGCGAGGTCGGCTGAGCCAGGGCCCTTCCGCGTCCCGGAGACCTACTCGGCAGCCATGCAACAGAGATTTGGTGTGGCTGACCGTGTGCTGCGGCCAAGTAGGGGTGCGGGTGAAGCCCCTGAAAGTGAGAGCCCCCTGTCAGGATTGAACTGTTCTGACGGCCCAGCGGGGGAGAACGAAAAC
>CAYNLB010000119.1:0-4689 GCA_964397935.1 uncultured Mycobacterium sp.
TCAGCTACGGTTGCCGTATTCGACCCGGTTGAGCACTGACGACTGCGGATCGCCCCCGGGCAGTGGCGGTTTCGTGTCCTGTTGCACCATCAACGTGATCCCGAAGATCGCGGCCGCGCCAAGCAACAGACCAACCACCACGCTCGCGGCAGCGGGCGCAACGATCCGGTTCAACATGGCTCCTTCGGGCCCCTCGGGGGCTTGCGGTCAAGGCTTGACGATCTAGCGACAACCTAGCAGAAGCGGGGGCGGCGGCCGGCTCCCGACCGACTCCTAACGGCGCACATCCCCCAGCTTGTCCAGGCATCCCTGCACGGTGTCGCAGGGCAGGCAGTGGCCGTGAAAACACCGGTCGCCGTACTGCACCTGAAGGGGCGCCGAGGGGGCCGATGGGCCGGATGCCGGTGCGATGCGCTGGTCGTCGACTGCGAGGGTCACCCCGACGGTTATCGCGGCACCTACCGATAGGCCCACCGCGATGCTGGCGGCGGCCAGGGTGAAACTCGTCATCGCCGGCTCCTCGATCCGCCGCCGAGCCCTGCTAGGCCCTGCTCAGGGTGCCCCGGTCGCCGGGGATGAAAACCTTGTCGCGCCCCGGATCCGGAAGACGTGACACCGCCATGACACCATGTGCCGATGCCTTTTGCGCGCACCCTCGCCGTGTTCGCCGCCGCGTCGGCGCTCGTCGCAGGCTGTGGCCACCACGCCGGACGGCCGGGCGCCTCGTCGCCCTCGCCCAGCAAGCCGGTGGCCGCTCCCGCGCCGCCGGTGTGCGGTGACCCGACGACCCAGCTGTCGATCCGTGACAAGCTGGCGCAGCTGCTGATGGTGGGGGTGAAGAACGCCGACGACGCCCGGGCCGTGGTCGACGGCTACCACGTCGGCGGCATCTTCATCGGCAGCTGGACGGATCTGTCGATCTTCCAGGGGCCGCTGGCCGACATCGCGGCCAAGGCGGGGCCGCTACCGCTGGCGGTCAGCGTCGACGAGGAAGGTGGCCGGGTGTCGCGGTTGGAGTCGCTGATCGGACCGGCCCCGGCGCCGCGGGTGCTGGCAGCGACGCAAACCTTCGAACAGGTGCATGACTTGGCGGCCGAACGCGGCAAAAAGATGCGCGAGCTGGGCATCACCATCGACTTCGCCCCGGTGGTCGACGTCACCGATGCACCCGACGACAGCGTGATCGGCGACCGTTCGTTCGGCGCGAATCCCGAGACGGTCACCCGATACGCCGGGGCGTACGCGCAAGGCTTGCGAGACGCGGGGCTGCTGCCCGTGCTCAAGCATTTCCCGGGTCACGGACGCGGGTCGGGCGACTCCCACACCGGTGGTGTCGTGACGCCACCGCTGAGCGACCTGCGCAACACCGACCTGGTGCCCTACCGGACCCTGGTGACGGTGGCCCCGGTCGCGGTGATGATCGGGCACCTGCAAGTTCCCGGGCTGACCGGCGACGAACCGGCCAGCCTGAGCCCCGCGGCGGTGCAGTTGTTGCGCGCTGGCGCCGGTTACGGCGGGCCGCCCTTCGACGGTCCGGTGTTCAGCGATGATCTGTCCAGCATGGCCGCGATCTCCGATCGGTACGGGGTAGCGGAGGCGGTGTTGCGGACCCTGAAGGCCGGTACGGACGTCGCGCTGTGGGTCACCACCGACGAGGTGCCCGCGGTCCTGGACCGGCTGCAAAAGGCGGTGACCGCGGGCGAATTGCCGGGGCAGCGGGTCGACGAGTCGTTGGTGCGGGTGGCGGCGATGAAGGGCCGTGGCCCGGCCTGCGGCCACTGACGCCTGTGCTGGCGCGCCGCGATTGCTTACTCTGGAGTCAGATAGATGAGCTAGAGAGGTAAGCGATGGCCGGTGGTACCAAGCGGCTACCCCGTGCTGTCCGCGAGCAGCAGATGCTCGACGCTGCCGTGCAGATGTTCTCGGTCAACGGCTACCACGAGACCTCGATGGACGCCATCGCCGCCGCCGCGCAGATCTCCAAGCCGATGCTGTACCTGTACTACGGATCGAAGGAGGATCTGTTCGGCGCTTGCCTCAACCGCGAGCTGAGCCGGTTCATCGACGTGGTCCGCGACGATATCGATTTCACACAGAGCCCCAAAGACCTGCTGCGCAACACCATCGTGTCGTTCCTGCGCTACATCGATGCCAACCGGGCGTCGTGGATCGTGATGTACACCCATGCCATCAGCTCGCAGGCGTTCGCCCACATCGTGCGGGAGGGACGCGAGCAGATCATCGAACTGGTCGCCGGGCTGGTGCGGGCCGGTAGCCGCACCCCGCGGTCGGACCGCGAGCACAAGATGATGGCCGTGGCGCTCGTGGGCGCGGGTGAGGCGATGGCCAACAGGCTCAGTACCGGCGACATCGACGTCGACGAGGCCGCCGAGTTGATGATCAACCTGTTCTGGCACGGCCTGCGGGGCGCACCGGAGGAGCGGGAAGCCGCCGCGGCGCTACCCGAGGCGGGCGATCCCAGCACCGCCACGGGCTAGACCCTACATTCGTGGGGTGGCTCGCTTGCCCCGCCGCAACCTCGACTTCTTTTGCGCGGTTGTCATCGTCGGACTGCTGGCCGGGGTCGCCGGGCTGGCGACCTCGGCGGTGCTGCGCTACGTCGAACACCTCACGTACCACTACACTTTCGGCACGCTGCTGGTCGGGATCACCGGCAGCAGCCCGGTCCGCCGGGCGCTGGGGCCAATGGTCGGCGCCGCGTTGGCGGGGGTCGGCTGGTGGGTCCTGCGGCGCAGCGGCGAGGTGCCGCCGCTCGCGGAGACCATCACTCGCCACGGCCCGGTGCCGCGGGTGGCCTGGAGCGTCGATGCCGTACTGCAAGTGTTGCTGGTCGGCTCCGGTGCGTCCCTGGGCCGGGAAGGCGCGCCCCGCCAATTCGCAGCGGCCCTAAGCGATTTGGGCACAGTTTGGCTGAAGCGGCTGTCGGCCCGAGACAGGGAGGTGCTGCTGGCGTGCGCGGCCGGGGCCGGGCTCGGCGCGGTCTACGCCGTGCCGCTGGCCGGTGCGCTGTTCAGTGTGCGCATCGTGCTGCACACCTGGCATCCGCGAGCGCTCGGTGCGGCGCTGATCACGTCCAGCCTCGCCGTCGCGATCGGCTCGCTCATCACGAAGGATCGCCCCGAGCTCCAGTGGCCCGACCCGGATTTGTCCCCGGTGTTGACGGGGCATGCACTGGTGTTGGCACCGGTGGCGCTCGCGGTGGGATGGGCGTTCAACCGGCTCATGGCGGCGGCGCGGCCGGCTGCCCAGCTGCGGACGTGGGTGCTGGTTCCGGCGCTCGCCGGTGCCGGTTTGGTGATGGGTGTCTGCTCGCACTGGTGGCCCGAGTTGCCCGGCAACGGGCGCAGCATTCTGACGGTCAGCTTGGCCAGTGGGATGACGTTGTCCGCGGCGGCCGTGATTCTGGTGCTCAAACCGCTGTTGACCGCGCTGTTCCTGCGTGCAGGCGGGGCCGGCGGGATGCTGACGCCGTCGCTGGCCACCGGCGCGGCGGCGGGATCGCTGCTGGTGCTTACCGTTGATTGGGCGACCGGTACGCATCTATACGTGCCGACGGTCTCGCTGGCCGGTGCTGCGGGGGTGCTCGCGGTCACCCAGGGCTCGCCGGTTTGGGCCGCGATCTTCGTCTGGGAACTCGCCCGGCCCCCGCTCTGGCTGATTCTGGTTTTCCTGGTCACCGCCGTCGGCGCACACGGATTGAAAGCGCTCGCCGCGGGCCGCGGGAACTCTCGGCCTGCGCGTGCGAGTTAGAGCGCCCGGACCGTACCGGTGAGGTGCGGATACCCCTTGGCGATGTTGCGCAACGAGATGTTCCAGCCCGCAGCCCCGTTTCCGGGTTCGTCTATGTAAAGCCCCGCCGTGGCGGGCAGCACCACCGGCTTGCCGAACCGAACCGAATACTGCACCGCATCCGGCAGCCGGGCCTCAATGTTGGCCAATATCGCTGCAGCACTAAACATCCCGTGCGCGATGACAGTGGGGAATCCGAACAGCTTGGCGGCGATCGGGTTGGTATGGATCGGGTTGTGATCGCCGCCGACGGCGGCGTAGCGCCGGATCTGTCCGGGCGTGATCCGCAGGACGGTGCTGGGCGGGGGCAGCTTGGGCTGCTTCTGCGGCGGTGGTTTGGGTTGGTCGGACAGGCTGGTGTGTTGCTGATGCAGGAACGTCGTCACCTGGTGCCACGCGGCGTCGTTGCCGACGCTCACATCGGTGATCAGGTCGACCAGCAGACCTTTGCGGTGTTCACGCAGGTTCGCGGCGTGTGTCCGCACGTTGACGGTGTCGGTGACCGAAATCGGGCGGTACTGGGTGATCTGGTTCTCGGTATGCACCGCCCCCATTGCGGCGAAGGGAAAGTCGAATGCGGTCACCAGCGACATCATTGCCGGGAAGGTCAACGCGAACGGGTAGGTCAGCGGCACGTTGTTGCCATAGCGCAGGCCGGTGACCGCTGCGTACTCGGCCACGTTCGTGCGGTCGACGGGTAATTCCTCGACGGTCACCGTGCGGGTCGGCACCTGGTCTGAGCGGGACACCAGCGGTAGTGTCCCCGCGGCCGCCCGCAGCATGTTTCTTAGGCCACTTGGCTGGTTCATGGCGTTCTCCTCGCACTTGGGCCCCTTGCACTTGGGCGGGTTGCACTTGGGCTGGTTGCACTTGGGCTGG
>CAYNLB010000119.1:4789-14194 GCA_964397935.1 uncultured Mycobacterium sp.
CTTGGGCCCCTTGCACTTGGGCGGGTTGCACTTGGGCTGGTTGCACTTGGGCTGGATTGTCCGGCCCTCCCCGGCAAGCGGGTGGTACCCGCACCTCGCGGCGTTCCGGCCCGCATCGTCGCCGTACTCATGCGCCCAGCATGGCCTGGCCACAGACGCGAATGACGTTGCCCGTCACCGCGTTTGACGCCGGGCTTGCGAAGTAGGCGATGGTTTCCGCGACATCGACCGGCTGTCCGCCTTGTAGCAGCGAATTCATCCGGCGGCCTACCTCACGCGTGGCAAGTGGGATGGCGGCCGTCATCTGGGTCTCGATGAATCCCGGCGCGACGGCGTTGATCGTGATGCCTTGGCCGTAGAGTTCCGGTGCCAGTGCCTGGGTGATGCCGATCATCCCGGCCTTGGTGGTGGCGTAGTTGGTCTGCCCGCGGTTGCCGGCGATCCCGGCCATCGATGACAGGCCGATCACCCGGCCGCCCTCGCCGATGCTGCCGTTGCCGATCAATCCCTCCGTGAGGCGCAGCGGAGCAAGGAGATTGACGGCCAACACGGCTTCCCAGCGGGCGTCGTCCATGTTGGCCAACAGCTTGTCACGGGTGATGCCGGCGTTGTTGACCAAGACGTCGGCATGCCCGGCGTAGTGCTCGCGCAGATGCTCGGTGATCTTCTCCACGGCATCCTCTGCGGTGACGTCGAGCCACAATGCGGTGCCCCCAACCCGGCTGGCGGTTTCGGCCAGGGTTTCGGCGGCCGATTCGACGTCGATCGCGATGACGCGGGCGCCATCGCGGGCGAACACCTCGGCGATCGTCGCGCCGATTCCCCGGGCCGCACCGGTCACGATGGCGACTCGGGAATCCAGCGGCCGCTCCCAGTCGGCCGGTGGCGTGGAGTCGGCCTCCCCGATGTAGAAGACCTGGCCGTCGACGTACGCCGATTTCGCCGACAAGACGAACCGCATGGTGGATTCCAGGCCCGTCGCAGCGGGTTTGGCGCCCGGCGACAGGTAGACCAGCGACACCGTGGTGCCGTGGCGCAGCTCCTTACCGAGCGAGCGGGTAAAGCCTTCCAGCGCGCGCTGCGCGATCTGCTCATGGGGACTGACTTTTGTGTTGTGAAAGGCATCGGGTGTGGTGCCGACCACCACGACGCGTGCGCAGCGGCCCAGGTTGCGCAGCAAGGGGGTGAAGAACTCGTACAACCCGTTGAGGCCCTCGGGTGCGGTGATGCCGGTGGCGTCGAAGACCAGCCCACCGAACTGGTCTGCCCAGCGCCCGCCAAGGTTGTTGCCTACCAGGTCATAGTCCTCGTCCAGCGCCGCGCGCAGCGGCTCGACGACCCTGCCGTCACCGCCGATCAGCAGGGATCCGGTCAGTGGTGGATCACCGGCCCGGTAACGGCGCAGCGGCTCGGGTTGCGGAACGCCGAGTTGTTTTGCCAGCAAGGATCCGGGACCGGAGTTGACGATCTGCGAGAACAGGTCGGACGAGAGCTTGGGGGCCACTGAGCTGCTGCCTTCCATCTGGTGTGCCGTCTGGGGGAACCCTATCGAGCACGAACTTACTTGAGAGTAAGGACAGTGAGTAGTATCGGGTTCCAACGGCGGGTACCCCAAACTGATGACACGGAGACATGACGTGGCCCCTGGAAGTTCTGAGACAAGTAAACCGGCCGCCCAGAGCGGTTCTGAGCTCAAGCCGTCCAAGCACAGAGTCGCCGTGCTGGGCGGCAATCGGATCCCGTTCGCCAGATCGGACGGCGCCTACGCCGAGGCGTCCAACCAGGACATGCTCACCGCCGCACTGGGTGGGCTGGTGGACCGCTTCGGGCTGGCAGGTCAGCGCCTGGGTGTGGTGGTCGGTGGGGCGGTGCTCAAGCACAGCCGCGACTTCAACCTGACGCGCGAATGCGTGCAGGGCTCCGAGCTGTCGTCGTACACACCCGCGTTCGACCTGCAGCAGGCCTGCGGCACCGGCCTGCAGGCGGCGATCGCTGCCGCCGACGGCATCGCGGCCGGCCGCTACGACGTGGCCGCCGCCGGCGGCGTGGACACCACTTCTGATCCCCCGATCGGGCTGGGGGACAACCTGCGTCGCACCCTGCTGAAGTTGCGTCGGGCCAAGTCCACGGTCGACCGGCTGAAGCTGGTGGGCACGCTGCCCGCAACCTTGGGACTCGACATCCCGGCCAACAGCGAGCCGCGCACCGGGCTGTCGATGGGGGAGCACCAGGCGATCACCGCCAAACAGATGGGCATCAAACGCGTCGACCAGGACGAGCTGGCCGCCGCCAGCCATCGCAACATGGCTGCTGCCTACGATCGCGGTTTCTTCGACGATCTGGTTACGCCGTTTCTGGGCCTCTACCGCGACGACAACCTTCGGGCGGACTCGTCGGCGGAGAAACTGGCGAAGCTCAAGCCGGTGTTTGGTGTGAAGGCCGGCGACGCGACGATGACGGCCGGTAACTCGACCCCGCTGACCGACGGGGCATCGGTCGCGTTGCTGGCCAGCGAAGAGTGGGCGGCCGGGCACTCATTGACCCCGCTGGCCTACCTGGTGGATTCGGAGACTGCCGCGGTCGACTACGTCAACGGGCGTGACGGCCTGCTGATGGCGCCGACCTATGCGGTGCCCCGGCTGCTGGCCCGCAACGGGCTGAGCCTGCAAGATTTTGATTTCTACGAAATCCATGAGGCTTTCGCATCGACGGTGCTGGCGCATCTACAGGCGTGGGAGTCCGAGGAATACTGCAAGGAGCGGCTGGGTCTGGACGCGCCACTGGGGTCGATCGATCGCTCCAAGCTCAACGTCAACGGCTCCTCACTGGCCGCCGGTCATCCCTTCGCGGCCACGGGCGGGCGGATTCTTGCCCAGACGGCCAAGCAGGTCGCCCAGCAGAAGTCGGAGCGCAACGGCGGCGCCGGCAAGCCCGTCAGAGCCCTGATCTCGATCTGCGCCGCGGGCGGCCAGGGCGTGGCCGCGATTCTGGAAGCCTGACCGGCCGAAGGTGTCCTGATGAATTCCGTCACAGCTGGTGAGTAACTTCCAGGGGTGGGGTATCCAGACGCACGGATGACCCCGTGTTGTGGTCTGACCCCCCGACCCCGACGGCAATACGGGGCATCCCTGATCGACCGCCGGTCGGCTGCTGCCTAGACGGGCGGACGAAAAGGGCCGCCGCTGGAGTGAGGGGACCCAGCGGCGGTCTTTTTGGTTGGTGCCCGAAAACGAGATCCCCCGCTCCACTTCCGGAAGCGGGGGATCTCGTGCTTGCGGAGGTACCCCTCCTCAGCCGCCGTGCGGCTGCACCGTCATCGGGTCTCAGAAGGCGGCCTCGTCGAGCTCCATGATGTCGTTGTCCAGCGCCTCGATCACCTCACGGGTGCTGGTCAGCAGCGGCAAGAAGTTTTTCGCGAAGAACGATGCCACCGCGATCTTGCCCTCGTAGAAAGACCGCTCCTCGCCGCTCGCACCGGCGTCGAGGGCCTGCACGGCCACCGCAGCCTGACGTTGCAGCAACCAGCCGATGATCAGGTCACCGACGCTCATCAGGAAGCGCACCGAACCCAGACCCACCTTGTAGAGGCTGGTCTCGTCTTGCTGGGCCGCCATCAGGTAGCCGGTGAGCGCTTCCGCCATCCCCTGGACATCGGCCTGAGCCTTGGCCAGCAGTTCCCGCTCGGACTTGAGCCGGCCGTTGCCGGACTCGGTGTCCACGAACTCCTGGATCTGGCCCGACACGTGCGCCAGCGCCACACCCTTGTCGCGGACGATCTTGCGGAAGAAGAAGTCCTGCGCCTGGATGGCGGTGGTGCCCTCGTAGAGCGAGTCGATCTTGGAGTCGCGAATGTACTGCTCGATCGGGTAGTCCTGCAGGAAGCCGGACCCTCCCAACGTCTGCAGGCTCTCGGTCAGCTTGGCGTAGGCCTGTTCGGAGCCCACCCCCTTGACCACCGGCAGCATCAGGTCGTTGATCTTGACGGCCAGGTCGGCATCGATGCCGTATAGCGCCTCTGCGACCGCAGCGTCCTGGAACGTCGCGGTGTAGAGGTACAGGGCCCGCAGACCCTCGGCGTAGGCCTTCTGCGTCATCAGCGACCGGCGCACATCGGGGTGATGCGTGATGGTCACCCGCGGCGCGGTCTTGTCGGTCATCTGGGTCATGTCGGCGCCTTGCACGCGGGATTTGGCGTACTCCAGGGCGTTCAGGTAGCCGGTCGACAGCGTTGCGATGGCTTTGGTGCCGACCATCATCCGGGCCATCTCGATGACCTCGAACATCTGCGCGATGCCGTTGTGCACCTCGCCGACCAGCCACCCCTTGGCGGGGATGTCGTGCTGGCCGAACGACAGCTCACAGGTCGCCGAGACCTTCAGGCCCATCTTGTGCTCGACGTTGGTCACGAACACGCCGTTGCGCTCGCCCGGCTCGCCGGTCTCGAAGTCGAACAGGAACTTGGGCACGATGAACAGCGAAAGTCCCTTGGTGCCGGGACCGGCGCCCTCGGGGCGGGCCAGCACCAGGTGGACGATGTTCTCGAACAGGTCATCGGAGTCGGCGGAGGTGATGAACCGCTTCACTCCCTCGATGTGCCAGGAGCCATCATCCTGCTTGATCGCCTTGGTGCGCCCGGCGCCCACGTCCGAACCGGCATCCGGCTCGGTGAGCACCATGGTCGCACCCCACTGACGCTCCGCGGCCAGCACGGCCCACTTCTTCTGTTCCTCGGTGCCGAGGTGGTAGACGATGTTTGCGAAGCCGGCGCCGCCGCTGTACATCCACGCCGCCGGGTTGGCGCCCAGCAGGTGCTCGTGCAGCGCCCACATCACAGCCTTGGGCATCGGCATGCCGCCCAGCGCCTCATCGATGCCGACCTTGTCCCAACCGGCTTCGATGACCGCCTGGACCGACTTCTTGAAAGATTCCGGCAGCGTCACCGAGTGCGACTTCGGGTCGAAGACCGGCGGGTTGCGGTCCCCCTCGATGAACGACTCCGCGATCGGGCCCTCCGCCAATCGGCTGATCTCTGACAGCATTTCCCGGACGGTGTCGGCGTCTAAGTCGCTGTACTCGCCCGTGCCTAAAGCCTTGTCAACGCCCAGAACCTCGAACAGGTTGAACACCTGGTCGGGGACGTTGCTCTTGTAGTGGCTCACTATGGTCCTCCTCGTTGAGAATGCCACACATGGTTGGGTACTAGAGCTAAGTTACCCACCAGTAACACTGCTTAAAATATCGCTCGCGTCACTCCGGCGCAACCCAATGTGAGCTACATTCCACTACCTAATTAACCAACCGGTTGGGAAGCTCGCGGCCGGGCTTCGCAGCACCTCTCACCTGCGGCAATCGCGGGTGGATGAGGAATGTGAGCCGCATCACCTTGCCCGCGGGGGAGTTGCGGGCCACCCGGGGATCACCCGGACATGGCCGCCGTGCACGGATACTCGCCGGGCGCCGAGGGCGACCCGATGGCCTGCTAGTAGGGTCGGTCAGGAGAATCCGTCTTCGACTTCAAGGGGCGAATGAAGTCCGGTGAACTCAACGAACAAGCTGACACCGTCCACGCTTCGTGAGGCCTTCGGTCACTTCCCATCCGGGGTAGTGGCCATCGCCGCCGAAGTCCAGGGAAGCCGGGAAGGCCTGGCGGCCAGCACCTTTGTCCCCGTTTCGCTCGATCCGCCGCTGGTCTCATTTTGCGTGCAGAACACGTCGACGACGTGGCCGAAGCTCAAAAGCGTGCCGATGCTGGGCATCAGCGTGCTCGGTGAGGCCCACGACGAGGCCGCGCGCACCCTGGCCGCCAAGACCGGGGACAGGTTCGCCGGCTTGGAAACGGTGTCCAAGGACAGCGGCGCGGTCTTCATCAAGGGCACCGGCCTCTGGCTGGAGAGCGCAATCGAGCAACTGATTCCGGCCGGCGACCACACCATCGTGGTGTTGCAGGTCAGTGAAGTGACGGTGGACGCCCAGGTGGCGCCCATTGTGTTTCACCGCAGCGCCTTCCGGCGCCTCGGCGTCTGAGCCCGTTCGTCGACAACTTCGTCGAGAAGGGCCGACTACGGGCGGTGGCCGAGTTCTTCCCGAAAGCCTTGGATCCGCTGCTCGATTGCCGCGGCGTCGCTGTGGCGACCCTCTTTGCGCGCAAGTCCGGCGCGGATGGATAACTCGCGGATCGCGGTTCGAATGTTGTTTATGCTGGTGGTCTTTAACATGTCTCCGAACCTGCCTTTCCGGTCACGGGCAGTGCGTCGGGCGGTCGACCCAACCGGGTACATATGGTGCATACCCGGGCGCAGCGGCGGACTAACGCCGCACGGCCGACCGGTGCCGCGCAGGGACCCGCGGACGCTCAGCGACGGAAAAGTTTGTTACCCAGCCACACCACGGGGTCGTACTTGCGGTCGGCGACACGCTCTTTCATCGGGATCAGCGCATTGTCGGTGATCTTGATGTTCTCCGGGCACACCTCGGTGCAGCACTTGGTGATGTTGCAGTAACCCAAGCCATGCTCTTCCTGCGCTTGGCTGCGCCGGTCCAGCGTGTCCAACGGGTGCATTTCGAGTTCGGCGATCCGCATCAAGAAGCGCGGCCCGGCGAACGCCTGCTTGTTCTCTTCGTGATCGCGGACCACGTGGCACACGTTCTGGCACAGGAAGCACTCAATGCACTTGCGGAACTCCTGGGAGCGCTGCACGTCGGCTTGTGCCATTCGGTATTCCCCGGGTTGCAGCTCCTTCGGTGGTGCGAAAGCGGGGATCTCGCGCGCCTTCTCGTAGTTGAAGGAGACATCGGTGACCAGGTCTCGAATCACCGGGAAAGTCCGCAGCGGCGTTACTGTGACGACTTCGTCCTCGGCAAACGTGGACATCCGGGTCATGCACATCAGCCGGGGATAACCGTTGATCTCCGCTGAGCAGGACCCGCATTTACCTGCCTTGCAGTTCCACCGCACCGCGAGGTCGGGTGTCTGGGTCTGCTGCAGGCGGTGGATGATGTCGAGCACCACCTCGCCCTCGTTGACCTCTACGGTGAAGTCCTGCAGCGCACCGCTGGCTTCGTCGCCGCGCCACACCCGCAAGTGCGCGTTGTAGCTCATTTCCCACTCCGTCCTGGGTGCTCGGCTAACTCGGGGTCGGTGTAGTACTTCTCCAACTCGGAGA
Organism: uncultured Mycobacterium sp.; assembly: GCA_964397935.1. Classification (GTDB taxonomy): domain Bacteria; phylum Actinomycetota; class Actinomycetes; order Mycobacteriales; family Mycobacteriaceae; genus Mycobacterium. The sequence goes on from CAYNLB010000119.1 coordinate 11,953, forward strand.
CCTCGAAGAGCTCCAATAGATCGGGCCGCATCGGCAGCTGCTCCTCACGGGTGACGGTGATGTCGGGGATCACCTGGTCACCGCCCGCTGCGCGGCAGACCAGCAGAACCTTGCGCCATGACGAGTCCATCGACGGGTGATCGTCACGGGTGTGCCCGCCGCGGCTCTCGGTGCGCTCCAGCGCGGCCTTCGCCACGCATTCACTGACCAGCAACATGTTGCGCAGGTCGATGGCCAGGTTCCAGCCGGGGTTGTATTGGCGGTCCCCCTCTACCCGAAGGTTCTGGAATCGCTCACGCAGTTTGCCAAGCCGTTCGAGGGCCTGCGAGATTTCGTCCGCGTTGCGGATGATGCCGACGAGATCGTTCATCGACTGCTGCAATTCCAGCTGCAGGGTGTAGGGATTCTCCAACGGGGCTCCGGTCGTGGGTCCTTCGAAGGGAACCAGCGCCCGTTTCGCCGCGGCGTCGAGGGTGTCCTCGGCGATCGACGGACGGCTGCTGAGTGCGCGCACGTAGTCGGCAGCCCCCAGGCCCGCCCGCCGGCCAAAGACCAGCAGGTCCGACAGCGAATTGCCGCCCAGCCGGTTGGAGCCGTGCATGCCGCCCGAGCATTCGCCGGCGGCGAACAGGCCGGCAACCGTGGCCGCGCCCGTGTCCGCGTCCACCTCGATCCCGCCCATCACGTAGTGACAGGTGGGCCCGACTTCCATCGGCTCTTTGGTGATGTCCACCCCGGCCAGCTCCATGAACTGGTGGTACATCGACGGCAATCGCCGCTTGATCTCCTCGGGCGTCAAACGCGATGCGATATCGAGGTAGACACCGCCGTGCGGGCTGCCCCGGCCGGCTTTGACTTCCGAGTTGATCGCGCGCGCGACCTCGTCGCGGGGCAGCAGGTCCGGGGTGCGCCGGGCCGAGTCGTTGTCCTTGAGCCACTGGTCGGCCTCTTGCTCGGATTCGGCGTACTGGCCCTTGAACACCGTCGGGATGTAGTCGAACATGAATCGCTTGCCGTCGGAGTTCTTCAGTACCCCGCCGTCACCGCGAACACCTTCGGTGACCAGAATCCCTTTCACGCTGGGCGGCCAGACCATGCCGGTCGGGTGGAACTGGACGAACTCCATGTTGATCAGCGACGCACCCGCACGCAGCGCCAATGCGTGCCCGTCGCCGGTGTACTCCCAGGAGTTTGACGTCACCTTGAACGACTTGCCGATCCCGCCGGTGGCCATGACCACCGCAGGCGCCTCGAACACGATGAACCGGCCGCTTTCCCGCCAGTAGCCGAAGGCGCCGGCTATCGCGTCACCGTCTTTGAGCAACTCGGTGATCGTGCATTCGGCGAAGACCTTGATCCGTGCGTCGTAGTCGCCGAGTTCGGCGTAATCCTCCTGCTGCAGCGAGACGATCTTCTGCTGCAGCGTGCGGATCAGCTCCAGACCGGTGCGGTCGCCGACGTGCGCCAGCCGCGGGTAGGTGTGCCCGCCGAAGTTTCGCTGGCTGATCTTGCCTTCTTTGGTGCGGTCGAACAGTGCGCCGTAGGTCTCCAGCTCCCAGACCCGGTCCGGGGCCTCCTTGGCATGTAGTTCGGCCATCCGCCAGTTGTTCAGGAACTTCCCACCGCGCATGGTGTCGCCGAAGTGGGTCTTCCAGTTGTCTTTCGGGTTGGCGTTGCCCATCGAGGCCGCACAGCCACCCTCGGCCATCACCGTGTGGGCCTTGCCGAACAGGGATTTGCACACCACGGCGACTTTGAGGCCGCGTTCACGCGCTTCGATAACCGCCCGCAACCCGGAGCCGCCGGCACCGATGACGACCACGTCGTAGGAGTGCCGTTCGACCTCAACCATGAAAAACCTCACTCATTTTTCTGATATTCGTGAAAAAGCTTCTCAGCCAACAAATCTCAGGTCCGGCATGGTGCCGCTGGCCACCAGCGCGACGTAGAAATCGGTGAGCATCAGCGTGCCGAGTGTGATCCACGCGTACAGCTTGTGTCGGGTGTTGATCTTGCTGACCTGGGTCCAGATCCAGTACCGCACAGGGTGCTTGGAGAAGTGCTTGAGTCGCCCGCCGGTCACGTGCCGGCACGAATGGCAGGACAGCGTGTATACCCACAGCATGATGACGTTGCCGACGAGGATCACGTTGCCCAGGCCGAAGCCGAATCCACCCGGTCCGTCCTCGGAATGGAACGCGACGATCGCGTCGTAGCTGTTGATCACCGAGATGATGGCGGC
>CAYNLB010000120.1:0-14130 GCA_964397935.1 uncultured Mycobacterium sp.
ATCGGTCGGGTAAGCACCTCGTTAGGTGAGGCGGCTGCACGAATACAGGCCACTGACCCCGAACGTCGAAAGACGCCCCGGGTCAGGACAGCTCCTCCCGGCTTAAGGGTTGAGCCCAGGTGGCTTCCGGGTTACCGGACACGTCGTGTGGTGTCAAAACTCTGACGAGTGGGGTGCGGATCTCCGACGGTCGTCGGGTTTCTGCTCCTGCGCTGCGCATAGAACGCGTGCGACAACCGCACGCGTCGTGACCGCGAGGAGGTGAGGGACGCATGAGTTCCAGCGACAGTCCGGACCGAAGTCCGAAGGCTGTTTCGTCCCGATCCGTTCTCCGGCGCGACATTCTCGGCTGAGTTTTCGCAACGCTAAGTGCCTTGTCGGCCAAGCGTTCTGGGATCGGAACCTCCGCGGGACGGGACACGTCAGTTCGTTTAGTCCTCGTTTCGAATTCCGCCTAGGAGGCGACCATGACCGCAGTTCTGTACGACGACGTGGTAACCGTAGCGCCGGCCCGCAGGCTGAAGGTGGTGCGCGACACCGACACCATCGAGACCACGACTCAGGTTTCGGAGCCCAAGAAGGCTTCCCGCCGACTCGTCACCCAGCCTTTCGCCGGCGGCGACCCGCTGGTGGACGGCGCTACTCGCTTGCTGAGCATTCCGCTGCGTCACGTCTACGCGGCCCTGTACCGCGTTGGCGTGCTCGAAGTCCAGGCCTGAAGGGGCCGAGCCGAAATGGACAGCGAGCGATTACGGCTCCAAGGGGCTACCCGACCGCAGGGTTTTCCCGCGGTCAGGTAGCCCCTTGGAGTGCAGTGTTTGACTGCGGCGGTTGAGTAGAATCGGCGCAACGGCATCGATCCGGCCATCACCGGGGAGCCTTCGGAAGAACAGCCGGCGCGGCTCAGTAGAACCGAACGGGTAGGCCCGTCACAGCCGTCATCGAGCGGCCGCACGCAAGCGCGGCAAGCGGGGTGGTACCGCGGCGCTCGCGCTTCGCGCGTCGTCGTCCCTGATCAACAGCATTGGCACAGGAGACGACGCACATCGTGACCGATAACGCTGAGCTCAAGGCTTATCCCAAGCCAGCCGGCGGGGCCCCGGACTTCCCGGCGCTCGAGCTCGAGGTTCTCGACTACTGGGCCCGCGACGACACCTTTGCGGCCAGCATCGCCCGCCGCGACGGTGCCCCGGAGTACGTGTTCTACGACGGGCCGCCATTCGCCAACGGGCTGCCGCACTACGGGCACCTGCTCACCGGCTACGTGAAAGACATCGTCCCGCGGTACCGCACCATGCGCGGCTACAAGGTGGAGCGCCGCTTCGGCTGGGACACGCACGGGCTGCCCGCCGAACTCGAAGTCGAACGCCAGCTCGGTATCACCGACAAGTCGCAGATCGACGACATGGGGATCGCCGCGTTCAATGACGCCTGCCGGGAGTCGGTGTTGCGCTACACCGACGAGTGGCAGGCCTATGTGACCCGCCAGGCCCGCTGGGTCGACTTCGACAACGACTACAAGACGCTCGACCTGTCCTATATGGAGTCGGTGATCTGGGCGTTCAAACAACTGTGGGACAAGGGCCTGGCCTACGAGGGCTACCGGGTGTTGCCCTACTGCTGGCGCGACGAAACCCCGCTGTCCAACCACGAATTGCGGATGGACGACGACGTCTACCAAAGCCGCCAGGATCCGGCGATCACGGTGGGCTTCAAGGTAGTCGGGGGCGAGCTCGACGGGGCCCACCTGCTGGTGTGGACGACGACACCGTGGACCCTGCCGTCCAACCTTGCCGTCGCCGTCAACCCGGACGTGACCTACGTGCAAGTCCGGGCGGACGATCGGCGTTACGTGCTGGCCGAGGCCCGGCTGGCCGCCTACGCCCGGGAGCTGGGCGAAGAGCCCGAGATCCTGGCCAACTATCGCGGCGCGGACCTGCTCGGCACGCGGTACCTGCCGCCCTTTCCGTATTTCATGGACACCGCCGACGCGTTTCGGGTGCTGCCGGGCGATTTCGTGACCACCGAGGACGGCACCGGTATCGTGCACATGGCGCCGGCCTACGGCGAAGACGACATGGCCACCGCCGACAAGGTCGGCATCGTGCCGGTCACCCCGGTCGATTCCAAGGGCCGCTTCGACGCCACCGTCCCCGATTACCGGGGCCAGCACGTCTTCGACGCCAACGCGCAGATCATCCGAGACCTGAAGAACCACAGCGGGCCGGCCGCGGCCAACGGCGCCGTGTTGCTGCGACACGAAACCTACGAGCACCCCTATCCGCACTGCTGGCGGTGCCGCAATCCGCTGATCTACCGGGCGGTCTCGTCGTGGTTCGTCGCGGTCACCGAATTCCGGGACCGCATGGTGGAACTCAACCAGCGGATCACCTGGTATCCCGAACACGTCAAGGACGGCCAGTTCGGTAAGTGGCTGCAGGGCGCCCGCGACTGGTCCATCTCACGAAACCGCTACTGGGGCACCCCGATCCCGGTGTGGAAGTCGGACGACCCGGCCTACCCGCGGATCGACGTCTACGGAAGCCTCGACGAGCTGGAGCGCGACTTCGGGGTGCGGCCCACCAACTTGCACCGGCCCTACATCGACGAGCTCACCCGGCCCAACCCCGACGATCCCAGCGGCCGCAGCACGATGCGGCGGATCCCCGATGTGCTCGACGTGTGGTTCGACTCGGGTTCGATGCCGTACGCCCAGGTGCACTACCCCTTCGAGAATGCGGACTGGTTCGACGGTCACTACCCGGGCGACTTCATCGTCGAATACATCGGCCAGACCCGCGGCTGGTTCTACACGCTGCACGTGCTGGCCACCGCGCTGTTCGATCGTCCCGCGTTCAAAACGTGTGTGGCACACGGGATTGTGCTGGGTTCCGACGGCCAGAAGATGAGCAAGTCGCTGCGCAACTACCCGGACGTCGCCGAGGTGTTCGATCGCGACGGCTCCGATGCCATGCGGTGGTTCCTGATGGCCTCGCCGATCCTGCGTGGGGGCAATCTGATCGTCACCGAGCAGGGCATCCGCGAAGGGGTGCGTCAGGTTCTGCTGCCGCTGTGGAACGCCTACAGCTTCTTGGCGCTCTACGCACCGAAAGTCGGGACCCGGCGCACCGATTCGTCGCATGTGCTGGACCGCTACATCCTGGCCAAGCTGGCCGTGCTGCGCGACGACCTCACAGCGGAGATGGAGACCTGCGACATCTCCCGGGCCTGCGAGCACCTGCGCCAGTTCACCGAGGCGTTGACGAATTGGTATGTGCGGCGGTCACGTTCCCGGTTCTGGGAGGAAGACGTCGATGCCATCGACACCCTGCACACCGTGCTGGAGGTGACCGCCCGGCTGGCCGCTCCGCTGCTTCCGTCGGTCACCGAGATCATCTGGCGCGGTCTCACCGGTGGCCGCTCGGTGCATCTGACCGACTGGCCGGACGCGGGCGAGGCGCCCGCGGACCAGGATCTGGTGGCCGCGATGGACCAGGTCCGCGACGTGTGCTCGGCCGCGTCGTCGCTGCGCAAGGCCAAGAAGCTACGGGTGCGATTGCCCCTGCCCAAGCTGACCGTGGCAGTGGAGAATCCGCAAAGTCTCGAGCCGTACGTCGGCCTCATCTCCGAAGAGCTCAACGTCAAGCGTGTCGAGCTGACCGACGCCATCGACACCTACGGCCGGTTCGAGCTGACCGTCAACGCCAGAGTGGCCGGGCCGCGGCTGGGCAAGGCCGTCCAGGCCGCCATCAAGGCGGTCAAGGCCGGCGAAGGCGTAGTCAACCCGGACGGCACGCTGACAGCGGGTCCCGCGGTGCTGCAACCCGAGGAGTACAGCTCACGGCTGGTGGCCGCGGATCCGGAGTTCACCGCGGCGCTGGCCGACGGGGCAGGCCTGGTGGTGTTGGACGGTACCGTGACCCCCGAGCTGGAGGCCGAAGGCTGGGCCAAGGATCGGATCCGCGAGCTGCAGGAGTTGCGCAAGTCGACCGGGCTGGACGTCTCCGACCGCATCCGCGTGGTGATGTCGGTGCCCGCCGAACGGGCGGACTGGGCGGCGACGCACCGCGACCTCATTGCCGGGGAAATACTCGCCACCAGTTTCGAATTCGGCGAACCCGCAGAGGGCGTCGACATCGGTGACGGCGTGCGGGTGAGCCTGAGCCGAATTTGACGTTTTGCAGACAAACCGTGAGAGCAGGCATGCAAAACGTCAATCTCGGTGATATCCACGACGGCCGAGGGCAGCATCCACTCGGGCGATGATGTCTTCCTCGCGATCCTCGGCGATCACCCGCACGACTAGCCAGCCCAGGCGTTGCAGTGTTGCCTGGCACCGAATGTCTTTCACGTACTGTTTGCGGTTGGTGCGATGCTGGTCGCCGTCGTATTCGGCGGCCACCTTGCGGTCCTCCCAGCCCATGTCGAGGAGGCGGACTGGTCGCCAGCCCTCGACAACCGGTATCTGCGTGGCAGGCCTGGGAAAGCCCGCGTCGATCAGCAACAGTCGCAACCAGGTCTCCTTCGGGGAGGCGGCGCCGCCGTCGACAAGTGGCAGCACCACTCGCAGCCGCCGCAGGCCCCGGGCTCCGGGGTAACGCTTGGCCAGCCCCAACACATCCTCTCGCGCAAACGGTGTCGCGTACATGAGTGCGTCGAGCCGCGCCACCGCCTCGTCGCGCTGCAGATGCCGGCCAAGGTCGAACGCCGTGCGGGCCGGCGTCGTGACTGGGATACCCGCGACTCGGGTGATTTCGTCCTCGCCCAGCCTTTCGTTGCGTACGAGGAGCCCGCGCTGGGGGCGTGCGGCGGGAGCAATTAGCTCAATAGGCGTATCTGCATCAATCCACTGGGCGCCATGCAAAGCCGACGCCGCAATTCCGCCGACCACGGCCCGCCGCCGGTATGCCAACAAAGCGCCGACGGTCCGATCGCGCAGGGACGGCTCGTGGCACTTGGATACATAGATCCCGCGATATACGGGGCGATACCAACGCTGCAACTCGTGTCTGGTTACCCGACCGGCCGCCAGGGCCTGGCGGCCGACAAAGACGTTTCCCATGTCTGCATGGTGACGCCAGCCGCCGACAACACGCGAAATCGACGTTCGGCAGGAAAACTGCGAGAGCGGGCCTGCAAAATGTCGATCTCGGCGCGGTAACCCCTAAGGCTTACGAGCCCGCCAGCGCTGCCGGCCGGCGCGGACCTCAACGTCGACGTCGCGAAACCCCGCCGCGCGCAGGCGGTCCGGCAGCGTCTCCGGGGAGACGGTGTTGCACGTGTCTCGAACGTGCAGGAGACGGAAACGCAGCGAGGAGACGCTGTCGCTGCCGGCGAAGACCCCGCCGGAACGAAGCACCCGGAAGGCCTCGGCGAACAGCCGGTCCTGCAGCTCCGCCGTCGGGACATGGTGCAGCATGGTGAACGACACCACCGAGCTGAACTCGTCGGCCGGCAATCCGGTGTCCGTGCCGTCAGCATTGATGATCCGCGCGCGCTCGCCATAAAGCCGTTGCAGCCGCCGCGCCATCGGCGGATCGATCTCGACCGCGGTGAGTGCGGGCGTCTTGTCGACGAGCACCCGCAGGAATGCGCCGTATCCCGGCCCGATCTCGAGCGTGTTGTCGCCCAACTCCACGTCGGCGAGGACCCATGGCAACACGTGGTCTTCGACCTCTCGTGCCCAGCGGTTCGAGTTGCAGCACAGTCGGTGGCACAGGTTCATGGCCATAGACAGGGACGTTAGACCAATAGCATCGACAGTTGTGGAGTCCCGCTGGGTGCTGCACCTGGACATGGACGCGTTCTTCGCCTCCGTCGAACAACTCGCCCGACCGACCCTGCGGGGGCGGCCGGTGCTGGTCGGCGGTCTGGGCGGGCGCGGTGTGGTGGCCGGCGCCAGCTACGAAGCGCGCGTGTTCGGCGCCCGGTCGGCCATGCCCATGCACCAGGCCCGCCGGTTGATCGGCGTGACCGCGGTGGTGTTGCCGCCGCGCGGCGTGGTCTACGGGGTGGCCAGCCGACGGGTCTTCGATGCCGTGCGCAGCGTGGTGCCCGTCGTCGAGCAACTGTCCTTCGACGAGGGGTTCGGTGAGCCGTCCCAGCTCGCCGGGGCTTCGGCAGAGGACGTCGAGGTGTTCTGCGAGGAGTTGCGACGGCGGGTCCGCGACGAGACAGGCCTGATTGCCTCCGTCGGGGCCGGCTCCGGCAAGCAGATCGCCAAGATCGCGTCCGGCCTGGCCAAACCCGACGGCATTCGGGTGGTCCGGCGCGTCGAGGAGCAGTTACTGCTGGGCGGATTGCCGGTGCGGCGGCTGTGGGGCATCGGCCCGGTCGCTGAGGAGAAGCTGCATCGACTCGGCATCGAGACGATCGGACAGCTGGCCGCGCTGACCGACGCCGAGACGGCCAACATTCTGGGGGCGACGATCGGGCCGGCGCTGCACCGCCTGGCCCGCGGCATCGACGACCGCCCCGTCGCCGAGCGCGCCGAAGCCAAGCAAATCAGCTCCGAGTCCACCTTCGCGGTCGATCTGACCACCCTGGATCAGTTGCGGGAGGCGATCGACCCGATCGCCGAGCACGCCCATCAACGGCTCCTGCACGACGGCCGCGGCGCCCGCACCGTCACGGTGAAGCTGAAGAAGTCCGACATGAGCACGCTGACCCGGTCGGCTACGTTGCCGTATGCGACAACCGAGGCCGGCGCGCTCATCGCGGTGGCCCGGCGGCTGCTGCTGGACCCGCGCGAGATCGGGCCCATCCGCTTACTGGGCGTAGGATTTTCGGGATTGAGCGACGTGCGCCAGGAGTCGCTGTTCCCGGACCTGGAGTTGTCGCTCGCCGAGTCGGAGGAGCAATCCGCCGAGACGGCGGTGGCAGCCATGTTCGCAGCGGGTTCCGAGGTCGCCGGGGACGGGGCGTGGCGGATTGGTGACGACGTCAGCCACCGCGACTTTGGGCACGGCTGGGTGCAGGGGTCGGGCCACGGAGTGGTCACCGCGCGGTTCGAGACCCGCAGTTCTGGTCCGGGTCAGGCCCGGACGTTTCCCGCCGATACCGCCGACCTCGTCGCCGCCAACCCGGTCGATTCCCTGGATTGGCCGGAATATCTGGGCGCGCTGCAAGCCGACGCTCCGTCAGCCCCAGCGGGCGATGACGTCGGCGACCGGTAGTTTCGCGGCCAGCGCGGCCATCAGCAGCACCCGAGCCTGCGGCGGCCGCAGCCTCGGCACCATCACCGCCCCGGCGGCCGCCATGTCGTGCCCCGGACCGTAGCTCGCGCCGACCCGCCCCCCCGGGACCCGGGTGGACACCGCGATCACGATCCCGTCGCCGCAGTGGCGGCGCACCGCGTCGACCACCGCGTTGCCGGCATTGCCCGAGCCCAGCGCTTCGAGCACCACTCCTCGCGCGCCGGCGGCCACACACGCGTCCAGGGCGACCCCATCGCTTCCCAGGTATGCCGCGACAATGTCGACGCGTGGTGCCGCGGCGGCGCTGAGATCGCCGACGTACGGTCGCGTCTTCGCGCCGGTCAGCGTCACGCCGCCGTCCACCGTGCCCAGCAGCTCACCGGCAAATCCACTCAAATCCTTTGTCGCCACCTTGCTCATGCCCAACGGCTGCAGGACCCGGCCGGCGAAACAGACCAGGACCCCGAGGTCACGGGCGCCCGGGCTGGCCGCCACCGCCAGCGCGTCACGCAGGTTGGCCGGACCGTCGGCGTCGGGGGCATCGGCGCTGCGCATCGCGCCGGTGAGCACCACCGGGGGCGCCGCGGGATAGACCAGATCCAGCCACAACGCGGTCTCTTCCAAGGTGTCCGTGCCGTGGGTGATCACCACACCGCCGGAGCCGCCGTCGGTCGCGGTCTGCACGGCGGCACGGATCCGGTCCCAGTCGGCCAGCGCCAGCTGCGAGCTGTCGAGCGCCAGCAGGTCAACGACATCGACGTCGAGCCCCTTACCGAGACCCGCCGTCAGATCCGCTCCGCTGTATGCGGGTCGGTGCACGCCGTCCAGGCCTGTGCTGGTAGATATCGTGCCTCCGGTGGCGATGACGGTGAGCCGCGACATAGGGGCATCATCGCGCACGCTTGTCGCGAACATCGGATAGCCTGCGTCCTCGTTAGGGGATGATGAGAGAGTGCCTGAGGAACCAACAGGATCGACCGAGCCGGTGACTGCCGCCGAAACGGCAGGCGAAGCCGCGAAGCCCGCGCCGCAGGGTCCCGCACGGCGGCTTCGGCTGTTGCTGTCGGTCGCCGGGGTCGTCCTGACTCTGGACATCGTCACCAAGGTGCTCGCGGTCAAACTGCTGCCCCCCGGCCAGCCGGTATCGATCATCGGCGACGCGGTGACCTGGACTCTGGTGCGCAATTCGGGCGCCGCGTTTTCGATGGCCACCGGATACACCTGGGTGCTGACGCTGATCGCGACCGGTGTGGTGGTCGGCATCTTCTGGATGGGCCGGCGGCTGGTGTCACCCTGGTGGGCGGTGGGCCTGGGCATGATCCTCGGCGGTGCGACGGGCAATCTGGTCGATCGCTTCTTCCGGGCGCCCGGACCGCTTCGTGGCCATGTCGTCGACTTCTTGTCGGTCGGCTGGTGGCCGGTGTTCAATGTCGCCGACCCGTCGGTGGTGGGCGGTGCCATCCTGCTGGTGGTGCTGTCGATCTTCGGCTACGACTTCGACACGGTGGGTCGGCGCAAGGCGGATCGCGACACTGTGGGCCGGTGCGAGGCCGAGCAGCGCCGATAGCTCCGTCGACGGTGCAGTGGGGGTACTTCCCGCTTGCGGGGGAGAGGAGCGGCGTTTGACGTCCGACCGCTCGATGCCCGTTCCGGAGGGACTGGCGGGCATGCGTGTTGACGCCGGGTTGGCGCGCCTGTTGGGCCTGTCCCGCAGCGCCGCAGCGGCTCTCGCCGAAGAGGGCGGTGTCGAACTGGACGGCGTCCGGGCCGGCAAGTCCGACCGGCTGACCGGCGGGGCGTGGCTGCAGGTGCGTTTGCCCGAGGCGCCGGCGCCGCTGCAGAACACGCCCGTCGAGATCGAGGGCATGACGATTCTTTATTCCGACGACGACATCGTCGCGGTCGACAAGCCCGCGGCAGTGGCTGCGCACGCGTCGGTGGGCTGGACCGGGCCCACGGTGCTCGGCGGCCTGGCCGCGGCCGGTTACCGGATTACCACTTCCGGCGTGCCCGAGCGGCAGGGCATCGTGCATCGCCTCGACGTGGGCACCTCAGGGGTGATGGTGGTGGCGCTCTCCGAGCGCGCCTACACCGTCCTCAAGCGGGCGTTCAAGTACCGCACGGTCGACAAGCGCTACCACGCGCTGGTGCAGGGCCATCCCGATCCGTCCAGCGGGACGATCGACGCGCCCATCGGCCGGCGCCGCGGCCACGACTGGAAGTTCACGGTCACCAAGAACGGTCGGCACAGCCTCACCCACTACGACACCCTGGAAGCCTTCGCCGCCGCCAGCCTGCTCGATGTGCACCTGGAGACCGGTCGCACTCACCAAATCCGCGTGCATTTCGCGGCGCTGCATCACCCGTGCTGCGGCGACCTCACCTACGGGGCCGACCCGAAACTGGCGAAAAGGCTTGGCCTGGAACGGCAATGGCTGCACGCGCGGTCGCTGTCGTTCGCCCATCCGGCTGACGGCCGGCGGATGGAGATCGTCAGCCCCTATCCGCCCGATCTGCAGCACGCGCTGGACGTGTTGCGGGCCGAGGGCTGATCATCCAGGCTTGCGGGCTTCGACGAGGACCCGTGTCGAGTGAGCGACGAAGCGTCCCTCGGCTTCGATGCGCTGGTGAAGTTCGGTCAGCCGCTCGTGGTAGCGCCGCACCGTGAAGTCGGGCACCGCCCAGATCACCTTGCGCAGAAAGTAGATGACGGCGCCGACGTCGAAAAACTCGACCCGCATCCGCTCCATACGCATGTCCACGACCTGCAGTCCGGCGGCGTGTGCCTGCGCGCTCTGGTTGTCCGGGTGCAGCTCGGCCCATTTCTCCGGTTGCGGCCCGATGAAGTATTCGACCAGTTCGGCCATCGTCGCTGGTCCGATCTGTTGGGCAAAGTAGGTGCCGCCCGGCCGCAGCACCCGTGCGATCTCATGCCATCGCACGTCGATGGCATGACGGCTGGTCACCAGGTCGAACGCTTCATCCGCGAACGGCAACCGTGGCTCGTCGCCGGTCACGACGACCACCACACCGCGCGGATGCAGGAGCTTGGTCGCCAGGGCCGCATTGGGCGGCCACGATTCCGTCGCGGCCATCGTGGGCGGGAATTTCTCGGCACCGGCGAGCACCTCGCCGCCCCCGGTATCGATGTCGCAGGCGGCCGAGGCCTTGGCCAGACGTTGACTCATCTGGCGCTGATAGCCCCACGAGGGGCGTTCCTCGGTCGCCCGCCCGTCCAGCCAGGAAAAATCCCAGCCGTCGACGGAGGCCGAATCGGCCTCGGTTACCAGGTCTTCGAAGGTGCGGCCCATAGCAGGGATGCTAGGCATTGTTCACGGCGTGCGGCAGACGAATGTGGTGCCATCGATGTCGAGCTTGACCTCACCCTGGTGCTCCCAGTACTCGGAACCCTGGCGGCCATACCTGGCGCCACTACCGGACGGCTGGATGAACAGGATCTCTTGCTTGCCTTTCCAGTTGAGCACCGCGGTCGGCGGGTTGAACTGGTTGTAGAACTGCGCGGTCAACGGCCCGAAGTCGGCGGGGCACCGGTAGGTGACGACCGGTGGACCCGCGGTGTCGGGGTCGGCAATGGCCAATTGCACCAGCCGGGTTTGGTAGGCCTCCAGCACGCAGATGCGCATGTCGGTGTTGTGCGCGCAACCGTCGCGTTCGGTCGCCCAGCTGCGCTGCGCGGCCGTCAGCGCGGTCCGGTCCGCGCCCGGCCGGGCCAGCGCCTGTTGGTAGGCGGTTTGCAGGCGACGGTCCAGGTCGGTCAATTGCGGGTCGTTGCACACCAGCTGCCAGACGGCCCTCCCGTTGGCCGGTTTGGCGCAGTCGAGCGCCGTGTCCGCAGGGGTGGCGTTTGACCCACACGCGCTCAGCAGCAGTGCAGCAACGACGACGGCGAGCAGTCTCATAGCTGCTGATTACCGCCTCAGCGGCGGACCCCGGACGCGACACGCCGAGGTTGCCGCTGTGGTCGTGGCCGCGACCCGAGCACAGCCTCAGCGGCAATCTCGGCGCGCCGGTTCACTCAGACCTTGGTGGTCTCACCCGACGCGATCTCGGGGGCCAGCGGCGCGATGGCACTGAGTATCTCGGTCACCGTCCCGGACGGGACGCCGGCCGCGGCGAGTGCGTCGGCCAAGTGTGCGGCCACCAGGCTGAAGTGGTGCATGGTGATCCCGCGGCCCTGGTGGACCTGCTTCATCGGTGCGCCAGAGTAGGGCTCGGGACCACCGAGAGCGGCGGCAAAGAACTCCACCTGCTTGCCTTTCAGGCGGCTCATGTTCGTTCCGGTGAAAAAACCGGACAGCTGGGCATCGGCAAGCACACGAACGTAGAAGTCCTCGACCACGACCTCGATCGCCTCGCGCCCGCCGACCCGGTCGTAGATGCTGACCGGCCGGGGTTTGCGGAAGTGTGCCAGCATTTTCATAACCACGATTGGAACATTTCGGCGTTGCCCAGCAGTTAGCGTGCGATCACGCGTGGATTACTCTGCGTAACAACCGGATTGCTCACATGTGGCCTTCGCGTGCGCTGCGGCGTGAGACGCGCGCCGGTGCATATGACAGCAATCCGCGTCGGGTCGGGGGAGTTATGTCCTAGGTTTGGTTTATGACGCACGTCACACCATCCGCAGTCGGGGGACCATGAGCAGGAGCGAGAGCCGATGAACCTTGGTGACCTAACGAACTTGGTGGAGAAGCCGTTCGCGGCCGTGTCCAACATCGTCAACACGCCCAACTCGGCGGGGCGATATCGACCGTTCTATTGGAGGAATGTCCGCGACGCCCTGCAGGGCCGCACGCTGCGCGAAGCCGTCGAAGGCAAAGTCATCCTGATCACCGGGGGGTCGTCGGGCATCGGGGAGGCCGCCGCGAAGAAAATCGCCGACGCGGGCGGCACGGTGGTGCTGGTGGCCCGCACCCGGGAGAACCTCGAGAAGGTCGCTGACGAAATCCGGGGCAACGGCGGGTCCGCCCACGTTTACCCGTGTGATCTGTCCGAGATGGACGCCATCGCCGCGATGGCCGACCAGGTGCTCGACGACCTCGGCGGCGTCGACATCCTGGTCAACAACGCGGGGCGGTCCATCCGGCGCTCGCTGGAGCTGTCCTATGACCGGATCCACGACTACCAGCGCACCATGCAGCTGAACTACCTGGGCGCGGTCCAGCTCATCCTCAAGTTCATCCCCGGGATGCGGGAGCGCGGCTTCGGGCACATCATCAACGTCTCCTCGGTCGGCGTGCAGACCCGCGCCCCGCGCTTCGGCGCCTACATCGCCAGCAAGGCCGCGCTGGACAGCCTGTGTGACGTGCTGCAAGCCGAAACCGTGAACGACGGCGTTCGCTTCACCACCGTGCACATGGCGCTGGTGCGCACGCCGATGATCAGCCCGACCACGATGTACGACAAGTTTCCGGCGCTGACGCCCGACCAGGCGGCCGGGGTGATCACCGATGCGATTGTGCACCGACCCCGGCGGGAGAGTTCGCCGTTCGGGCAATTCGCCGCTATCGCCGACGCCGTCAATCCGGCGGTGATGGACCGCGTGCGCAACCGCGCTTTCACCATGTTCCAAGACTCCGATGCTGCCAAGGGCGGCGAACCAACAAGCGACACACAGGAATTCGACAAGCGAAGCGAGACGTTTGTGCGAGCGACCCGAGGGATACATTGGTGACATCATGAGTCTTCCCAAACCCGATACGCACACCACCGTCGTCATCACCGGGGCCTCATCAGGTATCGGTGCCGAAATGGCTCGCGGACTGGCACGCCGCGGCTTTCCGCTGCTGCTGGTGGCGCGGCGCCGCGAGCGTCTCGACGAACTCGCCAACGAGGTGGGCAAGGAGTACTCGATCGCAGTCGAGGTGATGCCGCTGGACCTCGGCGAGGGCCAGGCCCGCGCAAAACTGGCGGATCGGCTGCGCAACGAACCGATCGCCGGGCTGTGCAACAGCGCCGGTTTCGGCACCAGCGGGGTCTTCCACGAGTTGCCGATCGAACGGGAGAGCGAGGAGGTCACGCTCAATGCGCTGGCATTGATGGAACTCACCCACGCCGCGCTGCCCGGCATGGTCGAGCGCGGCGCCGGGGCGGTGCTGAACATCGCGTCGATCGCCGGGTTCCAGCCGATGCCCTACATGGCGGTGTATTCGGCCAGCAAGGCCTTCGTGCAGACCTTCTCCGAAGCGGTCCACGAGGAGCTGCACGGAACCGGGGTGTCGGTGACGGCGCTGTGCCCGGGCCCGGTGCCCACCGAATGGGCCGAGATCGCCCATGCCGAGCGGTTCAGCATCCCCATCGCGCAGGTTTCCCCGAGCGACGTCGCCGAGGCGGCCATCCGCGGGATGCTGGCGGGGAAGCGCAGCGTGGTGCCCGGCATCGTGCCCAAGGTGGTCAGCACGGGCGGCAGATTCGTGCCGCGCAGCGTGTTGCTGCCCGGGATCCGGATCGGTAACCGACTCCGCGGCGGGCCCAGTCACTGATGGCTGCCGTTGACATGACGGCCGATGTGCCGATGAGCCCGCAGCAGATGTGGGACCGCGTGTCCGACCTGTCGGACTTGGGCGACTGGCTTGTGATGCACGAGGCATGGCGCAGCGACCTCCCGGACGAGCTCACCGAGGGAACTCAGGTGGTGGGCGTCGCGCGCGCCAAAGGCTTCCGCAACCGGGTCACGTGGACGGTGACGACGTGGGACCCGCCGCATCAGGTGGCCCTTGCGGGATCCGGCAAAGGCGGCGCGAAATACGCCGTCACGCTCACCGTGCGGGCCACGGAAGACGGCTCCGCCCTCGGGCTGCGGCTCGAGCTGGGCGGGCGGGCGTTGTTCGGGCCGGTGGGTGCGGCGGCGGCCCGCGCCGTCAAGGGGGACGTGCAGAAGTCGCTGAATCAGTTCGTCGAGCTGTACGGGTAG
>CAYNLB010000121.1:0-14034 GCA_964397935.1 uncultured Mycobacterium sp.
AGGCGCCCTTGGACGGAGTCAGCTCCGGGTAACCGACGAGACTCGTCATCGCGGGGCCGATCACCGTGCCGTGGCGGGTCACGGTGCCCTCGATGCACACCTCGACGTTGCGGATGCGCTTCATGACCTTGACTTCCGGCTGCCCCGTCACGCCGGCGGCGCACTGATCCCAGTCGCGCTCACCGCGCAGAAAGAACGTCGCACTGCCGGCGTCGCCGTAGGCGCCCTCGACGACGAGGTCATCGCCCAGCCCGGCGCTTTGCGCGAGCGCCGCCAACTCCTCGTAGGAGCCGACTCGCCCGATCGCGTGCGGCACGCTCGGCACGCCCGCCTCGTCGGCCAGGCGCGTCATGATGATCTTGGAGCCCAGGCGGTGGCGCAGCTCGGCCGGGGGATGCATGACCTCGAGTCCCGCCTGGCGCGCCAGCGCCTGGGTTTCCCCGTCGAGCATCACAAAGCAGGCCTTGCCGCCGGACCCGTGGCGCGCGATGAACTCCAGCGTCTCGGAATCACGCAGGAGGTGGTTGCACACATCGCCCATGCCGTCGAAATCCCGGCGGTCGCGCCGCCGGGGCACGAACACCCGCGAATGTACGCCCTCGAAAGAGTCAAAGTACGTCAGGTAGAAGAAGTTCCGTACCCAGCGGTCGATGCCCAGCAGGTTGAACGGGGTGGGTGAGATGAAGTACAGCGGCGAGGTGTTGTTGTGAAAGAACGCCCGTATGTCCGACAGGCCGTTCAGCACGCGGCGCGGTGCGGGTTCAGGCACGATCACGCCCACCACGGTGACGTGGCGCCCGGTCCCGGCGCATTGTGACGGCGGTGAAATCACGTAGCTGCATTGCACAAGTGTGCACATACCCATGGCCATGCGGAAGTGCGGAGTGCTTCAATGGCGGCCGAGCAAACCCAATCTTCGTCGGCCTGGCCCTCGGTTCAGGGGAGTCGACCGACGCCTGGGATAGGTTCGAGTGGACGAGAGGCATCATGAGCATCCTTACGTACGTCCCGCCTGAACAGGCAGCGCGCGAGCAAGCCAACCCACCGGAACTGCGGCTGGAACTCCTTGGAGGCGACAAGCGCCCGTTGGCGGTTGTCGGCGAGGGAACGGTCTACGCGCAGGCCGACACGATGGTGGAACTCCTACCGTGGCTCACCGTGTACGCCGTTGAGGTGGATCGCCGCAGATCCTCTTGACGGGTGAAAAGTGTTGACCCGACCCTGCGCGACGACGGCGCCGCGGACCGCTCGGTCGTCGTCGTTGGCGTGTGATCATTGAGCGAGTGTGCAAGCAAGCGGTGATGACTCATCGCCGATCGACGATCTTCAGGCAGCCGATTGCTGTCCTGGGGGAAATGATCGCGGCCGCCGCCGTGCTGGTGCAGTGCACCACGGCGCCACCACCTCCCGCCGCCGCGCCGCCACCGTCCGCCGTCGCATCGACATCCGAGTCGCCACCACCGCCGCCCGCCGGTGCCACCGTTGACCCGGTGACCGCCGCCGACCTCGGCGCGAGCTGGCGGCCGGGTTGCCCGGTGGACCCCGCGCAGCTGCGGCGCGTCGGCGTCGACCACATCGGTTTCGACGGCCAGACCCACCGCGGCGAGCTGATCGTGCACGAAACCTTGGTGCCGGAGGTCATCGCGATCTTCGAGCAGCTGTACCGGCTGGGCTTTCCCATCGAGAAGATCCGAACGGTCGACCACTATCCGGGCGCCGATGACGAGTTGTCCATGGAGGACAACAACACGTCGGCGTTCAACTGCCGGGGCATCCCGGGAACCGACCGATGGTCTCAACACGCCTACGGCCGGGCCATCGACCTCAATCCGCTGCTCAATCCGTGCCTCTACGCCGGTGGCGTGTTCGAACCGCACAACGCGGCGGCCTACCTGGACCGCGGCCGCACCGATCCGGGGCTGTTGCACAACGGCGACCCGGCCGTACTCGTGTTCACCGATCGCGGTTGGACCTGGGGTGGCTCCTGGACGGCTCCGGTGGACTACCAGCACTTCGAGCGGCCCTGATCGTCGGCGAGGTCGACGGTCACTCCACGGGGCGCAGCACGACGATCCCCGGGACCGTCTTCAGGTAGTCGAGGAGGGGACTGTCGACCACCTTGTTGTTCACCCGCAGCGATGACGCGTTGCGCAGGACGGGCCCGTCCGGTTTGTCGACGAAGATGCCGACGTGCGTCACGTCGAGACCGCCGTCTTCTGCATAGGCGCCGAGGTAGTCACCGGTCCGTAGCCGGGCCAGGACGCCACTGTCGATCCGCTGACTGGGCAGGTATGCCAGCGTTCGCGAGACGATCGGTATGCCGGGCAAGTACACGCCGCCGGAACCTTTCTGGTTGAGGTTCTTGGTCACCCGGATCGAGTCGGCACCAAGACTCGACGTGATGTCGGTGGCTACCGCGGGTGCCACCGCCGACCAGTCGGTGAAGAAGTGCTTGCGGTTCTGGAATGCGACGACGCCGTCCTTGTACCGGACCTTGATGAGACTGTCGATGAACTGCTGACGGTCACTGGCCCGTTTCAGCGCCTCCACGTAGTCGGCATAGGTGAAACAGTCGACTTTTTGCAGCTCGACGACAAGCTGCTCGGGCTCATTCGCCGAACCGATCAGAGTATTCGCCCCATAGGGCACTCCCAGGAACTGTCGTGACAGTATTTCCGATCGCTCGGGCGGGCCCAGGCCGGAAAGACCGTCTCTCACCCGCAGCAGGGTTTGGAGAATCTGCTCGCTCTGGCTGGAGATCCGGACGGCCGGCGCCGCGAGCGCGCGGGGAGCAGGGGCGGCCGCGCCTGCGAGCGCCACGATCAGCGCCAGGCAGCCAAGCCGTGTCGCGACACCGTGTCGGCGCTGGCGTTGCCGACTCGTGAATCGGGTGGGCATGAGCTGCTCCTGACCGGTGTGCGACAGCTTCAATACTGCACATGGTGTCGAGGCCCGGAAGGCCCGGCCCACCCGTGAGCGTGCAGCCATCACGGCGTTGGGCGTAAAGGCAATTGCCACGTCAGGCATACGGGTCTCGACAAGCAAGGGTGTTGGGCGTGCCCGACCGCAATCGCCCTCTCGTTCGGCTTCGGATCAGCCGGTGCAGTCGACCGCGACCTCCAGGGCTGCGCAGATTTCGCGCATCCGGGTGCCGGCAAGCCGGCCGAGTCGGCCGACCAAGACCGCGACCGAGACGCTTTCGACCGAATCCAGGTTGACCACCGAACGCTGCGGAATCGGGTCGGAATTCGGCTCGAGGACAACCTCGCTGGCGAGCCCCCGGATGGTCGTCGTGCAGGGCGCGACGAGGGCACGCCGAAGCCGGGGGATCGCGGCATCACGGGACAGGACAACAACCGGGCGACGGCCGATCTCGGCCGGCTCGCACCACCAAACCTCACCGCGAGCCGGCAGCGCACTCACGAGGCGCCCGCCGCGCGCCGCCACGACGCCAGGTCACCCCACTCGTCCGGCTCTTCCACCGGGTGCTCGTCATAGGCGGCGTAGCCGGCATCGACCTCGGCGGATCGATAACGAGCGAGCAGTGCCGCGAGGGCCTCATCGATGAGGGCGGCGTCGGTCATTCCCGACCGCACGTTCCGCGCACTGCCGAGGAGTTCAGCATCCACCGTCGTGCTCAAGCGTATGCGATTCATGCCACTATTATGCCATTAGGCAGTAGGCCGCGGGCATTCGATAATTCTCGGCAATAGCCCCGAGGAATCGCCTGCGCGCCAAGAACATTGGCTTGGGCCAATCAACTTCACTGGCTGCGCTACGGACGCGGCGGCAGCGCCGAAAGCCAGCCCTCCGACAGCAACTCCAGCAGCTGCCCGTCCGGATCCCGGATCATCGCCATCCCTTCGGCCACCGTCCCGTCGACCACCGCTCCCCCGAACTCCGCCACCTTCTCCAACACGCCGGGCAGATCGGACACCGAAAATGAGATATGCGTCAGCCCGATCTGATCCATGACGCGTTCGCCCCCGGCATGGACTTGCCGCTTGGAGTAGTCGATCAGCTCGAGCACGAAGCCGTCCCGCACCAAGTAGGTCGCGTGCGTTCCGAGCGGCCCGGAAAGCTGCACAAGCTGGGCGGTGGGGTCATCGGGCGGATCGATCTCCCACCAGAACCGAAACCCGAGCAGGCCTTCGTAGAAGCGGCGTGACCGCTCACGGTCCGCGACGCATAACCCGACGTGGTTGAAAACCGTTCGATGACTAGTCATTACGACCTTCCGTAGCGAGTCCGGCCCCGCCGATCACGGCTGCTGCTCGAAACCGTCGATCACACTACCTCGACATACCCAAATGCGTAATAATGCAAAGTCAGCGCAATAGGCGGGCCACCCCACCGCAGAAATGCCAGGTCTCCTTGCGCAGGAAGGCGTTTCGATGACCAATCGCCCCGGCATCGGCCCGGACACAATCGTCGACTTCGACCATCATTCCGACGAATTCAACCTCAACGAACTCACCATCAACGCCGACCTGAGACACAACTGCCCGGTGGCCTGGAACACCAACTACGGCGGCTTCTGGTTCCTCAGCAGCTACGACGCCGTCAGCCGGGCCGCGCGCGACGGCGACACCTTCGCCCACAAATACGAGCCCGACTCCCCCGACGGCATCGACTACCAGGGCGAGATGGGCGTCCCGAGGCCCGAAGGCCAACCGGCCCTGGGCATCGGCGAGATCGACGGCCCGTATCACCAGGCCCTCCGGCACGCCCTGGCACCGTTCTTCTCACCCGGAGCCGTCCAGAAGCTGAAGCCGTTCATGGAGGACCAGGCGCACCGGTTCCTCGACCGCCGCATCACCGACGGGCAGATGGACCTGGTCCTGGATTACGCCAGTCCCGTCCCGGCCATCCTCACGATGAAGCTGATGGGCCTGCCCTACGACAACTGGCACCTCTACGCCAACCTGTTTCACTCCGTCATGGCCATGTCCCAGGACAGCGCCGAGTACACCGCGGCCATCGCGAAAGTCCCCGCGATGATGCAGGGCGTTCTGGACTTCGCGGCCACCCGACGCGGCAACCCGGAAGACGACCTGACCAGCTTCCTCATCCAGTTCGAATTCGACGGCCGGCGCCTCACCGACGAACAGCTGCTCAACATCCTGTGGAACCTCATCGGCGGCGGCGTGGACACCACCACGTCACAGACCGCGCTGACCCTGCTTCACCTGGGCACCCACCCACGGCTGCGCCGGCAACTCATCGACCACCCCGGGCTCTACCGCACCGCCACCGACGAGTTCCTGCGCTACTTCTCGGTGAACCAAACCCTGAGCCGCACGGTCACCCACGACATCGAACTCAACGGCCAGCGCCTGCGGAAAAACGACAAAGTCGTCATCAGCTGGCTATCCGCCAACCACGACGAGCAGGAATTCGAAAAGCCCGACGAAATCATTCTGGACCGAAACCCCAACCGCCACCTCGCTTTTGGGCTCGGGCCGCATCGGTGCATCGGCTCGCATCTGGCGCGGCTGATGTCGCAGGTGATGGTCAAGGCGGTCCTCGACCGCATCCCCGACTACCAGGTCGACCTCCACAACGTCCACCAATACCTGGGCAACCCGAGCATGACCGGGCTGGGCAGACTACCGGTCACCTTCACACCGGGGGCGAAGCGAAACCCGTCACCGGTTTGACAGGACGTTGTCGAGCTCCCGCATCGCTTTCGCCGCGCGTGTGATCCCGTACTCGGCGCAGAATCGGACGACGTCATGGATGTCGTACTCGCTGAGACCGGCGTCGAGCGCGAGTTCGACGTGCCGATGGAAGGAGTCGTCGAGATCCTGCTGGCTGACGTCGAGGGTGACGGCCAGGATGGCGCGCTCCCGCCGGCTCAGCCGAGCCTCCGACCACGCCCGCGATATCTGCCGATCCATGAATGCGGCCGTCCACTCGTCGGTGGTGTCAAGAGTTCGCACAATGTCTGCGGTGGCGTCCGGTGTCGGCGTATCGCCGAGATCGCCGGTTTCCATGCCGATCTCGGTGGCGATCTCCTTGAGCCGGGCCAGCGCTTCCACCGCGGCCGGATAACCCGCATACGGGGCGACAAACCGGATCGCGGCCTGCAGGTCGGCGTAGGCGAGACCGTGCATCTGGGCCGCGGTGACGTGCATCCGGAAAGCCAGCCCCAGATGCGAACGGCACACATCCAGGGTCAGGTTCTGCAGTAGCTTTTCCCGGACGCTGGTCCCGGGCAGTCCGAACGTGGACGTGGCCACGTCGAGCGCGAGCTTCTCGAACTGCGGGTCCAGTTCCGCAAGGGGACTACTCGGCAACTCGACCGCCACTGTCCTTATCCCTTCTTCAGCACCGACAACGGAATTCAGCGCGCTGGCGCCAGTTCTCGTACGATATCGAGCCGGAGGAACTCCGGCGCCTTGAGCACCCGGCGCAGCATGAACCGGATGAAGGCCGGCATATCGCTCGCGTCCTCGTCATGGAAGACCGCCGGAGAGCCGAGCTGGTAGTGGCGCCGCCTGGTCTGTAGTTCGCAGCCGCCCGCGGCGAGGACATTGCGTACCCAGTCCGTGGTCGGGCCGTATGTCAGCGCGATCACAAACCCATTGCCTCGGCGAAAGGCCCACAACGGGGTACGGAAGGTGCGGCCCGATTTGCGGCCGCGATGGATGACGACCGCCCATCCCGGCGCCCAGGGCGCAACGTACTTGGTGAAGCGATTGAGGCCGAACTTGTTGAACCGGGTGACCCATCGTGGCGCTGGCATGTCCTGAAACTCCTCGTTCGGGGAATTTATACGGCCAGGCTAATGCTCCCGGGTACAGAAGTCAACGACTGTAGAATTTCGGCGCATGCGCCCGATGGGACGACGTCCGGGTAACCCCGACACCCGCAACGAGATCGTGACGACCGCCCGGCGGCTGTTCGCCGAGGCCGGCTACGACAAGACCTCGGTCCGCGACATCGCCGCCGCTGCCGGCGTCGACCCGGCGCTGATCCGGCACTATTTCGGCAGCAAGGCCGAGCTCTTCCGGTCCACCGTGGGGTGGCCCATCGCGCCGGCCGATCTCATCGCGCGCATCACAAGTGGCGATCGCGGCGAGATCGGCGCCCGGCTGACGCGGGTGTTCCTCGAAGCGTGGGAACGGCCCGAGTCGCGCGCCCCGCTACTGGCGATCCTGCGCGGTGCGGCCACCCACGAGGAGTCCACCGCCCTGGTGCGTCAGTTGATGCAGGACCAGCTGTACCCACAGCTGGCCAAGCCGTTGCAGGGCCCGGATACCGAACTGCGGATCGACTTGGCGATGGCCCAGCTGCTGGGCACCGCCTATCTGCGCCACGTCCTGCAGGTGGAGCCGATCGCGTCCGCGCCGCTGGACGAACTCGTCGCGCGGGTCGCGCCCGTGATCACCGCCCACCTCGGGCCGGGGCGCTGAGCGAGACCCAAAAGCGTTACGCTTCGGCGCACCGCAACGTGACCAACGTGGCGAGGAGGACCCGTGGCGCTCACACCGAACCAGGCCCGGTGGGTCTACGACCGGATCGGCCGCGTCCAGGACTGGCAGCTCTTCTACGAGGACATCACGATCAACCGGCTGGTGGACCACGCATCCCTCGCCGGTGACCAGACCATTTTTGAGTTTGGTTGCGGCACGGCGCGATTAGCGGCAAACCTGCTGGGTTCGCTTCCCGCGAACGTCAACTACCTCGGCGTCGACATCAGTCCGGTGATGATCGACCTGGCCACCCGTCGGCTGGCCCCCTGGGCCGAGCGGGCCAAGGTGATGCTCGTCGACGGCTCACTGCCCCTGCCCGCCGAAGACGGGTTCGCCGACCGCGTGCTGTCCACCTTTGTGTTCGATCTGCTCGATGAAGCCTACGCACGGGCCGTGCTCGACGATCTGCGACGAATCCTCGCCCCCGACGGCCGCCTGTGCCTGGCCGGCCTCACCTTCGGAGAGCGGCCGCTCGAGCGGGGCCTGTGCCGAGCCTGGACCGGGCTGTGGCGCCTTGCACCTCAGCTGGTGGGCGGGTGCCGTCCCATCAGCGTGAGCGCCCTGCTCGACCACGGCTGGCGCATCGAGCACCACTCACGCGTGCATCGTCTGGGGCTTGTCATGGAGGTCGTCATCGCGGTCCCGGAGCAACGCCCAGCTGGCCAATAATCGGGAAGTGAAGCTTTCACAGCAGAAAAGGCATGAGATTGAACGACATCGAGCACCCCGGCGCCTCGACCTCCCCCACCGGCCCCGGACGGGACCGCGGCAGCAGCGGCGCCAATCCCCTGTTACAGGCACTCGGACCGTTCACCCGAACCGGTGGCTTCTACGCCCGCTCCTGGGGCGCCTACCTTGATCGGCAGCCCGACGAGCTTCCGGTGGCACGGCCCACCCTCGCGCTGGCGGCGCAGGCGTTTCGCGATGAAATCCTGCTGGCCGGATTCAGTTTCCTGCGGTCGACGCCCAGCGCGACAACACTGGAACGGATCGACCGCGAACTGCTTGCGGCACAAAAGTTTTACGGCGACAGGGGTTGGCTGGACAATTCGGAAGGATTCTTCGCCGCTCCCCCGCCGCTGACCGATGTCACGGTCAAGCGCGTCAACAGCATGGGACGCAGCTACGAGCGCATCGCCTTCGACAGCGAGTACGAGCCCCGAGCCGGCGAACCGGGCCGGGAACGCTGGCTGACCTACACCGCCAACAACCGCGAGTACGCCCTGATGTTGCGACACCGCCGGCCACGGCCCTGGCTGGTGTGCGTACACGGCGCCGAGATGGGACGGGCCGCCATTGACCTCGCACTGTTTCACGCCTGGCATCTCTACCGGGACCTCGACCTCAATGTCGTGCTTCCCGTGCTCCCCATGCACGGCCCGCGGGGCCGCGGCCTGCCGAAAGGCGCCGCGTACCCCAGCGAGGACGTGCTCGACGACGTCCACGGCACCGCTCAGGCGGTATGGGATATCCGGCGCCTGTTGTCCTGGATCCGCGCACAGCAGCCCGACGCCGCGATCGGGCTCAACGGCATCTCCCTCGGCGGGTTGATCTCGTCGCTGGTCGCCAGCCTCGACGACGGCCTCACCTGCGCGGTTCTGGGCGTCCCCGCCATCGATCTGGTCGGGCTGGTCGGCCGCCACGCAGGTCTCGGCGGCCACACCGCCCTGCGCCACACGATGAACTCGGCCAAGCCCATCGGCCGGATGATCTCCCCGCTGGCCCTGACCCCACGCGTGCCGATGCCGGGCCGCTTCATCTACGCCGGCATCGCCGACCGCCTGGTTCACCCCCGCGACCAGGTCACCCGGCTCTGGGAGCACTGGGGCAAACCCAAGATCCAGTGGTACCCGGGCGGTCACACCGGGTTCTTCCGGTCGCGGCCGGTGCAGCGATTCATCGACGACGCGCTGGTCCAGTCCGGGCTGGTCGATCGCCGATGACCGGCACGTACCTGCGATGGGCGGCGGCAAGCCTGGCCAAGCCACTGGTCCACGCCTACCGGCGCACGGGTGCCGATGTCCCCTTCGGCGATCCGGTGCCCTCACACGGATGCGAAATGGAAGGCTGGTTCTGGCGTCTCACCGATTCCGCGACGGGACGGGTGGTGGTCGCGCTGTGCAGTGTCAACCGGAACCGGGACGGGGACTGGGCCACCGTCGCGGTCGCACTGCACCCCGGGGGTGTGGTGCAGTCCGCGGCCCTGGCCGGAGCGGAAACCGAAATGTCTCGCTTCTCGGTCCGCGCCGGGACCGGTCCGACGGGGAGTGTGGTGGCGAGTCCCGATCGGCTCCAAATCGACCTCGAGGACGTTCACCTGGACTTGCGATTCGCCGACCCTTTCTCGTGGCCCAAGGCGTTTGGCGGAGGCGGGCTCTTTTCCTCGGTCCCGTTCCTCAACCAATACTGGCAACCCTATCGATTAGGTGGGACCGCCAGTGGCACAGTCGAATTCGGCGACGACTCCTGGGCATTCGACGGCGCTCCACTGTACGCGGAACGGAACTGGGGCGCGGGCTTTCCCGAGCGCTGGTGGTGGGGGCAGGCGCACGATTTCGACGGCGCTGACGTCTCGGTCGCATTCTCCGGTGGCCTTCTTCAGCTCGGCCCGATCCGCCGGGACGTCACCGGAGTGGTGGTGCGACTCGGCAACCGGGTGATCCGGCTGACGCCGCCGGCGCTCGTGCGATCGCACGTGGGTGACGGACGCTGGACCGTGCGGGCGCGCACACCGAGGTACCAGATCGAGCTGGACGGACACGATGCCGGCCTGAGCCCGCACGTTTTGCCGGTGCCGCTGCCCGCGGAACGGCGCAATATCGACACCGATTTCGAGCATCTTGCCGGGAGACTTCGTTGCACCGTGCGCACATTCGGTCGGGTGGTGTTCGACGGCACCAGCGAGATGGCCGGCCTGGAAATCGGCAGCCGGCCAGCCTGACGCGGCAACCAGTTCGCGCGGTCAGCCGATGACCGGGAAGTGGCGTTGGGCGGCCAGGGCCTTGAGACCCTTTTGCATCACCCAACGCACATGCGCATCAAGCCTTTTGATGTCGGGAGCCGCGCCGACTTCGGCGAGATTGATCGGCCGCAACACCTCGGTGACGATCTTGGTGGGCAGCGGCATGTTGACCGGCGCGAGGACGCTGAGCCCGAACGGGAAACCGAGGGTTATCGGCAAGATGTTCGTCCGGAAGAACCTGCGTTCGAGCTTGGTGAGCCCAAGCAGGCGCGACAGCCATTGGCCGCGGGTCAGGAACAGTTGTTCTTCCTGCCCGCCGATGAAGACGGCGGGAACGATGGGAACGTTCGCGTCCAGCGCCGTAGTGACGTAGCCGGTCCGGCCGTCGAAGTTGATGACGTTCTCCCGCAGGGTCGGCCGGTAGACGTCGTAGTCGCCGCCCGGGAAGACCAACACGACGGCTCCAGCGGCCAGCGCCTTGGCGGCGTTCTCGCGGGTCGCCCGGATCACCCCGGTGCGCCGGAAAAACTCGGCGGCCGGTCCGGCGAAGATGGTGTCGAAGGCCAGCGCGTAGAGCGGGCGGTCGTAGCCGTACGTGTCGTAATAGTCGACGGCGAACACCGACAGGTCAAACGAGAGCATGCCGCCGGAATGGTTCCCCACCACCAGCGACGGTCCGGGCGGGATGTTGTCCAGCCCCCGCACCTCGGACCGGAAATAGCGCTTGACGATCGGCCGGGTCAGCGAGACGACGTGCTCGGTCAAACCGCGATCCCATTTGTCGATCTCGGTCACGTCGGCGTGGGTGTCGGTCATCTGCTCCCGGCTCGTCATTGAGCTTGAGCTGATGGTACGCCGATCCTCCACCGACACGCGGCCGTGCCCGAACGAAATCACCCGCCCGGTCGCGTTCGACTCGAGCCGCCTCGATGCCGCGGCACCGGCGCGCCGAATCGTCAGCCACTTGACCCGCGGCCGAGCTGGGTCCAGGGTCTCGTATATGAGCATCGATGACGAGCCCGTCACGACGCTGGAGGACCTCAAGACCGACCTGGCGGGCCGGCACAAGTGGACACCGAGCAGCGGCGCCGCGGTCGACCCCGCGATCGTCGACGCCGACATGGCGGCCCTCGACCGCGAGGGCTACGTCATCTGGGAGAACCTCCTCGGCGCGGACGAATGTCGGCGGATCCGCGACGCCGTCGGCCCCTCGCTTTCGCATACCGGACGCAACTCCTTTGAAGGGCGGCGTACCCAGCGCATCTACAGCGTGCTGAGCAGGACGCGGGTGTGCGACCGGCTGGTCGATCATCCGCGGGTGCTGGCGGTGCTCGATCGGCTCCTGATGCCCAACTACCTGCTGTCGGCGTTGCAGGCCATCAACATTCAACCCGGCGAGTCCGCCCAGCTGGCGCACCACGACGACGGGTTCTACCCGATTCCGCGGCCGCGGGCGCCGTTGGCCGCCGCGACGATCTGGGCGATCGACGACTTCACCGCCGACAATGGCGCCACGGTGCTGTTCCCCGGCAGCCACCGCTGGGGCCAGCGCCGGCCCGGGCCGGACGATGCCGCGCTGCCCGTCGTCATGCCCGCCGGCTCGTGCGTGTTCTTCGTGGGGACCCTCTGGCATGGCGGCGGCGCCAACACGACCGGCCACGGCCGACTTGCCGTCACCGCCCAGTACTGCCAGCCCTGGCTGCGGCCGATGGAGGCATTCACCCTCTCGATCCCGCGCGCGGACGCTCGAACGCTCTCCGCCGACATCCAACGCATGATCGGCTACAGCATCCATCCGCCGTTCGTCGGCGCCGTCGACGGCTTGCATCCGCTGCGGCTGCTGGAGCGGCCATGACACCTTCGGCGCGGTTCGCGGAGATCGTCGGCGGCGGCAACCTGCTGACCGGTGACGCTATCCCGGAAGACTATTGGCACGACGAGGAGATCACCAAGCCGCCGCAGAAACCGGCCTACGTCGCCAAGCCGGCCGGCGCCGACGAGGTCGCGCGGCTGCTGAAAGCGGCCACCGAACACAATGTCCCCGTGACCGCCCGCGGCTCCGGGACCGGCCTGTCGGGCGCGGCGATTCCGCGGACCGACGGGCTGCTGATCTCCTTCGAGCGGATGAACGCCGTCCTGGAAGTCGACACCACCAACCAGGTCGCCGTCGTGCAGCCCGGGGTTACCCTGACCGAATTAGACGCCGCCACCGCCGATTTCGGGCTGCGGTACATGGTGCACCCGGGCGAGATGTCCTCCAGCGTCGGCGGCAACGTCGGAACCAACGCCGGCGGGATGCGCGCCGTCAAGTACGGAATCGCCCGCAACAACGTGCTCGGTTTGCAGGCGGTGCTGCCGACCGGTGAGATCATCCGCACCGGCGGCAAGATCGCCAAGATCTCCACCGGCTACGACCTGACCCAGCTCATCGTCGGCTCCGAGGGCACCCTGGCCCTGGCCACCGAGGTCATCGTCAAGCTGCATCCACGGCTCGACCACAGTGCCACCGTGCTCGTCCCGTTCGCCGACTTCGACCAGGTGATGGCGGCGGTGCCCAAGATCGTCGTCAGTGGGCTGGGACCCTACGTCCTGGAATACGTCGACAACCTGACGATGGCCGCCCTCGTGCATACCCAGAATCTGGAGCTGGGTATCCCGGACAAGATCCGCGAGACCTGCCAGGCGTATCTCGTTGTAGCGCTTGAGAACCGCGACGCCGACCGGCTCGACGAGGACGTCGAACGTGCCGGCGAGCTGCTCGTCGAACTGGGCGCGCTGGACGTTTACGTGCTCGAAGGGGGCTCGGCGCGCAAGCTGATCGAGGCGCGCGAGAAAGCGTTCTGGACGCTGAAAGCGGTCGGGGCGGACGATCTCATCGACACCGTGGTACCGCGCGGCGCGATGCCGAAATTCCTTGCCGCCGCACGTGGTCTGGCCACCGCCGCCGGCGGCGCCGCGGTGGGCTGCGGACACGCCGGCGACGGCAACGTGCACCTGGCCATCTTCTGCAAGGACGCGGACGTGCGCAAGAAGCTGATGACCGACATCTTCGCGTTGGCAATGGAATTGGGCGGCGCGATCTCCGGCGAACACGGCCTGGGGCGGGCCAAGACCCCGTACTTCCTCGACCTCGAGGACCCGGTCAAGATCGACCTGATGCGCCGCATCAAACAGAGCTTCGACCCGGCGGGCATCCTCAACCCGGACGTGCTGTTCGGGTAATCACTTGCGTCACAAAGGCTCGGGGCATGCCGATGTGCCCGCCTCAGCGCGACAATCCGGTCGCCGCGAAGGTTGTCGCTGTGAGGCGGGCGCGAAGGGTGTCTCCTCCGCCAGAGACTGCTGTGGTCAATGTGACTGAGCGAGGCGCGGCGAGATCGCGAGCCGTCCAGCCCGCGATCAGGGTGGGAACGGACGGGCCGAGCTCGTCGAAAAGATCGCAAAGCTCGAGGCGCTCTTGTGCGTCCAGCCCGGACATCGCACCGGAGAAATCCTAGGCGGCGGAATCGGTATCGCTGCCGGCCCGGTTCGGGGGAAGGTCGGTGGCGTCGCCTTGTGCGGGTGTGCTGGCTTGGTGGTGTTCGGCCAGCCAGC
>CAYNLB010000122.1:0-14009 GCA_964397935.1 uncultured Mycobacterium sp.
AACTATCGGCGCCCGCCAGGCTGCCAGCTTGGCACCCGGCCGCATGACATTAGCCGGGCTGGTCGACGGCAGCCGCTGGTATCGGACCCCGCCGCACGCCTCTGCCAGCCTGCGGTAGAGCTCGGCCGCTTTGGCGCCGTTGAAGTACACCCGCGTGATGGTGGGGTAGTCGGCGAACAGCTCGCCAAACTTGTTGACCACCAGACTCTGGGGCTCAATCGCCGAGTCCGCGCTGCCGATGCGCCGGCACGCGTGCAGCACATCCCACAGAGCGACACCGTGGGATCGCAGGGTCGCCAGCCGTGTGTCATATGGCGCGCCTGGGTCAAACCCGAAAATCTCACTGGTTATCGGCCAGAATGCATTTCGCGGATTCGCGTAGTACCGGCCTGCCGCCAGCGATTGGGCGCTGGGAAACGAGCCCAAGATCAGTACTCTGGCGTGATCGTCGACGACCGGCGGGAATCCCTGAAGAAGCGGCGCGCTCATCTTCACATCGTCCCCCTTCCACGTTGTACGTTGACCACGTGGAGGACCACGGTCGTCACGGGTTCGACCAGCACATCGACGATCTGCTTGACGGACTCGAGGGTGCCGCGCGCACGGAGCGGGCCGAGCTCGTGGAATGGTTGCTTGAGCAGGGAGTCACCGTCGACGAGATCCGGGCGACCAACCCGCCGCTGCTGCTGGCTACCCGGCACCTCATTGGCGACGACGGCACCTACGTTTCTACCCGAGAGATCAGCGAGACCCATGGCATAGACCTGGCGCTGCTGCAGCGAGTGCAGCGGGCCATCGGTCTGGTCCGCGTGGACGACGCCGACGCGGTCGTTCACATGCGCGCCGACGGTGAAGCCGCCGCGTTCGCCCGGCGGTTCGTGGAGCTGGGCCTGGACCCCGAGCACGTGGTGCTCGTGGTCCGCGTGCTCGCGGAAGGTCTCTCACGCGCCGCCGAGGTCATGCGTTACGCCGCGCTGTCGGCGATCATGCGCCCGGGGGCGACGGAGCTGGAAATCGCCAAGGCGTCAACGGCATTGGTGAGCGAGATCGCGCCCATGCTGGGCCCGATGATCCAGAACATGCTTTTCATGCAGTTACGCCACATGATGCAGACCGAGGCGGTCAATGCCGCCGAGCGGGCCGTCGGCAAGCCGCTCCCGGGAGCGCGCCAAATCACCGTCGCCTTCGCCGACCTCGTCGGCTTTACCCGCATCGGTGAAGTGGTCTCGGCCGAAGCGCTGGGACAGCTTGCCAACCGGTTGGCCGACCTGGCCCGTGACGTGACGGTTCCGCCGGTGCGGTTCATCAAAACGATCGGCGACGCGGTGATGTTCGTCTGTCCCGATTCGGTGCCATTGCTGGATGTCGTTCTCAAACTTGTCGACGCTGTCGACACCGACAACGACTTTCCGCGATTGCGGGCAGGGGTGGCCTCCGGTATGGCGGTAAGCCGGGCGGGTGACTGGTTCGGCAGTCCGGTCAACGTGGCAAGCCGGGTCACCGGGGTGGCGCGGCCGGGCACGGTTCTGGTCGCGGATTCGGTCTGGGACGTGGTCGGTGACAGCGGCGCATTCGACGGGTCTTTCGCCGGTGCGCGCCGCCTCAAGGGCATCAAGAACGAGGTGAAGCTATACCGGATTCGCCAGGGAAACGGCTCTAGCACCGGCATCTAGCGGTTCATGTCCACGGCACCCGATCCACGGGGGCAGGCCCGGGCGACTCTGGGGGGCGTCTGACTCCGTCTTACGCGTGTCCTACGCGGCCGGATTTTCCCCGCTTTCCGGCACTTCGAATCGGTCGCTGTCCGGGCCTGCTTCGCTATCAAAAGTACAACGCCGACCAGCCCATATCAACGGTTTTTCCGCGCTGGATTGCGCTGGTCAAGCTCACTCAGTCCGGACCCACTTCGGGGCCGTTCGCCGACGGTGAACACCAGTTCCATAACAACAGAAAGAGTGTAATTATGTAATCATGAAATCGCATCACACGCACGGGCGGCGCTACGGCCGCCCCGGAGGCTGGCAGCAAGCCGAGCAGCCCGACGCCAGCGACGCCGCGGAATGGTTTGCCGGCCGCCTGCCGGACACCTGGTTCGACGGCGACCCGATGGTCGTCGTGGACCGCGAAGAGATCACCGTCATCGGAAAGCTGGCCGAGCCCCAGAGCTCCGGTACAGAAGAGAGCGAGGCCCGCGCAGCGGGACGAGCTTCGCGATTCCGCGAAGAAACCCGTTCGGAGCGGATGCACATCGCCGACGAAGCGCAGGATCGCTACCGGCGCAAGGTCTCCTGGGGAGTCGACGTGGACTCCAAATCCGGTACCGAGCGAATCCTGTTCACTCACATCGCAGTACCTGTCATGACGCGTTTGAAGCAACCGGAACGGCAGGTGCTCGACACCTTGGTCGACGCCGGTGTCGCTCGGTCTCGCGCCGACGCGCTCGCGTGGTCCGTCAAGCTGGTTGGTGAACATGCCGAGGAATGGTTGGCCAAGCTGCGCAGCGCCATGTCGGCGGTCGATGACTTGCGCGCACAGGGGCCCGACCTGCAGTCGTAAGCCACTGCCGCAGTGCCGCTTCGACGTTGGCGCACCCAGCTGGACGGCTGGTGGCTATTGGTTGTCTACCTTGGCGACGATCTTGTCGGTGATCTGGCTACCTTGATCGCTGATGTGGTAGCCGCATGCGTTGATGTCGACGATCACGTTGTTCGCCACGCTGATCGCGCGCTGGCACGCCCAGCCGCGGGCACCCTCCTGAGTGTCCGTCACCGTGATTTTCGGCGGACTGCCGTGTACCTGTGCGAACGTCCACCTGTATGTCTTGTCCTTGTTGTTGACGGTTACCGTCTTGCCGGCGCACCCTTCCCACTTGTCCGCCGAAGCCTGCAGGAAGTCCTGGGCTTTGTCAGCTGATGGAAAGAGGACCACGGCTTGATTGACCCAATGGTCGTAGTTGTCACCCGGCTCGGAGGACACCAGCCCGCTCACCGCCGTGTATCCGGTGCCCGCGTACACCGGGTCTTGGGTGGTATAGAGCGCTCCCTGGCAGTCCGGCATGGACAGCGTCACCGAGGAGGTGTCCA
This sequence comes from uncultured Mycobacterium sp., assembly GCA_964397935.1. Classification (GTDB taxonomy): domain Bacteria; phylum Actinomycetota; class Actinomycetes; order Mycobacteriales; family Mycobacteriaceae; genus Mycobacterium. Next base: position 3,084 of record CAYNLB010000122.1, read on the forward strand.
TGGCCAAAATGGGCTTTCCGGGCTGCATGGTCGAGGAGCCCATGATGGAGTTGATATCGGACGGACCCAACAGCAGTGCGCTGAGGCGCTCGGCGGGTATGGGCTTGGGAGGCGGTGCCGGTTTCGGTCGGACGACGAGCCAAATGCCAACGCCGCTGACGATGACAACGAGCACAATGGCGACGGCGGCGATAATCGGCCATGGGTTGCGTTGCCGCTTCGGCGGGGGCTGGTAGCCCTGGTGCCATGGCATCGGGCCGGGGGGCTGTTGCGGCGGCGGTGCGCCGCCCCAGTTGGCGTTGTGGTGTTGGTATTGCTGGGGCGTAGGAGTGGGGCTGCTGCTGTGGGCCCAGCGCTGGTTCGCGCCCGGGGATTGCGGCGTCGGTCCCGAACCGGGGGCGGAGGCTGCCGGGTAGGGCGTAGGCGTGTTCTGGATCGGCGTCGGTGGAGGGGTCGTGACCTGAGGCTGGGGAGGTGCCACGGCGGTATCGGCCAACGTCGGCGTTGGACCCGGCTCGTCGGAGATCGGCAAGGTGGCTTCTTGGCTGCGACGCACGATGCCGGCGGCGTGGTCTTGCTCGGGGTCGCTGAGCGCCTCGTGGGCGGCCAGTGCCAGGTCGCCGGCGCTGGCATAGCGGTCCTCGGGCTGTTTGGCCATGCCGCGGGCGATCACCGCGTCGAAGGTCTTGGGGATGCCCGGACGTACCGCGCTCGGCTGTGGGACGGGCGCCCTCGTGTGCGCGCTGACGAGCGCGGCGGCGTTGCCGGACGTGTATGGGGGGGATCCGGTCAAGCACTCGTAGAGCACGCAGGCCAGCGCGTAGATGTCGGCGCGGTAGGTGACTTCGGAGTTGGTGAAGCGTTCGGGGGCCATGTATTTCCAGGTGCCCACCGCGGTGCCCAGCTGGGTGAGCTTTTCGTCGGTGGTGGCGCTGGCGATGCCGAAATCGACCAGGTAGGCGAAGTCGTCGCGGGTGACCAGGATGTTTTGCGGCTTGATGTCGCGGTGCATCACTCCGGCGGCGTGGGCGGCATCGAGCGCCGAGGCGATCTGGGTGATGATGGCGACCGCGCGTGGCGGGGTCAGCGGGCCGAAGCGCTTGAGCACACTGTCCAAGTCGGTGCCCTCGATGAGGCGCATCTCCATGAACATCTGGCCGTCGATCTCGCCGTAGTCGTGAATGGGCACCACGTGGGGTTCCTGCAAACGCCCGGTGATGCGGGCTTCGCGCTTCATCCGCTCGCGAAACACCGGGTCGTTGCTGAAGGTGTCCGACATCAGCTTGACCGCCACCGTCCACTCCTTGACGGTGTGGTCGGCCTCGTACACTTCGCCCATCCCACCGCGGCCCAGCAGCCTTTTGAGGTGGTAGGGGCCGAACGTCGTCCCCACCCGTGAGGCCTGCTCGTCGCTCATCCGTGCTCCTCCAAACCAACCCGCAACCGGCCGACCCAGCAACCATGACGGTAAGCCCCCACCCGGGCGGGCGCACGATTACCGCAACATTCAACGAGCGCGTCGACGTCGGACCGCGATGCGCCGTGGGGTCGTTTCAAGGGTTCGTCAAGAAAGCGACGAGCGGGCGGGCAGACCCACTATCCCTGGCCGATTGAAGGCGCAAAGTAGAGCGAAGGGATGCGGGTGCTTGCCGCTCGCGGGATCGACCTCGAGGCCCACCTCGTCGCGGCCGGTTTCATCGGCGCCGTGGCGACGTTGTCGGTTCGGTGGCCCGTCAGCGCCAAGCGGGCCTGGTCATACGGGGTGCATTAGGTGGGAAATCGGCTGCTCGCGGTCCGATCGTTTGGCTTCCTGCTGCCAGTGGGAGCCCCTGGTCATGAAGCCTGCCGATCGGCGGCGCGCTCACCGTTTCCGTCCTACTGGTCCACCGGTTGGCTGCTCAGCCGCCGTAATGGGTCCACCAGGTATGCAGATCCGCGATGGCGGGGGGATCGCCGAAGACGTCGTTGAGCATCAGTTTGGCCTCATTGCTCCAGATCACGTTCGGGCGATTCTTGTAGGTTGCGCACGCGATCATGCCGACGGTTACCGTCGGAGTGCTGTCGTGGTGCCAGCCGTCCGGTGAGGAGCCCGCTCCAGGACAATTCATCAACTGCACGTTCTCGGCATGGATGTCGTCGTTGAAGGCGGTTTTCAGTAGATCGCGATTGGCGAACAAGCCGTAGACGCCATGACTTGGCCCCCCCTGTTTTGTGTTCTGTCCGCAGTCGACCATTGCCAGCGCATTCGCCCAGATGCTGTTGGGTTTCGGAGTGGTCGGCGTGCACGTCCCGCTGGGGTAGCCGGCCGGCAGCATGCCGAGCAGCCGCCTTTGCGCGTCGCTGACCGCGCTGGTCGGGGGCGACGAAGTCGTTGTGGTCGTCGTGGTGGTGGTGGTGGCGGTTGCGGGCGTCGGCGGGTTGTCGTCGCCTCCCACGGCTATCGAGATGCCGATGGCGGCGCTGACGAGGACAACCACCAGCGCGGCGACGCCCGCGACAATGGGCCAGGGATTGCGCTTAAGTTTCGGTGGGGGCTGACCCCAGGGCACTGGACCGGCGAATTGTTGTGGTGCACTCGGTGGTGGGCCGGCCCAGTTGCCGCTGCTGGATTGGTAGAACTGCGGTGTGGGTTGGCCGGCAGCGGGCATGGGGCCACTGTCGGGGTGCCAGGGTGTGCCTGACGAGGAAGGTATTGGACCAGATGCCATCTGGCCCGGGGCGCGCGGCGGGCTGACCGGGTCGACATCGGGCGTGGACGACGAAGGCGCCGGCGGTGGCGTGCTGACCGACGGCCCGGGCGGCGGGGGAGCGGCCATGGCGGTGCCGGGCAGGGTGGCTTCTTGGCTGCGACGCAAGATGGTGGCGGCGTGGTCTTGCTCGGGGTCGCTGAGCGCCTCGTGGGCGGCCAGTGCCAGGTCGCCGGCGCTGGCATAGCGGTCCTCGGGCTGTTTGGCCATGCCGCGGGCGATCACCGCGTCGAAGGTCTTGGGGATGCCCGGACGTACCGCGCTCGGCTGTGGGACGGGCGCCCTCGTGTGCGCGCTGACGAGCGCGGCGGCGTTGCCGGACGTGTATGGGGGGGATCCGGTCAAGCACTCGTAGAGCACGCAGGCCAGCGCGTAGATGTCGGCGCGGTAGGTGACTTCGGAGTTGGTGAAGCGTTCGGGGGCCATGTATTTCCAGGTGCCCACCGCGGTGCCCAGCTGGGTGAGCTTTTCGTCGGTGGTGGCGCTGGCGATGCCGAAATCGACCAGGTAGGCGAAGTCGTCGCGGGTGACCAGGATGTTTTGCGGCTTGATGTCGCGGTGCATCACTCCGGCGGCGTGGGCGGCATCGAGCGCCGAGGCGATCTGGGTGATGATGGCGACCGCGCGTGGCGGGGTCAGCGGGCCGAAGCGCTTGAGCACACTGTCCAAGTCGGTGCCCTCGATGAGGCGCATCTCCATGAACATCTGGCCGTCGATCTCGCCGTAGTCGTGAATGGGCACCACGTGGGGTTCCTGCAAACGCCCGGTGATGCGGGCTTCGCGCTTCATCCGCTCGCGAAACACCGGGTCGTTGCTGAAGGTGTCCGACATCAGCTTGACCGCCACCGTCCACTCCTTGACGGTGTGGTCGGCCTCGTACACTTCGCCCATCCCACCGCGGCCCAGCAGCCTTTTGAGGTGGTAGGGGCCGAACGTCGTCCCCACCCGTGAGGCCTGCTCGTCGCTCATCCGTGCTCCTCCAAACCAACCCGCAACCGGCCGACCCAGCAACCATGACGGTAGGCCTCCTCCCGCCTGACCGCATCACAATTGCACTATTGCAGTACGGAAAGCGCTAGTCACGGCGCGCGTTTCAGGTGGGGGACGCGTCAGCGCACGATGTCAAGACCAACCGCCGGCCACCGCGAAGCAATTGTCTGTCATGCCGACGGCAAAAGGACGTTACCGCAGATCTTTTCGGTTATGCGGAGGCCGCTGCCTAGCCTTCGTGCCCGTCGTCCGCGGTGATCCGAAACGTGAATTCGTGATCGCAGATCCGAATGTGGTCCCCATCATGCAGCGTGGCGGCCGGGCGGATGCGCTGATGCTGCACATGCACGCCGTTTGATGAGCGGAGGTCGTTGATGATGTAGTTGGTGCCCGTGTCGACGATGACGGCATGGTGGCGACTGACATTGGGACTGTCCAGGACGATGTCGTTGTCACCAAGACGCCCGATCCGGGTCGCCGTTGCTTCCAGCGGGTGGCTGCGCCCCGAGGCCTCACGCAGATACGCGACGGCCTTCTGGCCGGGAACCATGGTGCGCTGATCGAGTACCGTCACCGTGTCGGCCGCGGTGGTCTTCGCGCTTCGCTTGACGTCCAGCGGTTCCTGCCGCAGGATCCGCTCATTGAGGTCACGCAGGGTTTGTCCGGGATCGATGCCAAGCTCGTCGGCGAGTGTTGCCTTCACGCGCCGGTAGGCGGCCAATGCGTCGGATTGGCGGTCGGTGAGATAGTAGGCCGTGACCAACTGGGTCCACAGCGGTTCCCGGTAGGGATGCTCGATGGTCAGAGCTTCAAGTTCGCTGATGATGGCAGATGCACGTCCGCAAGCTATTTCGGCCTCTGCTTTTGCGGTGTGGACAAGGATTTTCTCCTCGATGAGAGAGGTGGCGAAGCCGTCGACGAATTGGAAGTCTTGTAGGTCCTCGAGCACCGGCCCGCGCCATTCTGTCAGCGCGGCCGCCAGGTGCCGACTGGCCTGGTCGAACTCACCGGAAGCGGCCGCGTGCACGCCCGCGGTTTTCTCGGCGATGAAGCGACCGAGGTCGCAAGTGTTTTCAGCGATGCTCAGCCGGTATCCCGGCGGCGCCGCGGCCAACACCGCCCGTGCATCAATCCCGGCGCCGCCGAGCAGCTTACGCAGATTCGAAACGTAAGAGTGAATGCTGGCTCGTGCCCCCGACGGGGGCCGGTCTTCCCACAGCGCCGCGATGAGCCGCTCGACGCCGACCGGGACGTTTCGGTTCATCAGCAGCATGGCCAGCACCGCCCGTTGTTTGGGGGTGCCCAACGGCACCAAGGTGCCATCAACGCTCATCTCCAATGGTCCCAGCAGACCGAATTCGAGATGTCTGTCCACCATCGCTACCAGCTCTTTCGGATCCTCGGCGGCCTTGGATATACCTAGATGTCGTCCTTGTCATTGTGATACCAACTTCGCGCATTTGGTGAGAACCGCAAGATCCGGCGTCCGGGATCCACGGCGCCACCTCATTGCGCGGAATGGTGTGGGCTTCAGGAGAAGACAAATGATGTGGGCAGCACGCTGGCGCCCGGCGCGGGGTGGCGCGCTTGCCCGGTCAGGCCCGGGCCATCGCGTAATAGGCGCCACGCCGGGCCAGCAGTTCGGTGTGGTTGCCTTGTTCAACGATCCGGCCGGCCTCGACCACGAGGATGCGGTCGGCATCGCGGATTGTCGAAAGTCGGTGTGCAATAATGAAACTCGTCTTGTTTTGACGGAGCTCGGACATGGCGCGCTGAATGAGGGTCTCGGTGCGGGTATCGACCGAGCTGGTTGCCTCGTCGAGAATCAGTAATTGCGGCCGGGCAAGGAAAGCGCGTGCGATGGTGATCAGTTGCTTCTCGCCGGCGCTGATGTTGCCGCCGTCGCCGCTGACCCGGGTGTCGTAGCCCGCTGGCAGGGTGTGCACGAACCGGTCGACATAGGCCGCCTTGGCGGCCGCCACCACCTCGTCCGGACCGGCCTCCGGCCGCCCGTAGGCGATGTTCTCCGCGATCGTCCCGTCGAAAAGCCAGGTGTCTTGCAGCACCATGCCTATTCGCGATCGCAGTGATTGCCTGCTCACCGTGGTGATGTCGACGCCGTCGACCAGGATGTGACCGGAATCGACGTCATAGAACCGCATGAGTAGGTTCACCAGCGTGGTTTTGCCGGCCCCGGTCGGGCCGACGATCGCCACCGTGCTGCCCGGTTCGGCCACCAGCGACAGATCCTGGATCACCGGGGTGCCCGGTCGATACGCGAAGTTCACGTGCTCGAACTCGACGCGTGCACAGGCCCGGGCGTCGTCGCCGTTGGGCCGCGGCGGCGTTCGTTCGGGGGCCGGTTCGGGTTCTGGTGACTCCTCGGGTTCATCGAGCAGGTCGAACACCCGCTCGGCGCTGGCCACCCCGGACTGCAGGGTGTTGTACATCCCGGCTACCTGGCTGAGTGGTGCGTTGAATTGCCGGACATATTGAATGAAGGCTTGGATGCTGCCCAGCGTGATCTGCCCGGTGGCCACCTGCAGACCGCCCACGACGGCGACCGTCACGTAACCGAGGTTGCCGATGAACGTGGTCGCCGGTCCCACCAGTCCCGAGAAGAACTGGGCGCCGAAACTGGCGTGGTAGACGTCACGGTTGAAGCTGCGGAACTGCTCTCGCGCCGCGGCCTGGTGGCCGAACGTCTTGACCACCGTGAAGCCGCTGTAGGTCTCCTCGATATGGGCGTTGAGGCGTCCGATGCTCGTCCACTGGGCCACGAACAGGCGCTGCGAACGACGTGCGATCGCTCGCGTCGCCAGCAGCGACATCGGCACGGTCAGCACAGTGATTCCGACCAACAGCGGCGAGATGGACGCCATCATCGCCAGCACCGCCACTACGGTCAAAATCGCTGTCACCAGCTGGCTAATCGTCATCGACAGCGACGATTGGACGTTGTCGATGTCGTTGGTGACGCGGCTGAGCAGCTCACCGCGCTGACGCCCATCGAAGTACGACAACGGCAGCCGGTGGATCTTGTCCTCGACTTCGGAACGCAACGCGACCATGGTGCGCTGCACGGCGACGTTGAGCAGCCGGGCTTGCGCCCAGATCAACAGCGAAGCAACAAGATACAGCGCCAATGCCAGTGCCAGTGTCCGTGCCACGGCGGCGAAGTCAATGCCTGTGCCCGGCACCACATCCATCCCTGACAGCAGATCGGCAAAGGTGTTGTCACCTCGGGCCCGGGCCGCTGCGACGGCCTGTGCCTTGGTGATTCCTGCGGGGAGCCCTCGGCCGATGACGCCGTTGAACAGCAGATCGGTGGCATGGCCCAGGATCCGGGGCACGGCAACCCCGATCGCCGTGCCTGCAATACCGAAGACAATGACTGCGATGCTCAGGCGGCGTTGGGGTGCAAGCCGTTTCACCAGCCGGGTGGCCGAATCCCAGAAGTAGCGGGACCGCTTGGCAGGCGGCGGGGCGACAACGCGGGTCGGTGCCGTCATTGGATGCCCCCGACTCCGGTGCTCACCGACTGCGAGTCTGCGAACTCCGCATAGGTGGTGCAGTCGGTCAGCAGCGATTCGTGCGTGCCCGAACCCACCAATTTCCCGCCGTCGATGACGATCACGTGGTCGGCCTGCGCGGCAACCGGAATTCTTTGTGTGACAACGATGACCGTTGCATCGCCGGAGATCTCCCGCAGCGATGCGCGCACTCGTGCGTCGGTGTGCACATCCAGCGCGGCGAACGCATCGTCGAATAGGTAAATCTGCGGGCGGCGGATGACCGCGCGGGCGATCGCCAGTCGCTGCCGTTGCCCGCCGGAGAAGTTGATCCCGCCCTGCGCGACGCGCATGTGCAGCCCGTCATCGTGTGCCCGTACGAATCCATCGGCGTCGGCGACTCGCAGTGCCTCCCACATCTCCTCGTCGGTGGCGTCTGCCTTGCCGTAGCGCAGGTTGTCCGCGACGGTCCCGGAGAAGAGGTGGCCACGCTGGGGGACCAGACCGATCGCGGACCAAAGCCGCTCGGTGTGGTAGTCGCGAACGTCGACCTCGTCGACCAGGACGGCGCCGCCGGTCACGTCATAGAGCCGGCAGATCAGTGACACCAGCGTCGACTTGCCCGAACCGGTGCTGCCGACGATCGCAGTGGTGGCGCCGGGCAGCGCCGTCAACGAGATGTCCTGCAGCACCGGGCGGTCAGCGCCCGGATAGGTGAATGTCGCACCATCCAGCCGCACCAGCCCGGTGACCCCGCCGCGCGGGTACTTGGGGCTCTGCGGGTTGTTGACCGCGGCGCTGGTTGAGAGCACCTCGGTGATCCGTTCGGCGCACACGGACGCTCGCGGCAGCACCACCAGCGTCATGGTCGCCAGCAACACCGCCATCAAGATCTGGGTGAAGTACGCCAGGAAGGCGGTTAGTGAGCCGACCTGCATTTGGCCGCGGTCGATGAGCTGTCCACCGAACCAGATCAGCGCGACGCTGGACACGTTGACTGTCATGGTGGTCACCGGCAGCATCAGCGCTTGCCAGCTACCGGCGTTCAGTGCGGTAGTCGATAACGCGACGTTGGCGCGAGCGAACCGGTCCCGCTCGAAGGGCTCGCGCGCGAACGCCCGGACGACCCGGACGCCGGACAGCTGGTCGCGCATCACCCGATTGATGCCGTCGATCAAACCCTGCATTCTGCGGAAGAGCGGAAAGGTGTGGGAGAGGATCCAGTAATTCGCCACGGCCATGATCGGAACGCTGACCAGCAACAACCACGTCAATGCGGCCTCCTGGTGGATGGCCATGACGATTCCGCCGACACACATGATCGGTGCGGTGATCAGTACGGTGCTCGTTATCTGAACCAGGTACTGGATCTGCCGGACATCGTTGGTGCTGCGCGTCAGCAGTGTCGGCGCGCCAAATCGGGCGGCCTCTCGCTCGGAAAAGGTGATGACGTGTTCGAAGACCGCCGCGCGCAGGTCGCGACCGAAGCCCATCCCGGTCCGGGACCCGAAATAGATGGCCCCGACCGAGCACAACACCTGCAATCCGGTGACCGAAAGCATCACCACGCCGAGCCTGACGATGGTGGCGGTGTCGCCCTTGGCGACACCCTCGTCGATGATGGCGGCGTTGACCGTAGGCAGGTACAACGACGCCAGGGTGCTGATCGACTGGAGCACCATCAGCACCGCGACCAGCCGGCGGTACGGCCGGATGTACTGGCGCAGCAGTGCCAGGAGCATTTGGTAACTGTCGCATATGGCGAGTCGGGCGCCACCCACCAACCGCCGGATGGTTGAACTTTCGCGCGGCAGTTCTCGGCGATAATGAAATGCCTGCTCAGGCGCGTCGGTGGTTGACCCGCTGGGCTGCCGCTACAGTGCATCGTGTGGACCAGCAGCAGGCTGAGCAGAAGCAGGGTAGCGGTGCGGTGTAACGCGAGAGCGCTGGCTCTTGCGGTGTCAGCGTTGACGATCCTGGTCCCCGCGGTTGCAGCGTGCTCCGATTCCGGCAGCAACAATCCGGGAGCGACGGTGTCGTCGACGCCCGGGGACACGGAGGGCCGCCACGGGCCGATGTTCCCGCAGTGCGGTGGCGTGAGCGATCAGACGATTGCCGAGCTGACCAGGGTGAGTGGGCTGATCAACACCGCCCGCAACTCCGTGGGGTGCCAGTGGCTCGCGGGCGGCGGCATCCTCGGCCCGCACTTCTCGTTTTCCTGGTATCGGGGTAGCCCGATCGGCCGCGAACGCAAGACCGAGGAGCTGTCCCGCGCCAGCGTCGAAGACATCAACATCGACGGCCACAGCGGTTTCATCGCGATCGGTAACGAGCCCAACCTGGGTGATTCACTGTGCGAAGTGGGCATCCAGTTTCAGGATGACTTCTTCGAATGGTCAATCAGTTTCAGTCAAAAACCCTTCCCGCCGCCCTGCGACATCGCCAGGGAGCTGTCGCGTCAGTCGATTGCGAACTCGAAATGAGCCGCTCGGTGCGTTCCGGTGTTCACAGCAGACGGATTGTCCGTGCCGCGGCAACGATATTGATCGCCGCGCTGCTGGTGCTGACGGGTTGTTCGAAGTCGATCGGTGGAACCGCCGTCAAGGCGGGCTACGGCAGTGTCCCGCGCAACAACAACTCCCAACAGCAGTACCCGAACCTCCTCAAGGAGTGCGAGGTGCTGACCAGCGACATCCTGGCCAAGACCGTGGGCGCCGACCCACTCGACATCCAGAGCACGTTCGTCGGCGCTATCTGCCGCTGGCAGGCGGCCAATCCGGCCGGTCTGATCGACATCACCCGCTTTTGGTTCGAGCAGGGCAGCCTGAGCAACGAGCGCAAGGTCGCTGAGTTCTTGAAGTACAAGGTCGAGAGCCGACCCATCGCGGGGATTGATTCGATCGTGATGCGCCCCGACGACGCCAACGGCGCGTGCGGGGTGGCCAGCGATGCCGCGGGGGTGGTCGGCTGGTGGATCAACCCTCAGGCGCCCGGCATCGATGCCTGCGGCCAGGCCATCAAGTTGATGGAGCTCACGCTGGCGACCAACTCGTAGAGCTCAGCGGGGAATCTCGAAGCCGATCAGCGCGGCCCCACCGAGCTGCAGGTCCTGCCACGGTCCCGGCACCGTTAGCAGCGCGATCGCCGACGTGGGAAACTTGGTCGAAATGCGTTGGGCTGCATCGGCGTCGGTGCCGTCGGTGCCGGCCAAGCCCAGCGCCACGGCAGACATCGTCGGCTCGTGACCGACCACGAGCAGGGTAGTGACCCCGTCGCTGACCGTGTTGATCTCGTCGATCATGACGCCGGCGACGGTGTCGTAGAGGCGCTCGGTGTATCGCACCCGGGCATCGACGCGGGTGTTCGCCAGGGTCTGCCGGGCGCGCGTCGCGGTGGAACACAGCACGCCGTCGATGGCGGGCACGTTGGCACGCAGCCAGTCACCGGCCAGCGCGGCTTCCCTGATCCCGCGCGGCGCCAGCGGCCGGTCATGGTCGGCGACCCCGGGCGGGTAGTCAGATTTCGCGTGCCGCATCAACAGCAACGTGCGCCGACCGTTCACGCCGGTCACGCTAGTCAACATGGACTCGGGGTCGCTACGCCGCGTCATCGTCATCGTCCGCGCAGTGCAGGAGTTTCTCGGGATGGTGGAAGGTGTTTGTGCGTGGTTGGCCGCG
>CAYNLB010000123.1:0-13945 GCA_964397935.1 uncultured Mycobacterium sp.
GCACGCGGACCTGGACTCCTTCTATGCGTCCGTCGAACAGCGCGACGACCCGACGTTGCGCGGCCGTCCGGTGCTGGTCGGGGGCGGAGTCGTGCTGGCCGCCAGCTATGAGGCCAAGGCTTACGGTGTGCGCACCGCGATGGGCGGGGCGCAAGCGCGACGCCTGTGCCCGCACGCCATCGTGATGCCGCCCCGGATGAGCGCCTATTCCCGCGCCAGTGACGCCGTGTTCGAGGTGTTTCGGGACTGCACACCGGTCGTGGAGCCGCTGTCGGTGGATGAGGCTTTCCTCGACGTCGGCGGCTTGCGCCGGGTTTCCGGCACACCGGTGCAGATCGCCGAGCGGCTGCGTGCGGACGTGCGCGATCGCGTCGGCCTGCCCATCACCGTCGGGATCGCACGAACGAAATTTCTCGCGAAGGTCGCCAGCCAGGAAGCCAAGCCGGACGGACTGTTGTTGGTACCACCCGACAAGGAGCTGGCTTTCCTACACCCGTTGCCCGTGCGCCGGCTGTGGGGCGTGGGCACGGTGACCGCCGACAAGCTGCACGCACACGGAATTACCACCGTGGCCGACGTAGCCGGGCTGAGCGAGTCGACGCTGGCCTGCATGCTCGGCGCCGCCATGGGCCGCCAACTGTATGCGTTGTCACGCAACACCGACCGCCGCCGGGTGACCACCACCGTGCGCCGCCGATCGGTGGGCGCCCAACGGGCGCTGGGTCGCGCGGGCAATCGGATGTCGCCCGCCGAGGTGGACGCGGTGGTGGTCAACCTGATCGACCGCATCACCGGCCGGATGCGCGCCGCCGGGCGCACCGGCCGCACCGTGGTCCTGCGCCTGCGATTCGGCGACTTCAGCCGGGCCACCCGGTCGCGAACGTTGCCGCTCGCCACCTCGTCGACGCAGCCCATCTTGACCGCCGCCCGGCAGCTGGTGGCCGCGGCCGCGCCAGTGATCGCGCAGCGTGGGCTGACCCTCGTCGGCTTCGCGGTGTCGGGTATCGACCGCACCGGAGCGCAGCAGCTGATGCTGCCGTTCGGCGAGGGAGCGCTGGCCCCGGGCAACGTGGACGCGGCGGTCGACCAGATACGCCGACGCTATGGCAGATCCGCGCTCATGCCCGCGGTGCTGCTCGGCCGTGACCCGGGCTGGGAGATGCCGCACTTACCCGATTGACCCCGTCCATTCCAGCAGCCGCTCGGACGGCCAGGTGTTGACGATCCGATCGGCGGGAACGCCGGCATCCAACGCGCGCTGGGCGCCATAACCAAGGAAGTCCAGCTGGCCGGGCGCATGCGCATCGGTATCGATGCTGAACACGCAGCCGATCTCGAGCGCCAGCTTCAGCAGACGGCTGGGCGGATCGCGGCGCTCGGGGCGGGAGTTGATCTCCACGGCGGTGCCGTGATCGCGGCACGCGGTGAACACCGCCTCGGCATCGAACTTGGATTCGGCGCGGATGCCACGGTTTCCGGAGACCAGCCGGCCGGTGCAGTGACCGAGCACGTCGGCGTGGGGGTTGGAGACGGCACGGACCATGCGGCGGGTCATCGCGGCGGAATCCATCGACAACTTGGAGTGCACGCTGGCCACCACCACGTCGAGCCGCTCCAGCAGCTCCGGTTCTTGGTCCAGGCTGCCGTCCTCGAGGATGTCGACCTCGATTCCGGTGAGAATGCGCATCGGCGCGAACTTGTCCCGCAACCCGTCGATCAGGTCGAGCTGTTTGCATAGCCGCTCCGCGGACAGGCCATTGGCGATGGTCAATCGCGGCGAATGATCGGTCAGCGCGCAGTACTCGTGACCCAACGCTGCCGAGGTGGCCATCATCTCCTCGATCGGAGCCGACCCGTCCGACCAGTTCGAATGCAGATGCAGGTCGCCCCGCAGTGCCGCGCGGATGTCACCGCCACCGAGATCCTCAGCAGCAGAGCGCAGTTGGGCCAGCAGCTCGGGTTCGCGGCCGGACCAGGCCTGATCGATGACCTTGGCGGTTCTGGGGCCGATCCCGGGCAGCGACTGCCAGCTGTTGGCCTGACCGTGGCGCTCCCGCTCGGCGTCGGCCAGATCCTCGATGATGTCGGCCGCGTTGCGATAGGCCATCACCCGCCTGGGATCTTGGCGACTCCGGTCCTTGTAGTAGGCGATCTGCCGCAGTGCGAATACCGGGTCCATGACTTCAGTGTGCCCGCGCGGTGACTGCAAGCGCGGCGGAGCCGGGCGCCGCAGGTCGCCGCCACGCCTCCGCGCTCACAGCAGCTGCCCGACCGCGAATCCGACGAGAATCACGGCGAAGCCCCCGATCTCGCCGGCGATGAGTAGGGCCATCGCCAGCGCTGTGCGCCGATCGGCGTTTTCGAACTGGTTGACGGTGTCGCGCCGCGCACCGTGTTCGATGTAGCTAGCGATGGCCCCGACGAAAAAGAAGACGACGACCATCGCCGCGCTCAGGTTGATCCAGGTCGGCCAGGCGCTGAGTTCGACGAAGACGGCGATCAGCAGGGTCGCGAACGAGTAGAGCAGGGCCGCACGGTGCGCGATATCGACGTAGGGATGGGCGCGGCGGTCGTCGGAGCGCATGATTTGCCGGTATTTCCAGACCCCGAGGACCAGTGCGAGCAAGAAGATCACGCCGGCCGCCAGCAGGGTGACCTTGGTGTCGATTCCGAGGGAGCCAGTCATCGCCCGGTCGAGTTTAGTTGCGCTTCATAAAGACCGGCTACCGTCGGCGTCATGCGATTCGCGTTCAAGACTTCCCCGCAGAACACCACCTGGGCAGCGATGCTGGCCGTTTGGCAGGCGGCCGACGAGATCGACGTCTACGAGTCCGGGTGGACTTTCGACCACTTCTATCCGATCTTCTCCGACAGCACCGGGCCCTGCCTGGAGGGCTGGACGACGCTGACCGCGCTGGCGCAGGCGACCGAGCGGCTGCGGCTGGGCACGCTGGTCACCGGAGTCCACTACCGCCACCCCGCCGTGCTGGCCAACATGGCCGCGGCGCTCGACATCATTTCCAACGGACGACTCGAGTTGGGGATCGGGGCCGGCTGGAACGAGGAGGAGTCGGGCGCCTACGGCATCGAGTTGGGCAGTATCAAGGAACGCTTCGATCGATTCGAGGAAGCTTGTCAGGTGCTGATCGCCTTGCTGAGCCACAAGACCACCGATTTCGACGGCAAGTATTTTCAGCTCAAAGGTGCCCGCAACGAGCCCAAAGGCCCGCAGCGACCGCACCCGCCGATCTGCATCGGCGGCAGTGGCGAAAAACGTACCCTGCCGATCACCGCGCGTTACGCCCAACATTGGAACTTCGCCGGTGGTTCGCCCGAGGAGTTCGCGCGCAAGCGCGACGTGCTGGCCGCACAGTGCGAACAGATCGGACGCGACCCGAAAGAGATCACCCTCTCGGCCCACCTTTTCCTGGGGCCGGACCGCAACTACGGACAGGCCATGGAGAACGCGGCGGCGCTGTCAGCCGAGGGTCTGGACTTGGGCATCGTCTACATCGCGCCGCCGCACGAGCCCAGCGTCCTGGAACCCTTGGCTGAGACGATCCGTGATTCGGGGTTGTGGGAGCACTGAGCCGATTCGCCGCGGCTTCCGGGGATTTTTGGCAGAGATCACGGCCCGTCACGCTGAGCAAATCCGTCGCGCACCCGTAAGTACGCCGACCGGGCGGCTACACGCCGAAGAACAGCAACTCCTCGGCGGTTACCAGGCGCTCGTGCTTCGCGGGGAACCCCCGGCTCTTCATTGGGTGACGCAACCATGACCAGGCGATTCGCCCCATCCGCGACTGAGGTACTGGGTGGATATGCACAGTGATCACTCCTGCGATCGGTCCGTCCGCTCGGGACTCCAATGCGATTTCTATGTGACGGGGCCCACAACGGGTTATTAGACACCCGCCGTCTGGCAAACGATTGTAGACTCGCCGAGCAATGGTACCCCTGTTTCTTTTGTGACTAATGTGACAGAAGTGACTATCGGAGCGCTGCCGTTGTCGGTTTGACGGGTGCCGGCAGCGCGGTCGAACCCATCAAAAACCGGTCCACGCCCGCTGCCGCAGCCCGTCCCTCGGCTATCGCCCAGACGATCAACGACTGGCCACGACCCATGTCCCCGGCCACGAAAACCCCGGGCACCGACGTATCGAAGTCAGTGCCGCGCGCGACATTGCCGCGTGCGGCGAACTTGACTCCGAGATCGGTCAGCAACCCCTCCTTTTCCGGCCCGACGAATCCCATCGCCAGCAAGACCAGATCGGTCTCGAGTTCGAAATCGGAGCCCTCGATCTTGACGAACTTGCCGTCCTGCATGGTGACCTCGTGCGCCTTGAGCGCCGTCACGTGCCCGTCCTTGCCGACGAACTCCTCGGTGTTCACCGAGAACACCCGCTCGCCGCCCTCCTCGTGCGCTGACGACACCCGATACATCAGCGGGTAAGTCGGCCACGGGGTGGACGGGGCTCGCGCCTCGGGCGGACGCGGCATGATCTCGAACTGGTGCACGGCGATCGCACCCTGCCGGTGCACGGTGCCGAGGCAGTCGGCGCCGGTGTCACCACCACCGATGATGACGACCTTCTTGCCCTTGGCGGTGATCGGCGGCTGCCCGTCCTCGCCGACGACATCGTCGCCCTCCTGCACTCGGTTCCCCCACGGCAGGAACTCCATCGCCTGGTGGATACCGTCCAACTCGCGACCGGGAATGGGGAGATCGCGCCAGGCGGTGGCGCCACCGGCCAGCACCACCGCGTCGAAATCGGTGCGGAGTTGCTCAGCGCTGATATCGACCCCGACGTTGACACCCGCCCGGAACTCGGTTCCCTCGGCCCGCATCTGGTCCAGGCGCCGGTCGAGGTGCCGCTTTTCCATCTTGAATTCCGGGATGCCATAGCGCAGCAGCCCGCCGATGCGATCCGCCCGCTCGAAAACGGTGACGTTATGGCCGGCCCGAGTCAGTTGCTGAGCGGCGGCTAAACCTGCCGGACCCGAGCCCACCACGGCGACGGATTTTCCGGTCAGCTTGTCCGGGGGCAACGGAACCACAAAGCCTTCGTCGAAGGCGTGATCGATGATCTCCAGCTCGATCTGTTTGATCGTCACCGGGTCCTGGTTGATGCCGAGCACACAAGCCGGCTCGCACGGTGCCGGACACAGCCGGCCGGTGAAGTCCGGGAAATTGTTGGTGGCATGTAGCCGCTCGATCGCATCGCGCCAACGACCCCTGCGTATCAGGTCGTTCCATTCCGGAATCAGGTTGCCCAGCGGACACCCATGGTGACAGAAGGGAATACCACAATCCATGCATCGGGTCGCCTGCTCGCGCAAGGTCTCGTTGTCGAATTCCTCATAGACCTCGTGCCAGTCCTTCAACCGCAGCGGGACAGGTCGGCGCTTCGGCAATTCCCGATGGGTATATTTCAGGAAGCCTCTCGGATCAGCCATGCGCGGCCGCCATGATTGCCTTGTCTACGTCGGTGCCATCGCGCTCGGCTTCGGCGACCGCGTTCAGCACCTTCTTGTAGTCGAGTGGCATCACCTTGACGAAGTGGCGTTGTTGCCCACGCCAGTCGGCCAGGATCCGTTGACCGACCGCGGAATCGGTGGCATCGACGTGCGCCTGGATGATGCCCCGCAGGAAGTCGGCGTCGTCCTCGTCGAGGGTCTCTCCCTCGACCATCTCGGTGTTGAGATTGTCCGGCAACTCCTCGTCCGGGTCGTACACATAGGCCACGCCACCCGACATTCCGGCGGCGAAGTTGCGGCCGGTACGGCCCAGGATGACGACGCGGCCGCCGGTCATGTATTCGCAACCGTGATCGCCCACACCTTCGACCACGGCGTGCGCCCCCGAATTGCGGACCGCGAACCGTTCACCGACCACACCGCGCAAAAATGCCTCCCCACATGTGGCGCCGAACAGGATCACGTTGCCGCCGATGATGTTTTCCTCGGCGACATAGTCCTGCGGGGCGTCGTCCGGCGGCCGCACCACGATCCGTCCGCCGGACAGGCCCTTGCCGACGTAATCGTTGGCGTCGCCGTAGACGCGCAAGGTAATTCCCTGCGGGACGAAGGCACCAAAGCTGTTGCCGGCGGATCCGTCGAAGGTGATATCGATCGTCCCGTCCGGCAAGCCTTTGCCGCCATATGCTTTCGTCACCTCGTGGCCGAGCATGGTACCCACCGTGCGGTTGACGTTGCTGATCGTCGTGGAGAACCGCACCGGTTTGCCGGAATCCAATGCCTCGCGGCTCATCACGATCAACTGCTGGTCGAGCGCCTTGTCCAGGCCGTGATCCTGACGGGAACTGCAGTACAGGTCCTGGTTCATGAACGCCGACTCCGGCTCGTGCAGTACCGGTGCCAGATCCAGCTTGTGGGCCTTCCAGTGCGCCCGCGCCAGGGTGGTGTCCAGCGCCCCGACCTGGCCGACGGCCTCGTTCAGCGTGCGGAAGCCCAGTTGCGCCAGGTATTCCCGGACCTCTTCGGCGATGAACATGAAGAAGTTCTCGATGAACTCGGGCTTGCCGGTGAACCGCTCGCGAAGGACGGGGTTCTGGGTGGCCACCCCGACCGGACAGGTGTCGAGGTGGCATACCCGCATCATGATGCAGCCGGCTACCACCAGCGGCGCGGTCGCGAAACCGAATTCCTCGGCACCGAGCAACGTGGCAATCATCACGTCGCGGCCCGTCTTGAGTTGGCCGTCCACCTGGACCACGATCCGGTCACGTAATCCGTTGAGCAGCAGCGTCTGCTGCGTTTCGGCCAGGCCCAACTCCCACGGCGCACCCGCGTGCTTCATCGATGTCAGCGGGGTCGCGCCCGTGCCGCCGTCGTGGCCCGAGATCAACACCACGTCGGCGTGTGCCTTGGATACCCCTGCGGCCACAGTGCCGACGCCGTTCTCGGAGACCAGCTTCACGTGCACGCGGGCCGCCGGGTTGGCGTTCTTCAGGTCGTGGATCAGCTGCGCGAGATCCTCAATGGAGTAGATGTCGTGATGGGGAGGCGGCGAGATCAGGCCGACCCCGGGAGTGGAGTACCGCACTTTGGCGACCCACGGGTAGACCTTGTGGCCGGGAAGTTGGCCTCCCTCACCCGGCTTCGCGCCCTGGGCCATCTTGATCTGGATGTCGGTGCAGTTGGTCAGGTAATGCGACGTGACACCGAAGCGGGCGGAAGCCACCTGCTTGATCGCGCTGCGGCGCCAATCCCCGTTGGGATCATGTTCGAAACGCTTGACGTCCTCGCCGCCCTCGCCGCTGTTGGATCGGCCGCCCATGCGGTTCATCGCAATGGCGAGCGTCTCGTGCGCCTCGGCTGAGATCGAGCCGTAGCTCATCGCTCCCGTCGAGAAGCGCTTGACGATTTCGCTGGCCGGCTCTACCTCGTCCAGCGCGACCGGCGGGTGCACACCGCCGCGGAACTTGAGCAGGCCGCGCAGCGACGCCATCCGCTCGCTTTGGTCGTCAACCAGCCGGGTGTACTCCTTGAAGATCTTGAATTGGCCGGTCCGTGTAGCGTGCTGCAGTTTGAAAACGGTCTCCGGGTTGAACAGGTGATACTCGCCCTCGCGGCGCCACTGGTATTCGCCACCCACCTCGAGCTCGCGGTGGGCACGTTCGTCCGGACGGTCCAGGTAGGCCAGCCGGTGCCGTGCGGCGACGTCGGTGGCGATGTCCTCCAGGGTGATCCCGCCGATGGCGCAGGTCAGCCCGGTGAAGTACTCGTTGAGCACATCCTCGGAGATGCCGACCGCCTGGAATAGTTGCGCACCGGTATAGGAGGCCAGCGTCGAAATGCCCATCTTGGACATCACTTTCAGCACACCCTTGCCGGCGGCCTTGACGTAGTTGTTCAGCGCCGCGTTGCGGTCAGTCCCGTCTCGCCCGCCGTCGAAGACGCCTTCAAAAAGACCCCTGTCGAGCATGTCCTCGATCGACTCGAACGCCAGATAGGGGTTGATCGCCGCCGCGCCGCAGCCGATCAGCAGCGCCATGTGGTGCACCTCGCGGGCATCACCGGTTTCAACCACCAGGCCCGCGTGGGTGCGCGTCCGGTCGCGCACCAGATGATGATGCACCCCGGCAACCGCGAGCAGCGACGGTATGGGGGCCATCGTCTCGTCGGATTCGCGGTCGGACAAGATGAGCACCCGCGCGCCGTCGGCGATGGCGGCCGACGCCTGCCGCCGCACGTCGTCCAGGGCGGCAGCCAATCCCGCACCGCCCTCGGCGACCGGGTACAGACAACGAATCACCTTGGAGCGCATGCCATGTGGGCGCCCATTGACCTCGTCGTCCGGGTTGAGGTTTATCAGCTTGGCCAGCTCGTGGTTGCGCAGAATCGGCTGTGGCAGCGTGATCTGGTGGCACGAGTCCTCTTCCGGCGTGAGCAGGTCGCGCTCACCACCGGTGGTGACTTGCAGGCTGGTCACCACCTCCTCGCGAATGGCGTCCAGGGGCGGGTTGGTCACCTGTGCGAAGAGCTGCTGGAAGTAGTCGTAGAGCATCCGCGGGCGTTGGGACAACACCGCGACCGGGGTATCGGTGCCCATCGACCCGATAGGTTCGGCGCCGGTGCGAACCATCGGCGCCACCAGCAGGTTGAGTTCCTCGTAGGTGTACCCAAATATCAGCTGGCGCTTGACAAGTCGGGCGTGCGGCATCCGCATGTAGTCGCCCTGCGGCAAGTCCTCCAACGGGACGAGGCCGTTGTCGAGCCACTCCTGGTAGGGGTACTCGGCAGCCAGCTCCGCTTTGATCTCCTCATCGGAGACGATGCGGCCCTCCGCGGTGTTCACCAGGAACATGCGGCCGGGCTGCAGCCGCATCCTGCGCACCACCTTGGCCGAGTCGAGGTCGAGCACGCCGGCCTCGGAAGCCATGACCACCAGACCGTCTTCGGTGACCCATATCCGCGACGGGCGCAAGCCGTTGCGGTCGAGCACGGCGCCGACGATGGTTCCGTCGGTGAACGTCATCGATGCCGGGCCGTCCCACGGCTCCATGAGTGCCGCGTGGTACCGGTAAAAGGCGCGCCGCGCCGGGTCCATCGACTCGTGGCGTTCCCAGGCCTCGGGGATCATCATCAGCACCGCATGGGCCAGGCTGCGGCCGCCGAGGTGCAGCAGTTCGAGCACCTCGTCGAAACGTGCGGTGTCCGACGCGCCCGGCGTGCATATCGGAAACAACTTCTCGACGTCGGCCTCCGACCCGAAGACGTCGGTCTTGATCAGTGCCTCACGGGCCCGCATCCAGTTCTCATTGCCCGTGACGGTGTTGATTTCACCGTTGTGCGCGATCCGCCGGAAGGGATGCGCCAGCGGCCACGACGGAAAGGTGTTGGTGGAGAAGCGCGAGTGCACGATACCCAGTGCGCTGGTCAGCCGATCGTCTTGCAGGTCAAGGTAAAACGCTTTGAGCTGAGGAGTGGTCAGCATGCCCTTGTAGACCAGCGTCTGGCCCGACAGGCTTGGGAAGTAAACGGTTTCGCGACCGGGCCCGTCTTGACCGGGGCCCTTGGTGCCGAGTTCGTGCTCGGCGCGCTTGCGAACTACGTAGGTGCGACGCTCCAGCGCCATGCCGGACGCCCCCGCCATGAACACCTGCCGGAAGGTGGGCATCGCGTCACGCGACAGCGCACCCAGGGACGAATCGTCGATGGGCACGTTGCGCCAGCCGAGGACCGTGAGGCCCTCGGCTTCGGCGATCTTTTCCACTGCGGCGCAAGCCGCGGCGGCGTCCCTGGACGACTGCGGCAAAAACGCGATGCCGGTGGCATAGCTGCCCGGAGCCGGCAACTCGAAATCCACGACTTCGCGAAGGAACGCGTCCGGGACCTGAATCAGGATGCCCGCGCCGTCACCGCTGCGTGGCTCGGCGCCCTGGGCGCCGCGGTGTTCCAGGTTGAGCAGAGCCGTAATGGCCTTGTCCACGATGTCGCGGCTACGACGGCCGTGCATGTCGACGACCATGGCAACCCCGCACGCATCGTGCTCGAACGCGGGGTTGTATAACCCAACGCGCGTGGGCGTCATATGTACCTGCCCCTTCACCTGAACGTTTTGCACAACCCCTAAGCAGCAGCTCCGACTGGAGCCCCGCCCGAGGGCAGGGCGAAAACCCCTTCGGTCTTGTCTTGATGGGCTGTCCCCCAGGCGGAGATGATCCTGTTAGGGATGCGTCCGTGCAGCGCTGAACGGTGGCCTGGAACCGGTCTCGACAAGTCGTAAAACGATATGACAGTACCCGCCTGACATGCCAACTTCGATAAGTCTAGCTGCCATTGGGCAGCATCGTAAATTTCGCTGTGGACGACGATCAACAGCGCCGACGACATGCTGATCGGCGGCTCGTATCGTCTTCACAGCTGCGCCGATCCCGGCACGGCATGCGCTGGATCTGGCCTCCCGCCGGTTTTGCTGTGGCCGCGAGAAGACCTGTCGACGGTGCCGCCCAGGACCCGTGCGAGCGTGCTCAGCGCACAGCCGAAGCCTTCGCCGCGGCACGGTGGTAGGTTCCGCTGAGTTTGCACTGCACTAGTAAGCGGCACGTGACCGATACTGGACGGGTACTGGTCCGAATCCGGTGTCCGCGGCTGGACCCGTGGCACTCATCACGTGCGGAGTTTGCCGTGGTCGAGCCATCCGCGCGACGATTCGATCGCCTGGCACCCGAGGAGCCCATGAACGAGCGCCACGAATTCCTGCGGGACCGTCTGCAGCCTCACCAGCCCAGCGTCCCTCCGCCGCGCCCACCCTTTCCCCACCCCGGTGATCCCCGGACCGCGGCGCCCCCCGCTTCTCCACCGGTTGCCAGGCGCTCGGCGGAGTGGCGCCGGCGTCCGGGACGACCTGCCCCACCCCCTTTCCCGCCGCCGATGCCGGCCCAGCCGGCGGATCACGTTCCTCCGGTGCCGGCCGCCGCTGGCAGGCCCGCGCAGACGTCCCGACCCGCAGCCGCTCAGAAATTTCCAGACCGCGGTTGGCGACGAATCCTCCGGCTGGCTACGTTTGGCCTCGTCAAACTGGGTCCCGCGCCCGCGCAACGCCAGGAGGCCGAGTTCCAAGCGGCCATCCGGACCGTCCTCCATGGCAGGTACAAGGTCGGCGTGCTGGGTAAGGGCGGCGTAGGGAAGACATCGGTGGCCGCCAGCGTCGGATCGCTCCTCGCCGAAATCCGTCGGCAAGACCACGTTGTGGCGATCGACGCCGATACCGCCTTCGGTCGACTGAGCAGCCGCATCGATCCGGCCGCGAATGGCTCGTTCTGGGAATTGACCGCTGACAACAACCTGCAGTCGTTCAGCGATGTGGTTGCGCGAGTCGGCCGAAATTCCGCCGGCCTGTACGTGCTCGGTGGTGAACCGGCGGCCGGCCCGCGCCGGGTGCTCGATCCCGCGATCTACCGGGAAGCTGCGCTACGGCTGGACCGTCATTTCACGATCTCGGTCATCGACTGCGGTTCGACCATGGACTCACCGGTCACGCAGGAAGTCATGCGCGATCTGGATGCGTTGATCGTGGTGTCCTCACCGTGGGCGGATGGTGCGTCCGCTGCCGCCAGGACGATGGAGTGGCTGGGAGATCAGGGCTTGGCAAGCCTGTTGCAGAACAGCGTCGTGGTGCTCAACGACTCCGACGGACACGCCGACAAACGCACCCGGGCGTTGTTGGCTCGCGAGTTCGTCGATCACGGGCAACCGGTGATCGAAGTGCCGTTCGATCCGCACCTGCGGCCCGGCGGTGTCATCGACGTGAGCCGTGAGATGGCTCCGGCAACGCGGCGCAAGCTGCTTCAGGTCGCGGCGACGATCGTGGGATATTTCGCGGCGCGCTCCGACCATGCGCGCGACCGGCAGCCGGGTGCGCAGCCGAACTAGTCGCGCTACGTTCGCTGAATCCCCGCCCGCGCCGAAGCTCCGCACCGGTTCTCGCCGTCGGCCGCTGACCCCTCAAGCAGCGACCGACGGCCAGGCGTTCGGGCTCAAGCCGGCTTCGCGGACTCGCGCACCGGGTATCCGTTGCGCTCGGCAAGCGACCGCAGTTGGCGCAGCGCGAACGCCCGCGGCCGGCCCGCCTCGGGGATCACAACGCCCGCCCACAACCCTTTCGCGCCGGTGGACTGGATGGCCTCGCGCGCACAGGGCCACCGGCGCGGGCAAGCCCGGCACAGGATTTTGGCCTCGTCGTCAGGACTTGTCGTCCAACGTTCGGGATCCTTCGTGCACGCACCCAGCGGAATGTTGCACAGAGCTGTTGCGATCATTTCGTCCGTTCCTCCGAAGCATTGCGGTGCTGCGCCCCGGCCAATCAGAGGTTAGAGCAATAACCGTTGCAATGCAACGGTTATTGCCGGGAGCTCCTGTTCATGCCCCCGGCACTCACAACGAGCAACATGTAAAACGGCATTGAAACGCTCATTTGTCCTTGTCAGCTACTTTTCCTGGCGCCGCCAAGTAGTGGGCTGAACTGTAGCGGAACGCTCGGCTGGTGGACTGGTGCTGTCTGCGAGCTGGTCCGTGAGGGCGTTACCGTAGCGTCGAGACGCTTTTTCGACACGCCCCGGGCCGACACGTTCCCGAATTGCGATCAGAAACGTAGCATGAACGCTATGGAATCGGATGGGTGCGACGGTTAGAATCCCGATGGCGGAAGGCCCGCCCCGCTGCTTCCGAACTAGGAACATCGAGCATGCCGAGCGTCGAGTCAACTGCCCAGCCCGCCTTACTGGTTGTGCGCAGCGGTGAGACGTCGCACGCGATCGAGCCCGGCTGTCGCGCGGTGACCATTGGTCGAGAGCCCCAGGCCGACGTTCGCGTTGATGATCCGCGACTTCCCCAGAACTGTCTGCGGGCAGAAATCACTGATGGCCAGTGGCGGATCGTCGACAACAGCCCGAGTGGGATGTTCGTCGACGGACAGCGAAAGCGATTCGTGACAGTTACTGACAAAACGATCGTGCGGTTCGGCGACCCCACCGCAGGCAAGGAGCTGACCTTTGAGGTCGTCAAGCCGTCCGGCCCCGCCGGGTACGAAGAGGCGGAAAAGTCTGGCGACCGGCGGAACAACTCCTCCGAGGCGGGCGAGCCGGACCACGGCGTGGTGCGCGCCGGAGCGGCCGCCGCTGCCCGCCGTCGTGAACTCGACATCAGTCAACGCAGCCTTGCGGCCGACGGGATCATCAACGCCGGCGCGCTGATCGCTTTTGAAAAGGGTCGCAGCTGGCCTCGCAAAGGGACCCGGGCCAAGCTCGAGGAAGTACTGCAGTGGCCCGCCGGGACCATCGCACGGATCCGCCGCGGAGAGCAGGTCCCCGGCGAGGCGACCATGCAATCCCCGCCCTCCGAGGATTCATCGACCGGCCGCCCCGGACCTGATGGCCCGGCGTCACTGATCGCGCAGGCTGTCGTGGCTGCGGTGGATGTCTGCAGCCTGGCCATTGCCGCGTTGCCGCCGGTTGAAGATCCCGGGTTCACCGAGCGGGTGGCCCCGATCCTGGTGGACTTGCGGCAGCTCGAGGCGGTTGCGGTACGAGCAGCCCGCATCAGCCGAATGACCCCTGAGCTGATCAAGGCACTGAGCACCGTACGTCGCCACTACGACGAACTGATGATTCTCGGTGCGAGCGCCGCGCGCGCCACCCTGGCGCAGCGGCTATACGCTGCCCGCCGTCGGGCGAACCTGTCCACCATGGAGACGGCAGAAGCGGCCGGAGTGCCCGAGGAAATAATCGTCCGCGCGGAAGCCGAGGAACCATTGCCCGCGGACGTCGCTGATGAGCTCGAAAAGCTGATCAGCCAGATCGATTAGGTCTGCCTGCCCCTTCGAAGGTGGGTGCTAGGCGTCGCCGCGTGGCGGCCGCACCCAACTCCGCCGGTGTGAGCGCGGCCCGGCCGGCGATGAGGCATGCGATCAGCGTGCGCA
>CAYNLB010000124.1:0-13809 GCA_964397935.1 uncultured Mycobacterium sp.
CGGTAGCATTCGTCGTCGACGGCGTGCACGCGCACGACGTTGGGCAGGTGCTCGATGACGACGGTGTCGCGGTGCGAGTCGGCCACCACTGCGCCATGCCGTTGCACCGCCGCTTCGGCCTGTCCGGGACCGCGCGGGCGTCGTTTGCGGTGTATAACACCACCGACGAGGTGGACCGTTTGGTGGCCGGCGTGCAGCGGGCGCTGGATTTCTTCGGGAGAGAATGACATTGCGCCTGGAGCAGATTTATCAGGACGTGATCCTCGATCACTACAAGCATCCCCAGCATCGAGGACTGCGGGAGCCGTTCGGCGCCGAGGTTTTCCACGTCAACCCCGTCTGCGGTGACGAGATCACCTTGCGGGTCGCGCTGTCCGACGACGGTGAGCGCATCGCCGACGTCTCCTATGAAGGGCAGGGCTGCTCGATCAGCCAGGCGGCGACCTCGGTGCTCACCGAGCAGGTGATCGGTGAGCGCGTTTCAGAGGCGCTCGAGAGGGTCGCCGCATTCACCGAGATGGTGTCCTCGCGCGGCACCGTGGAGGGCGACGAGGATGTCCTCGGCGACGGGATCGCGTTCGCCGGGGTGGCCAAATACCCGGCCCGGGTGAAGTGTGCGTTGCTGGGATGGATGGCTTTCAAAGACGCGCTGGCGCAGGCCAGTGCAGCTTTTTCAGGAGGTACAGATGAGCGAGACCGCCGCACCGGATGACGAGTTGCTGGCCGACCTCGAGGAGGCGATGCGCGACGTCGTCGACCCGGAACTGGGCATCAACGTCGTCGACCTGGGACTGGTCTACGGCCTGGACGTCGAGGAAGGCGACGACGGAACCGTCGCCCTGATCGACATGACGCTGACGTCGGCGGCCTGCCCGCTGACCGATGTCATCGAAGACCAGTCACGCAGCGCACTGGTCGGCAGCGGTCTGGTCGATGACCTGCGGATCAACTGGGTGTGGAACCCGCCGTGGGGCCCGGACAAAATTACCGACGATGGCCGAGAGCAACTGCGTGCCCTCGGCTTCACCGTCTGAATTCGGTCGGTCCTGGCGCGGCTTATGCCCAGCGACCGGCCTGTGCGTAACTCGGTTCGTCAGAACGCGTCTTCGGGAACGCGCATGATGTCGCCGTCGATCGACTCGAGGACTGTACGCAGGGCGGTCAGCCTGGGGAGCACGTTCTTGGCGAAAAATCCGGCTGTGGCGATCTTGCCCTGATAGAACTGCTGGTCATCGCCGGCGTCTCGGTCGAGCGCGGCGTGCGCGACACCGGCCTGCACCAGCAATCGCCAGCCGATGAGCAGGTCCCCGACGGCGAGCAGGTAGCGCACCGATCCAAGCCCCACTTTGTAGATGTCGGTGGGATGCTGCGCGGCGGACATCAGGTATCCGGTCAACGCGCCCGTCATCGCCGTGACATCGTCCAGCGCGGTTTGCAGCAGCTCGGCCAGCGGTTTGAGCGCCTCACCGCAGGTATCGATGGTCTGGCTGATCTGGGCTGTCAGAAACTGCAGAGCCTGGCCCCG
Organism: uncultured Mycobacterium sp.; assembly: GCA_964397935.1. Classification (GTDB taxonomy): domain Bacteria; phylum Actinomycetota; class Actinomycetes; order Mycobacteriales; family Mycobacteriaceae; genus Mycobacterium. The sequence goes on from CAYNLB010000124.1 coordinate 1,526, forward strand.
ATCGCGGACTATCTTGCGGAAGAAGAAGTCCAGCGCCTGGATTGCGGTGGTGCCCTCGTAGAGCGAATCGATCTTGGAGTCACGGATGTACTGCTCGAGCGGGTAGTCGGCCAAAAAGCCAGAGCCACCCAGCGTCTGCAGCGACTCCGTCAAAATCTCGTAAGCCCGTTCCGAACTCGCCCCTTTGACGATCGGCAGCAAGAGATCGTCAATGCGGTGCGCCAAGTCGTGGTCTGCACCCGAAACACGTTGCGCCACAGCGTCATCCTGGTGTGCCGCGGCATACATGTAGAGCGCCCGCAGCCCCTCGGCGTACGCCTTCTGGGTCATCAGGCTGCGACGCACATCGGGGTGGTGGATGATCGTCACCCGCGGTGCGGTTTTGTCGGCCATCTGTGTGAGGTCGGCACCCTGCACCCGCTCCTTGGCGAACGCGAGCGCGTTCAAATAGCCCGTGGACAAAGTGCCGGCCGCTTTCACGCCAATTGTCATGCGCGCGTTTTCGATCACGGTGAACATTTGGGCGATGCCGTTGTGCACGTCGCCGACCAGGTAGCCGACAGCGGGCACATCGGTTGCGCCAAAAGTCAATTCGCAGGTAGGGGAGGACTTGATGCCCATCTTGTGTTCCAGCCCGGTGGCGAAAACCCCGTTGCGGGGACCGAGTTCGAACGTGTCAGGATCGAAGAGGTACTCCGGCACGTAGAACAGGCTCAACCCTTTGGTGCCCGGACCGGCGCCCTCGGGCCGGGCCAGCACAAGGTGGAAGATGTTCTCGGCGGTGTTCCCCACGTCTCCGCCGGAGATGAACCGCTTGACGCCCTCGATGTGCCAGGTGCCATCGGGTTGTTCGACGGCCTTGGCGCGGCCCGCCCCCACATCGGAGCCGGCGTCAGGTTCGGTGAGCACCATGGTGGCCTGCCAGCCGCGCTCCACGCCCTCCGCGGCCCAGCGCCGCTGCTCGTCGGTGCCCTCGACGTAAAGCGCCTGCGCCATGAAAGGGCCCATGTTGAAGAAGGCCGCCGAGGGGTTGGCGCAAAAGAGCATTTCGGTGACCCCCCATGCCAGCGGCGGCGGTGCGGCCATGCCGCCGATCTCTTCCGCCAGGCCCAGCCGCCACCAGCCGGCCTCTCTTATCGCTTGCACCGTTTTGGCCAACTCGGGCGCCACGCTGATGGTGTGGGCGGCCGGATCGAATACCGGCGGGTTGCGGTCGGCAAAGGCGAAGGATTCGGCGATCGGGCCTTCCGCCAGGCGAGCGGCTTCGGACAAAATCGTTCGGACCGTCTCCTCGTCGAGATCGCTGTAGCGTCCGGTGCCGAGTACGGCGCCCACCTCAAGGACCTCGAACAGGTTGAACTCCAGATCACGGACGTTAGCGACGTAGTGGCCCAACGCGGTTTCCTCACTGTTCCTCGAGGTGGCGGAACACCAGCACTTAAGTCTGTCGGACGTGGGAAAACGTACGCAACCGTAACCTCCGGTGGGCCGCCGCCGGGTTACCCGCGGGTATCGCCGGAGCGAAGCGCGCAGGCGCGGCATCGCCAATCCATCCGCCGAGGACTTCCGCGCAGTGCCGGGCCGTGGCGTCCGCGCGACCGTGGGGCGCTATTTCGTCCAGGTCTGCAGTTCACGCAGCTACCAGGGCGCGCCGCTCCCGCAGCTGCAATCGATCCTGGAAGCGGGTGCCACTGTCGCCGTCGTCTTGGTGGATGGCGTTGCGGGTCGGGGTGCTCGGACTCACCGACCGGGTTCGTGCCGTCGCGTCGCTGACCGCCCTGACCTGCGCGCCACCGGTGCTGCTGACCGGTGACAACCCGCGGGCGGCCGGACTGGTGGCCCGGCGCGCCGGGATCGCCGACGTGCGTGCGGCGCTGCTGCCCGAGCAGAAGGTCGACGCGGTCCGCGACCTGCAGGCCGGCGGTTACCGGGTGCTCGTCGTCGGGGACGGCGTCAACGACGCCCCGGCCATGGCCGCGGCTGCCGCGTCGGTCGCCATGGGCGCCGGCGCCGACCTCACGCTGTAGACCGCCGACGCTGACACCGTCCGTGACGAACTGCACACCATCCCGACAATCGTCGGGTGGCCCGGCAGGCCCGCCGGGTCGTGAGCGTCAACCGCGCCATCGCGGCCGGTTTCGTCACCCTGCTGGTGCTCTGGGACCTGTTCGGGGAGCTGCCGCTGCCGCTGGGAGTGGCCGGTCACGAAGGATCGACGTGCATCGTGGCGCTCAACGGCATGCGCCTGCTGACCAACCGGTCCTGGCGGAGGGCGGCGTCGGCGGGGTGCGCAGGGCCCGCAGCGGCGCGGGGAACATCGGGTCGGCTCGCGGCGTTAGCCCGAATGTGACAACACTCGAACTCACTGCTGACAAGTTCAACGAAACCATCGAGGGCAACGACATCGTGCTCGTCGACTTCTGGGCGTCGTGGTGCGGACCATGCCGCCAGTTCGGGCCGACTTTCGCGGCATCGTCGGAGAAGCATCCCGACATCGTGCACGCCAAAGTCGACACCGAAGCCGAACAACAGCTGGCAGCGGCCGCCCAAATCCGCTCGATTCCCACGCTGATGGCCTTCAAGAAGGGCAAGCTGCTGTTCAACCAGGCCGGAGCGCTGCCACCGGCCGCACTGGAGGACCTGGTGCAGCAGATCAAGGACTTCGACGTTGACGCCGCGATAGCCGAACAAGCCGAATAGGCCCACTAACTAGCTGCGCGCTACCTTGCTTGGGTGAATCTGGTACTGGTAGAGCACCCGCGGCCCGGTGTCGCGCTGATAACCCTCAATCGGCCCGAGCGGATGAACTCCATGGCCTTCGACGTCATGGTCCCGCTCAAAGCGGCCCTCGAGAAGGTCACGTACGACAACTCCGTGCGGGTGGTCGTGCTGACCGGGGCGGGCCGAGGGTTCTCTTCGGGCGCCGATCACAAGTCCGCGGGCGCGGTGCCCGACGTCGACGGGCTGACCCGCCCCACCTACGCGCTGCGCTCGATGGAGCTCCTCGACGAGGTCATCCTGACGCTGCGACGGCTGCACCAACCGGTGATCGCCGCGGTCAACGGCCCGGCCATCGGCGGTGGGCTGTGCCTGGCGCTGGCCGCCGACATCCGGGTGGCCTCGACCGGCGCTTACTTCCGTGCCGCGGGTATCAACAACGGGCTGACCGCCAGCGAACTGGGCCTGTCCTACCTGCTGCCCAGGGCGATCGGGTCGTCGCGCGCCTTCGAGATCATGCTGACCGGCCGCGACGTCACCGCCGAAGAGGCCGAGCGCATCGGGCTGGTGTCCTGTCAGGTACCCGATGGGCAGCTGCTGGACACCTGCTACGCCATCGCCGCGCGGATAGCGGCCTTCTCCCGGCCGGGGATCGAGTTGACCAAACGCACACTGTGGACTGGACTGGACGCCGGTAGCCTGGAAGGGCACATGCAAGCCGAAGGCTTGGGACAACTTTTCGTCCGCCTGCTCACCGCCAACTTCGAAGAAGCGGTTGCTGCGCGCGCAGAGCGGCGCCCCCCGTCGTTCACCGACGACAAATAACTCGCCGGCAATAAGGAGCGCGCATCGTGATCACGGCCACGGACCTGGAGGTCCGCGCTGGTGCGCGCATTCTGCTCGCACCCGACGGGCCCGACCTGCGTGTGCAACCCGGCGACCGCATCGGGCTGGTCGGGCGTAACGGCGCGGGCAAGACCACCACCCTGCGCATCCTGGCGGGGGAAAGCGAACCGTATGCCGGGTCGGTCACTCGGGCCGGCGGCATCGGCTATCTGCCACAGGACCCCAAAGAGGGCGATCTCGACGTGCTGGCCCGCGACCGGGTGCTGTCGGCCCGCGGATTGGACCTCTTGCTCACCGATCTGGAAAAGCAGCAAGCGCTGATGGCCGAGGTCGCCGACGATGACGCCCGCGATCGCGCGATCCGCCGCTACGGGCAGCTGGAGGAGCGCTTCGTCGCCTTGGGCGGCTACGGCGCCGAAAGCGAAGCCGGCCGCATCTGCGCCAGTCTCGGGTTGCCGGAACGGGTGCTGACCCAAAAACTGCGCACCCTGTCCGGCGGCCAGCGCCGCCGGGTGGAGTTGGCGCGCATCCTGTTCGCCGCATCCGAAGGAGGAGCGGGAGCCTCAAACTCAGGCACCACGCTGCTGCTCGACGAGCCGACCAATCACCTCGACGCCGATTCGCTCGGCTGGCTGCGGGACTTCCTGCGCGCACACGCCGGCGGGCTGGTGATCATCAGCCACAACGTCGAGTTGCTCGCCGATGTCGTCAATCGGGTGTGGTTTCTGGACGCGGTGCGCGGCGAGGTCGACGTTTACAACATGGGCTGGCAGAAGTACCTCGATGCCCGGGCAACCGACGAACAGCGACGTCGCCGGGAACGTACCAACGCCGAACGCAAGGCCGCCGCGTTGCGTAACCAGGCCGCCAAGCTGGGTGCGAAGGCCACCAAAGCCGTTGCGGCGCAGAATATGTTGCGGCGTGCTGATCGTATGATGGCCGCACTCGACGAGGAGCGAGTGGCCGACAAAGTGGCGCGGATCAAATTCCCCACCCCCGCCGCGTGCGGGCGCACACCGCTGATGGCCACCGGCCTGGGCAAGTCCTACGGATCGCTGGAAGTATTCAGCGGTGTCGACCTGGCCATCGACCGCGGCTCGCGCGTCGTGGTGCTGGGACTCAACGGCGCCGGCAAGACCACGTTGCTGCGCCTGCTGGCCGGCGTCGAGAACCCCGACACCGGGGCACTGCAGCCCGGACATGGTTTGCGGACCGGCTATTTCGCGCAGGAACACGACACCCTCGACGACGACGCAACCGTCTGGGAGAACACTCGGCACGCCGCACCCGACTCCGGCGAGCAGGAGCTGCGCGGCCTGCTCGGCGCGTTCATGTTCAGCGGCCCCCAGCTCGACCAACCGGCCGGCACGCTGTCCGGCGGCGAAAAGACCCGGCTCGCGCTGGCCGGTCTGGTCGCGTCCACGGCAAACGTCCTGCTGCTCGACGAACCGACCAACAACCTGGATCCCGCATCGCGTGAGCAGGTGCTCGACGCATTGCGCAGCTATCGGGGGGCGGTGGTGCTGGTGACGCACGACCCCGGCGCGGCCGAGGCGCTCGATCCGCAACGTGTGGTGCTGTTGCCCGATGGCACCGAGGACCATTGGTCGGACGAATACCGGGATCTCATCGAGTTGGCCTGACACCCGGCCGCGGGTGATTCGGCCAAATCGGCCCGCGACGGGCAGCGGCTTTCTTACTCTGGGGGCCTGTGACCGTGTCCCAGCGCGGAGGGCCCATGAAAAACACAGCGCACAAGCCGAAGAAGACGCGCGATCAGTTGTTGCGCGAGCTACGCAATGCCTATGAGGGCGGAGCCAGCATCCGCAACCTGGTTGCCACCACCGGCAAGTCGTACGGTTCGATTCACAGTATGCTGCTCGAATCGGGCACCACGATGCGCAGCCGCGGCGGCCCCAACCACACCTCCAGGTCCGGCCGGGCGTAGCGTCATTCCGATGCCGTTGCGCCAAAACCGTTGCGGCGCACCGATTTCTCCACCAGATCGAGGACGGCGGCCAGCCGCTGCGGATCTTCCCCGGAAGCCAGCCGGGCCACCAGGCCGTCGAGAACCAATTCCAGGTAACACTGCAAAACGTCGCCGGGAACGTCCTCGCGCACCCGGTGCGCCTCCTTCTGCCGGCGCAGCCGATCGGTCGTCGCCGCCGCCAGTTCCGCGGAACGCTCCGCCCATCCGCGGCTGAACGCGGGGTCGTTACGCAGCTTGCGGGCGATCTCCAACCTGGTAGCCAGCCAGTCGAACTGGTCCGGCGCGGCGAGCATGTCACGCATCACCTGGATGAGACCCTCGCGCGAGGCAACATCTGCCATCCGCTCGGCGTCCTCGTGCGCCAGCGCGAAAAACAGCGCGTCTTTGTCGCGAAAGTGGTGAAAGATCGCGCCGCGCGACATCCCGATGGCCTGTTCCAGCCGCCGCACCGTGGCCTTGTCGTAGCCGTATTCGGCAAAGCAACGGCGAGCACCGTCGAGAATCTGACGACGCCGGGCCGCCAGATGGTCCTCGCTGACTTTTGGCATGGCCAGGGCTTGGGTCGGCTCGGGTCAGCCGGACTTGAGCATGTTGCGCAGCACGTACTGCAGGATCCCGCCGTTGCGGTAGTAGTCGGCTTCGCCGGGGGTGTCGATGCGCACTACCGCGTCGAACTCGACCGGATCCGCACCGTCTTTGCTGGCCTTGACATGCACGGTCTTCGGCGTTTTGCCCTCGTTGAGGGCGTCGATGCCGGTGATGTCGAAGGTTTCGGTGCCGTCCAGCCCCAGCGACTCAGCCGACTTCCCTTGCGGGAACTGCAGCGGGATGACGCCCATGCCGATCAGGTTGGAGCGGTGGATGCGCTCGAACGACTCGGCGATCACCGCCCGCACCCCGAGCAGCAGGGTGCCTTTGGCGGCCCAGTCCCGCGACGAACCGGAGCCGTACTCCTTGCCGCCCAGCACAATGAGCGGAATATTCTGTGCCGCATAGTTTTGCGCCGCGTCGTAGATGAACGCCTGCGGCGCCCCGCTCTGGGTGAAGTCACGAGTGTACCCGCCGGAGACGTCATCCAGCAGCAGGTTACGAAGCCGGATGTTGGCGAAGGTGCCGCGGATCATCACCTCGTGATTGCCGCGCCGCGAGCCGAAGGAGTTGTAGTCCTTGCGGTCCACGCCGTGCTCGTCGAGGTATTGGGCCGCCGGGGTGCCGGGCTTGATGCTGCCGGCGGGGGAGATGTGGTCGGTGGTCACCGAATCGCCCAGCAGCGCCAGCACCCGGGCACCGGTGATGTCGCTGACCGGTTCCGGGTCCGCCGACATGCCCTCGAAGAACGGAGGTTTGCGCACGTACGTCGAATCCTCGTCCCACTCAAAGGTGTTGCCTTTGGGGGTCGGCAGGTTGCGCCACCGCTCGTCGCCCTTGAAGACGTCGGCGTAGTTCTTGGTGAACATCTCCCGGTTGATCGCCGATGCGATGGTGTCGGACACGTCCTTCTGCGACGGCCAGATGTCTTTGAGGAAGACGTCTTTGCCGTCTGCGCCCTTGCCGAGCGGCTCCTTGTCGAAGTCGAAGTCCATGGTCCCGGCGAGCGCGTAGGCCACCACCAGCGGCGGCGACGCCAGGTAGTTCATCTTCACGTCGGGGTTGATGCGGCCCTCGAAGTTCCGGTTGCCGGACAACACCGCGGCCACCGAGAGGTCGTTGTCGTTGACCGCTTTGGAGATCTCGTCGGGCAGCGGACCGGAGTTGCCGATGCAGGTGGTGCAGCCGTAGCCGACCAGATAGAAGCCGAGCTTCTCCAGATACGGCCACAGGCCGGCCTTCTCGTAGTAGTCGCTGACCACCTGGGAGCCGGGCGCCATCGAGGTTTTCACCCATGGCTTGGAGGACAACCCCTTCTCGACGGCATTGCGGGCCAGCAGCGCCGCGCCCAGCATCACCTCGGGGTTGGACGTGTTGGTGCACGACGTGACCGCGGCGATCACCACCGCGCCGTGATCAATCACGAACTCGCCGCGTTCGTCGGACTTCACCGTCACCGGCTTGCTCACCCGGCCCGTCGAGCGTGCGGCGGCCGAATGCACCACCGGGACCTCGTCGGCGTGACCGTTGGAAACCTGCCCGGGGTCGCTGGCCGGGAACGTCTCCTCGATCACCTCGTCCAGCTTGGAGTGCTCGTCGTGGCCCGCAGCACCGTCGCCGGCATAACCGACAATCTGCTTGCGGAACGTCGACTTGGCGTCTGACAACGCGATCCGATCCTGCGGCCGCTTGGGTCCGGCGATCGACGGCACCACATCGGACAGGTTGAGCTCGAGATACTCCGAGAACGCCGGCTCGTGCTTGGGGTCGTGCCACATGCCCTGCTCTTTGGCGTAGGCCTCGACCAGCTTCAGCTGTTCCTCGTCGCGCCCGGTGAACCGCAGATACGCGAGGGTCTCCTCGTCGATCGGGAAAATTGCTGCGGTGGAACCGAATTCGGGGCTCATGTTGCCCAGGGTGGCGCGGTTTGCCAACGGCACCTCGGCCACGCCTTCGCCGTAGAATTCGACGAACTTGCCGACCACACCGTGCTCACGCAGCATCTCGGTGACGGTCAACACCACGTCGGTGGCCGTGACGCCCGGCTGGATCTCGCCGGCCAGCTTGAAGCCGACGACCCGGGGGATCAGCATCGACACCGGCTGGCCGAGCATCGCGGCCTCGGCTTCGATGCCACCCACGCCCCAGCCGAGAACGCCGAGGCCGTTGACCATCGTGGTGTGCGAGTCGGTGCCCACGCAGGTGTCGGGGTAGGCCACCACCGTGCCCTGCGCGTCCGCGCGGGACATCACCACCCGCGCCAGGTATTCGATGTTCACCTGGTGCACGATGCCGGTGCCCGGCGGCACCACCTTGAAGTCGCGGAAAGCGCCCTGACCCCAGCGCAGGAACTGGTAGCGCTCTCCGTTGCGCTGGTACTCGATTTCGACGTTGCGCTCGAAAGCGTCGGCTCGGCCGAACAGGTCGGCGATCACCGAGTGATCGATGACCAGGTCGGCAGGCGCCAGCGGATTCACCTTCTCCGGATTGCCGCCCAGGTCGCCGATGGCCTCCCGCATGGTGGCCAAGTCGACGATGCAGGGCACCCCGGTGAAGTCCTGCATCACCACGCGGGCCGGCGTGTATTGGATCTCAATGCTGGGTTCTGCCTTCGGATCCCAATTCGCGATGGCCTCGATGTGGTCTTTGGTGATGTTGCTGCCGTCCTCGTTGCGCAGCAGGTTCTCCGCGAGGACTTTGAGGCTGTAGGGGAGTTTCTCCGTGTTGGGTACGGCGTCGAGACGATAGATCTGGTAACCCTTGTCGCCGACTTCGAGGGTGTCGCGTGCTCCGAACGAGTTCACAGAATCTTTGCTAGTCACATCAACTCCCGGGATCAAGTTCTTCCGCCGACGGGCCGTGTCGGCGGCGCGTGCCAGCTTAACAGTACGCTTGTCCTGCATTACGGCGGGCACCCGTACGTTTCAGTCTTGTCTGGTCAGGCCGGGGTTTAAACCCCTGCTCGGGCTCCAACATGCGCCGAGCTGGGGGCGCCACCCGCTTGCGGGCGTCACGCTAGAGTGACCGCCGTAGCCGAGCGTCACGCCAGCGTGACGCCGCAGTAGGAGGGACACGATGACCGCCTTTTTTCTGCGCCCGCTCCCGCCCGTCTACATTCCGGTCGACGTCGACATGACCGTGATCAAAGCTCAGGTCGCCGCGTCCGGTGTCAGCGCGCCGCCGGAGGCCATGCCGGGGCTGCTTGACGTCGTCAACCAGGCGCACGCCGACGGCATCAACCTCAAGATCGTGCTGCTCGACCACAACCCGCCGAACGACACACCGTTGCGCGATATCTCGACGGTGGTCGGCGCGGACTACGACGATGCCACGGTCCTGACCCTGAGTCCGAGCTACGTCGGCACCTACAGCACCCAGTTCCCACGCGTCACGCTGGAAGCGGGCGAGGACATCGCGAAGACCGGCAACCCGGTCGTCTCCGCGCAGCACTTCTTGGGTGAGTTGAATGCCCCTGAATTTCCCTGGACCGGCTTGACCATTTTCCTGCTGATCGCCGTGTTCGCTGCGGCTGTCGGCACCCGGTTCTTACAGCTCCGCAGTAGGCGGTCAGCAACGTCGGTGGACTCCGAGTCAACGCAGGTAGAACAGCCTGACAACGGCGCCTGACACGTGAATCCGGCTCCAAGCCGGTGAATTCGGCAATCGTCAGCGGCCTCATGTGGCAAACATCGCAGGTCACCGTTCGGTCACATTAAACACACGTAGAGAGTGCGATTTGTTAGGAGCATTTCCGCTCCCAAATATGTGACGTACGGTGCAAATGATGCTGGTGTTGTGTATGGCGCCTTTAGAGAAAGTCGTGGTCGGCGCCACCCGTTGCATTGAACCGTAGGAGACCTGAGTCGAATGAGACGCATACGCTGGGGCTCTTCTGCGCGACCGGCCGCGAGGCTGGTCCGTCCGGTCGTGCCATCGGTGTTGAGCGTGGCTCTGCTCGTATGTACGCCCGGACTGGCGCACAGTGACCCGGCCGCTGACACCTTGGCTGCACTGATCGCGGACGTCGCCAATGCCAACCAGCGCCTGGAAGATCTCAGCGCCGAAATCCAGATGGAGCAGGAAAGCGTCAACAAGGCCCTGGTCGACGTGGAGAGCGCCCGGGACGACGCCGCAGCAGCCCAACACGAGCTCGAGGTCAGTCGGCAGGCGGTCAAGGACGCCAACGCGGCGATCGGCGCAGCGCAGCACCGATTCGACGCTTTCGCGGCGGCCACCTATATGAACGGGCCGTCGGGCAGCTACCTCACCGCGAGCAGCCCCGAGGACATCATCGCCACCGAGTCGGCCGCCAGGACCCTGAACGCCAGTGCGGCGGCGGTGATGACCAAGCTGCAGCGGGCCCGGACCGAGCAGGTGAACAAGGAGTCGGCGGCGCGGCTGGCCAAGCAGAAGGCCGACAAGGCCGCCGCCGATGCCAAAAACAGCCAGGATGCCGCGGTGGCGGCGCTCACCAACTCCAAGCGCAAGTTCGGCGAGCAACGCGAAGAGGTCACTCGCCTGGCCGCCGAGCGCGACGACGCCCGGACCAAACTCGAGGCTGCCCAGCGCGAGGCCGCGCGGCGATGGTCGGCGGAAAGAAACGGCCCCGCCGCCCCGGGGTCGGGCGACCGGTGGGGGAACGAATCTCCGGACGCGCCGGCGACCTCTGCCGGGGGCCGCCGCTGGGACGGATTGTGGGATCCCACGCTGCCGATGATCCCCAGCGCCAACATCCCCGGTGACCCGGTCGCTGTGGTGAACCGGGTATTGGGCATCTCGGTCACGTCGGCTCAGGCCACCGCCAACATGGGGCGCAAATTCCTGCAGCAGTTGGGCATCCTCAGACCCGACGACACCGGCTTCACCAACGCCGCTCCCGGTTCGTCCTACGGGCGAATTCCGCGGGTGTACGGGCGGCAGGCCAGCGAGTACGTGATCCGTCGCGGCATGTCGCAGATCGGCGTGCCCTACTCCTGGGGTGGTGGCAACGCGGCCGGCCCGAGTAGGGGAATCGACTCCGGGTCCGGCACGGTCGGCTTCGACTGTTCGGGTCTGGTCTTGTATTCGTTCGCCGGAGTGGGCATCAAGCTGCCGCACTACTCCGGGGCGCAGTACAAGTTGGGTCGCAAGATCCCGTCCTCGCAGATGCGCCGCGGTGACGTCATCTTCTACGGACCGGGCGGCAGCCAGCACGTGACCATCTACCTGGGCAACGGCCAGATGCTCGAGGCCCCCGACGTCGGCCTGAGGGTCCGTGTCGCGCCGGTGCGCACCAGCGGTATGACGCCCTACGTAGTCCGCTACATCGAGTACTGAACGAGGAGCCATGCGCCGCAATCGGTTTCGCCTGACCAACCTCACCTGGATCAGCACAGTGGTGACCGGGCTGATGTTGTCTGTGGCCAGCCCTGCCACGGCCGACCCCGGCCCGTGGGATCCCACCCTGCCGGCGATCATCAGCGCCGGCGCTCCGGGAGACCCGCTTTCGGTCGCCACCGCGTCGCTGCAAGCGACCGCCCAGGCCACCCAGACCACGCTCAATTTGGGCAAGCAATTCCTGGGCGGGCTCGGCATCAACCTCGGTGGCAACGACGTCCCGACCGCCGCCACCAAACCCGGTGCCAAGATTCCGCGCGTCTACGGCCGCCAGGCCATCGAGTACGTGATCAAGCGCGGCGGCTCCCAGATGGGCGTGCCATATTCGTGGGGCGGGGGCTCGCTGCAGGGCCCCAGCAAAGGTGTTGACTCCGGGGCCGGCACGACCGGCTTCGACTGCTCGGGCCTGATGCGGTACATGTTCGCCGGGGTGGGCGTGTTGATCCCGCGGTTCTCGGGTGACCAGTACAACGCCGGCCGCCACATTCCTCCGGACCAGGCCAGGCGCGGCGACCTGATCTTTTACGGGCCGGGAGGTGGCCAGCACGTCACCATGTACCTGGGCAACGGCCAGATGCTGGAGGCGTCCAGCATCGCGGGCAAAGTGACGGTCAGCCCGGTCCGCAAGCCCGGTATGACGCCGTATCTGACTAGGATCATCGAGTACTGACCCCGGGATGGTTGCCCGGGTGAATTCCGGGTGGGACCCGTGGCGTCGACGGATTCCGGCTGGCCTGGAATAGTTGGACGAGGGCACGTCGCTGCC
>CAYNLB010000125.1:0-13788 GCA_964397935.1 uncultured Mycobacterium sp.
TGGTCAGGCCCGGGGTACCGAGGCCCGGGGTACCGAGGCCCGGGGTACCGAGGCCGGGGCTGGTCAGGCCTGGGGTGCCGGTACCGCCGCTGAGAGCAGGCACCGGGGGTAGGTTGATCCCGAACTGCGACAGCCCCTGCGATAGCGCAGACATGAGTTCGTTGGGCAGGTCGGTCATCACTGCCGCTTGCTTGAACTCGTGGTGCTCGGGCGCCTTGTTACCCACAGTCGATTCGTAAACAAGGAAGTATGCGCAAGGACTCGCGACTGCCAGGGCGGCGACCGCGCTCATGGCTGTCGAAAGCTTGCGTCGGCGTCGGTTCGGCACGGAAGTCTCCTCAATCTGGACTATGTGTTGTGTCGGGGGCCATGCCCGTCGTCTCTGGCATGACCCGCACAGAATCGATGGTACGAGTGAGATTGTTGTGACTAGAGTGGCGATATTGAATCGTGAGGCAATTGCACCCTTGGCTGTAACCGCGAATTCAAGGGCGTCCCGAGCGACCGAACCCCGACTTCCCAGCCTCGCCAAATGGGTTAGGCCCGCGCGGTCAGATACCCTAAGCAACCGATGACCGCTCGTTTCGACCTCCTCGTCGTCGGCTCCGGATTCTTTGGTCTGACCATTGCCGAACGCGTGGCTACCCAGCTTGGGAAGCGCGTGCTCGTCGTTGAACGGCGCCCGCACATCGGCGGCAACGCCTTCTCCGAGGCGGAGCCGCAGACCGGCATCGAGGTTCACAAATACGGCGCCCACCTCTTCCACACCTCTAATAAGAAGGTGTGGGACTACGTGCGGCAGTTCACCGAGTTCACCGACTATCGGCACCGGGTGTTCGCGATGCACAACGGGCAGGCTTATCAGTTCCCGATGGGGCTGGGCCTGGTGTCGCAGTTCTTCGGCAGGTACTTCAGCCCCGACGAAGCGCGCCGGCTGATCGCGGAGCAAGCCTCTGAAATCCGGGCGGTCGACGCCGCCAATTTCGAGGAAAAGGCGATTTCGCTGATAGGGCGACCGCTCTACGAGGCTTTCGTCAAGGGCTATACCGCCAAGCAGTGGCAGACCGATCCCGCTGAGCTTCCGGCTGCCGTCATCAATAGGCTGCCGGTGCGCTACACCTTCGACAACCGATACTTCAGCGACACCTACGAGGGCCTGCCGGTCCAGGGTTACACCGCGTGGCTGCAGAACATGGCCGCCGATGACCGGATCGAGGTCAGGCTGAACACCGACTGGTTCGCTGTCCGCGATCAACTGCGCGCGGACAGTCCCGAGGCGCCGGTCGTCTATACCGGCCCACTGGACCGCTACTTTGACTACGCCGAAGGCCGGCTCGGCTGGCGCACCCTGGACTTCGAGGTGGAAGTGTTGGCGGATTGTGGTGACTTTCAAGGCACGCCGGTGATGAATTACAACGATCTGGACGTGCCTTACACCCGCATCCATGAGTTCCGGCACTTCCACCCCGAACGCGAGTACCCCAACGACAAGACGGTGATCATGCGGGAGTACTCCCGCTTCGCCGAAGATGACGATGAGCCCTACTATCCGATCAACACCGAGGCCGACCGCAACCTGTTGGCCGCGTACCGGGCGCGGGCGAAATCCGAGACCGCATCGTCGAAGGTACTTTTCGGCGGACGGCTGGGCACCTACCAGTATCTGGATATGCATATGGCAATCGCCAGCGCTTTGAACATGTACGACAACGTCCTCGCCCCGCACCTGCGGGACGGCGTCCCGTTGCAGCAAGAGGAAGGCGCGCGCGCATGACCGCCTTCAGCCTGCTGTCCCGCATTATCCTGCCGCGTCCGGGTGAGCCCCTCGACGTACGCAAGTTGTACCTCGAAGAGTCGACCACCAACGCCCGGCGCGCGCACGCGACAAGCCGCACCTCACTGCAGATCGGCATGGAGTCCGAGGTGTCGTTCGCCACGTATTTCAATGCCTTTCCGGCCAGCTACTGGCGCCGCTGGACGATATGTAAGTCGGTGGTTTTGCGGGTCGAGGTGACCGGATCCGGACGCATCGACGTCTATCGAACCAAGGCCACCGGTGCGCGAATCTTCGTGGAGGGCCGCCAGTTCGGCGACGCCGAGGATAAGGCTCAGGTCGTGGAGGTCGAGGTCGGGCTGCAGCCGTTCGAGGACGGCGGCTGGGTCTGGTTCGACATCACCACCGACACCGCGGTCAGCCTGCTCGGCGGCGGCTGGTATGCCCCCGAACCCGCCCCGGGCAACGCCAACATCGCCGTCGGCATTCCGACGTTCAACCGCCCCGCCGACTGCGTCAACGCGCTGGCTGAGCTCACCGCAGATCCGTTGGTGGACCAGGTTATCGGCGCGGTGATAGTTCCCGACCAGGGCGTGCGCAAGGTCCGCGATCATCCCGACTTTCCCGCGGCGGCCGCACGGTTGGGCAAACGGCTCTCCATCCATGATCAGCCCAACCTCGGCGGTTCCGGCGGTTACAGCCGGGTGATGTATGAGGCGCTGAAAAATACGGACTGCCAACAAATCCTGTTCATGGACGACGACATCCGCATCGAGCCGGACACGATCCTGCGGGTGTTGGCGATGCACCGCTTCGCCAAGTGCCCGATGCTGGTCGGTGGCCAGATGCTCAATCTGCAGGAGCCGTCGCACCTGCACATCATGGGCGAGGTCGTGGACCGGTCCAACTTCATGTGGACCGCCGCGCCGCACGCCGAGTACGACCATGACTTCGCCGAATATCCGTTGAACGACAACAACGATCAAAGCAAGCTGTTGCACCGGCGCATCGATGTCGACTACAACGGCTGGTGGACGTGCATGATCCCGCGGCAGGTCGCCGAAGAGCTCGGACAACCGTTGCCGCTCTTCATCAAATGGGACGACGCCGACTACGGCCTGCGGGCTGCCGAACACGGATATCCGACGGTCACCCTGCCCGGCGCGGCGATCTGGCACATGGCCTGGAGCGACAAGGACGACGCCATCGACTGGCAGGCGTACTTCCATCTTCGCAACCGGCTGGTGGTGGCCGCAATGCACTGGGACGGCGACGTAACCGGACTGATCCGCAGCCACCTCAAGGCGACGCTGAAACACCTTGCCTGCCTTGAATATTCGACTGTAGCCATCCAGAACAAGGCGATCGACGACTTCCTGGCCGGCCCGGAGCACATCTTTTCGATTCTGGAATCGGCACTGCCTGAAGTGCACCGCATGCGCAAGGAATACCCGGACGCGGTGGTCGTGGCGGCGGCCAGTGAGCTGCCGCCGCCGTCGAACAAGAACAAGGCGATGAAGCCGCCGGCCAACCCCGTGTCCATCGGCTTCCGGCTGGCGCGCGGCATCTTGCACAACATGACCAAGGCTGACCCGGAATCCCATCGGCGCCCGGAGTACAACGTGCCGACCCAGGATGCGCGCTGGTTCCGGCTGTGCACGCTCGACGGCGCCACTGTCACGACGGCCGACGGGTGTGGTGTGGTCTACCGGCAGCGCGATCGGTCGAAGATGTTCTCGTTGCTGCTCGCCTCGCTGCGCCGTCAGCGTCGGCTGGCGAGCTCGTTCGACGAGATGCGCCGGACGTACCGGGCTGCGTTGCCTGTGCTGTCCAGCAAGCAGAAGTGGGAGACGGCGCTGTGCCCCGCAAGCGGGCGGTACCCCCAGTCGGCGGCACGCCCTCCCGCCGGCAGCGAGCCGAAGCATGCCTGAATCGGCCGCCCCGCGCGGCGAGGTGGCCGCACTGGTGGCCGTTCAGTCGGCGCTGGCCGACCGTCCCGGTGCGCTGACCGCGGCGCGAGGACTTTCCCACTTCGGAGAGCACAGCATCGGCTGGGTGACTGTGGCGTTGCTCGGCGCGCTATTGATGCCGCGGCGACGCCGGGATTGGCTGGTGGCCGGGGCCGGTGCATTCGTGGCGCATGCCGCCGCGGTCTTGGTCAAGCGGTTGGTGCGGCGCGAACGGCCCCATCATCCCGCCGTCGTGGTCAATGTCGGCACGCCCAGCCGGCTGAGTTTCCCCTCCGCGCATGCCACCTCCACCACGGCCGCCGCCATCCTGATCGGCAGGGCCACCGGCCTGCCGTTACCCGCGGCGTTGATCCCCCCGATGGCGCTGTCGCGGATACTGCTGGGGGTGCACTACCCGAGCGACGTGGCCTGCGGCGTCGCCCTGGGTGTCGTCGTCGCGCGGGTCGCTGAACGGCTGGAAAGCCGGCTGCCGGGGAATGGCCGGCCGAGCGGGGGAGGTGTGGCCCATGAGTGAGGACGTGGTGACCGGACCGCCGGGCAACCTGATCATCGGGGTCATCAAGGCGATCAGACCGCGCCAATGGGTGAAGAACGTGCTGGTGCTGGCCGCGCCGCTGGCCGCGCTGGGCGGCCCGGTCCGCTACGACTACGCCGAGGTGCTGACCAAGGTATCGGTGGCGTTCGTGGTGTTCTGTCTGGCGGCATCGTCGATCTATCTGATCAATGACGTGCGCGACGTGCATGCCGACCGCGAGCACCCGACCAAGCGGTTCCGGCCGATCGCGGCGGGCGTAGTACCCCGGTGGCTGGCCTACACCCTCGCGGTAGCGCTGGGCGCGGCCTCGCTCGGGATCTCCTGGCTGCTGACGCCGGATCTGGCGCTGGTGATGGCCGTCTACCTCGCAATGCAGCTGGCGTACTGCTTCGGGCTCAAGCACCAAGCGGTGATGGACATCTGCGTCGTCTCGTCGGGGTTTTTACTCCGGGCCATCGCCGGCGGCGTGGCTGCCGATATCCCACTGTCGCAATGGTTTTTGCTGATGATGGCCTTCGGGTCACTGTTCATGGTGGCCGGCAAACGCTACGCCGAGCTACAGCTGGCCGAGCGCACCGGCGCCAAGATCCGCAAGGCGCTGGAAAGCTACACCAGCACCTACCTGCGATTCGTCTGGACGTTGTCGGCCACCGCGGTGGTGGTGTGCTACGGGTTGTGGGCGTTCGAGCGGGACCGCCATTCGGGATCCTGGTTCGCCGTGTCGATGGTCCCGTTCACCATCGCGATCCTGCGCTACGCCGTCGACGTCGACGGCGGGTTGGCCGGGGAGCCCGAGGACATCGCGCTGCGCGACCGGGTGTTGCAGCTGCTGGCGCTGGCGTGGATCGCAACGGTGGGAGCGGCCGTTGCCTTCGGCTAGCCCCGAACTGCAGGCCCTGAAAGCGGGGATGGTGCGCCGCCGTCCGGCGGTCAGGCGGTTGGGCTGGCCGGTGTTTCCGTACACCACCGTGGTGCGGGTCAGCCTGTGGATCAGTGTCGCGGCGGTCACCGGGCTGTTCGCCTGGGGGAGCTGGCAGAGACGCTGGATCGCCGATGACGGACTGATCGTGCTGCGCACGGTGCGCAATCTGCTGGCCGGCAACGGCCCGGTTTTCAATCAGGGCGAGCGGGTGGAGGCGAACACCTCCACGGCGTGGACCTATCTGATGTACGTGGGTAGCTGGGTCGGCGGCCCGATGCGCATGGAGTATGTCGCATTGGCGCTGGCCCTGGTGCTTTCGGTGCTGGGCGTGGCGCTGCTCATGCTGGGCGCCGCCCGGTTGTACGCGCCCAGCCTGCGCGGTCGCAAGGCGATCATGCTGCCCGCCGGGGCGCTGGTGTACGTCGCGCTACCGCCGTCGCGTGACTTCGCCACGTCCGGGCTGGAGTGCGGGCTGACACTGGCCTACCTCGGGTTGCTGTGGTGGATGATGGTCTGCTGGGCGCAGCCAGTGCGGAACCGTCCGGATAACAAGGCCTTCATCGGTGCGCTGGCATTTGTCGCCGGCTTCAGCGTCCTGGTCCGGCCCGAGCTGGCGCTCATGGGCGGGCTGGCGCTGATCATGATGTTGATCGCTGCCCGAACATGGCGCCGCCGTGCGCTGGTCGTGGTGGCCGGGGGATTGCTGCCGGTCGGCTATGAAATCTTCCGGATGGGCTACTACGGCTTGCTGGTGCCCGGTACCGCCCTGGCCAAGGACGCGGCCGGGGACAAGTGGTCCCAGGGCATGATCTATCTCGCGAACTTCGATGCGCCCTACGCGGTTTGGGTGCCGGTCATGCTGCTGGTGCCGCTGGGCGTGCTGTTGATGGCGGCACGTCGGCGCCCATCATTCCTCCGGCCGGTGCTCGCCCCCGACTACGGTCGGCTGGCCCGGGCGGTGCAAAGCCCGCCGGCGGTGGTGGCCTTCGTCCTGGTGAGCGGTCTGCTACAGGCGCTCTACTGGATTCGGCAGGGCGGCGACTTCATGCACGCGCGGGTGCTGCTGGCACCGCTGTTTTGTTTGCTGGCTCCGGTGGCCGTCATCCCGGTTCTGATCCCCGACGGCCAGGACTATTCGCGGGAAACGGGCTACTGGGTGGCCGGTGCCGCCAGCTTGCTGTGGCTGTGCGTGGCGGGTTGGTCGCTGTGGGCGGCGAATTCGCCCGGGATGGGCGATGACGCCACCCACGTCACATACTCCGGAATCGTCGACGAGCGCCGCTTCTACGCGCAGGCCACCGGGCACGCCCATCCGCTGACCGCGGCTGACTACCTGGACTATCCGCGGATGGCCGCCATCCTGGCGGCGCTCGACAACACCCCGGACGGAGCGCTGCTGTTGCCGTCGGGCAACTACATCCAATGGGACACCGTGCCGATGGCCCAGCCGCCGCCGGGAAGCGCCCCCGGCGACAAGGAGCCCCGGAAGCCGCAGCATGCAGTGTTTTTCACCAACCTCGGGATGGTCGGCATGAACGTCGGACTCGATGTCCGGGTGATCGACCAAATCGGGCTGGCCAACCCGCTCGCCCAACACACCGAACGGTTGAAGCACGCCCGCATCGGGCATGACAAGAACCTCTTCCCGGACTGGGTGATCGCCGACGGTCCCTGGGTGAAGGTGTATCCGGGGATTCCCGGCTATCTGGACGAGCAGTGGGTCGCAGAGGCGGTGACGGCCCTGCAATGCCCCGAGACGCAATCGGTGCTGGCCTCGGTGCGCGCCCCGATGACGCCACACCGGTTCATCTCCAACGTGCTGCACTCCTATGAATTCACCAAGTACCGGATCGACCGCGTCCCACGGTACGAGCTGGCCAGGTGCGGGCTCCCCGTGCCCGACGAAGTGCCGCCACCCCCTCGCGAGTAGGGGCCGGGCAGAAGAATTTTCGACGGGTTTCGCACCAATGACGGCCAGCCGGTGCCAAATTGACAGAAACATCACATCTCGACGCCGACCGGTACCGGATCCTGGGCAATCACATGCGAAAACGCCAGTTTTTAAAGCACACGTTTGGCTCGAAAACCGGTGGGAAGAAGCGCCGATCGAACGTTTGCCCGAGCGCCTCGATGCGACCGAATTACGGATGGTGTGGTTGACTACACGGGCACTGCTGCGCTTGGCGCGGCGACGACGCGGGGCGGGACGGCCCGGGGAGGAGCCGTGCAATTGAGTTTAGGCGCGTGCAGTCTGACCAAATTCGAGGGTGCGCCCCATCGGAGGAATGCGCCGAAAGGCCGAAGAAGGGTGAGGAAGCAAGGATGACGCTTGTCGACAAGTTGCGCGCCGCCGTGGCACGTATGCCGCGCCGGCTCGTGGTGGGGACCGCTGGCGCGGCCCTGCTCTCGGGTCTGATTGGCGCCGTGGGGGGCTCGCCGACCGCTGCGGCGTTCTCGCGCCCGGGTCTGCCAGTTGAGTACCTGCAGGTTCCTTCCGCTGGGATGGGCCGCGATATCAAGATTCAGTTCCAGAGCGGTGGCGCCAACTCGCCGGCGTTGTACCTGCTCGACGGTATGCGCGCGCAGGACGACTACAACGGCTGGGACATCAACACCCCGGCATTCGAGTGGTACTACCAGTCGGGCCTCTCGGTCGTCATGCCGGTCGGCGGTCAATCCAGCTTCTATTCGGACTGGTACAAGCCCGCCTGCGGCAAGGCCGGCTGCACCACCTACAAGTGGGAAACCTTCCTGACCTCCGAGCTGCCGCAGTACCTGCAGGCCAACAAAGAGGTCAAGCCGACCGGCAGCGCCGCGGTCGGTCTGTCGATGGCGGGGTCGTCGGCGCTGATTCTGGCCGCCTACCACCCGCAGCAATTCATCTACGCCGGTTCGTTGTCAGCGCTGTTGGACCCGTCGCAGGGGATGGGGCCGTCGCTGATCGGCCTGGCCATGGGTGACGCCGGTGGCTACAAGGCCGCCGACATGTGGGGACCGAAGAGCGACCCGGCGTGGGCGCGCAACGACCCGACGCTGCAGGTCGGCAAGCTTGTCGCGAACAACACCCGCATCTGGGTGTACTGCGGTAACGGCAAGCCGTCGGACCTCGGTGGGGACAACCTGCCGGCGAAGTTCCTGGAGGGCTTCGTGCGGACCAGCAACCTGAAGTTCCAGGACGCCTACAACGCCGCCGGCGGTCACAACGCGGTGTTCAACTTCGACGCCAACGGCACCCACGACTGGCCGTACTGGGGTGCGCAGGTCAAGGCGATGAAGGGTGATCTGCAGGCAACGCTGGGTGCTACGCCGGGCGCCGGTCCGGCCGCTGCTTCCAACGCCGGCAATACCCAGGGCACCTAAACACGAGAGCGATGCGACTGACGGCGGGAACCCTCCGGGGGTCCCGCCGTTAGCCGTTTCTGGCCAAAGTGTGACCTGTTTCACTACCCTGCAGAGCAGCTGCCAAGGAGCGCTGGCTAATGTGCACACAGCGACTACACGATGGAGGGTGGACATGCGGGTGGTACGGAGTCTGTCAACGCTTCTTCGGATGTGCGGGCTCGCCGCACTAGCGGTCGGGTTGGTCGCTGCGACGGTGGTGACCGGTGCCACCGGTCAGGCCAGGGCGGCCGGCTACGAAAGCCTGATGGTCCCGTCGGCGGCGATGGGGCGTGACATCCCGGTGGCCTTCCTGGCTGGCGGGCCCCACGCCGTCTACCTGCTCGATCCCTTCGACGCAGGCCCGGACGTAAGCAACTGGGTCACCGCCGGCAATGCGATGAACACGCTGGCCGGTAAGGGGATCTCGGTGGTGGCACCCGCCGGGGGCGCCTACAGCATGTACACCAACTGGGAGCGGGACGGCAGCAAGCAGTGGGACACCTTCCTGTCCAGTGAGTTGCCCGACTGGCTGGCCGCCAACAAGGGCCTGGCGCCCGGCGGGCACGCCGCCGTGGGTGCCTCTCAGGGCGGCTACGCGGCCATGGCGCTCGCCGCGTTCCACCCCGACCGGTTCGGCTTTGCCGGTTCGATGTCGGGATTCCTGTACCCGTCGAGCACCAACTACAACGGCGCGATCCTGGCCGGCCTGCAGCAATTCGGCGGCGTGGACGGCAACGGCATGTGGGGCGCCCCACAGCTGGGCCGGTGGAAGTGGCACGACCCGTACGTGCATGCCTCGCTGCTGGCGCAGAACAACACCCGGGTGTGGGTCTACAGCCCGATGAACATGGGGGCCAGCGATCCCGCCGCGATGATCGGCCAGGCGGGTGCGGCCATGGGCAGCTCCCGCGAGTTCTACCAGCAGTACCGCAACGTCGGCGGGCACAACGGCCACTTCGATTTTCCCGGCGGCGGCGACAACGGGTGGGGCTCGTGGTCGGGTCAACTGGGTGCCATGTCGGGCGACATCGTGGGCGCGATCCGCTAGTCGAGCGGGTCACCAACACCACCGGCGCCGGCCGCGCTACGGGCAGCAGCGGGCGGCAAGCCGGTACCGTGTAAAGCGTGCAGTAGAGCGCGCGGCGGTCGCCTCGCTGCGATCTTCCGACACTGCTAGCAGGAGAACATGGCTACCAACGCCCGGCGTAGACGGCACCGAATCCTCGCCTGGATCGCCGCCCTCACCGTGGCCGGTGTCGTGTCGTTGGTCATAGTGGCCGTGGTGATGTTCTTGCGCAGGCCCCAGTCGGCGCCCAGTGCGGTGCCGCCCGGCGTCTTGCCTCCGTCCTCTACGACCACCCATCCGCACAAGCCGCGGCCCGCTTCCCAAGACGCTTCCTGTCCCGACGTGCAGTTGGTCGCGGTTCCCGGCACCTGGGAATCGTCGCCGACCGACGATCCGCTCAACCCGACGGAGTTCCCGGAGGCGTTGTTGCGCAAGGTGACGGGCCCGATTTCCGAGCAGTTCCCGCCTTCCCGGGTGCAGGAGTACACCGTTCCCTACACGGCGCAGTTCCACAATCCGTTGAGTGGCGACACCCAGATGTCCTACAACAGCAGCCGGGCAGAAGGCACCCGTGCCATGGTCGCGGCCATGACAGACATGAACAACAGGTGCCCGTTGACCAGCTACGTGCTGGTGGGCTTCTCGCAGGGCGCGGTGATCGCCGGCGATATCGCCAGCGACATCGGCAATGGCCGCGGACCCGTCGACGACGACCTGGTACTCGGTGTGACGCTGATCGCCGACGGCCGTCGCCAACCGGGCGTGGGCAACGACATCGGGCCCAATCCACCGGGGCAGGGCGCCGAGGTCACCTTGCAGGAGGTGCCGATGTTGTCCGGGCTCGGTCTGACCATGACGGGAGCCCGGCCGGGTGGTTTCGGTGCGCTCAACGCCAAGACCAACGAGATCTGCGCTCCGGGTGACCTGATCTGTGCGGCGCCGGAGGAGGCATTCAGCGTGGCCAACCTGCCGAGCACGCTGAACACTCTGGCCGGGGGCGCCGGCCAGCCGGTGCATGCGTTGTATGCCACGACGCAGTGCTGGAGTCTGGACGGGGAGCCGGCGACCGACTGGACGCTGAACTGGGCGCAAGGAGTGGTCGCAAACGCGCCACACCCCAAACACGGATGACCAGGCAGTGGACACAGGCCGCTGGTAGCCCGGTACCCGGGACGATGCGCGGTACCTTGTGATTTGGTCTGCCGCGAGGCGGCGCCTAACATTAAGAGGAATTTAAGAACGGCAAGACTTTTGTCGCGGACTCGGTCGGGGTCGAAGCTGGCATTCGACCGGAGTTCTCCAGCGGGACCACGCGAGCGGTGGCCCGTCGGTAGAGGTAACCGTCGGCGTAGCTGACCTACAAAGTGTTGTGACAGGAGAGCGGAATGGCGTACCACAACCCATTCATTGTGAATGGAAAGATCAGGTTCCCGGATAACACCAACCTGGTTCGTCACGTAGAGAAGTGGGCGAAGGTTCGCGGCGACAAGCTGGCCTACCGGTTCATCGACTTTTCCACCGAACGTGACGGTGTGGCACGCGACATCGTCTGGCGCGATTTCAGTACCCGCAACCGAGCCGTGGGCGCGCGTCTGCAGCAGGTCACCCAAGCGGGTGACCGGATCGCCATCCTGTGCCCGCAGAACTTGGATTACCTCATCGCCTTCTTCGGCGCTCTGTATGCGGGCCGGATCGCGGTGCCGTTGTTCGACCCGTCCGAGCCGGGCCACGTGGGCCGTCTGCATGCCGTGCTCGATGACTGCACTCCCTCGACGATCCTGACCACCACCGACGCCGCCGAAGGTGTCCGCAAGTTCATCCGCGCCCGTTCGGCCAAGGAACGGCCCCGCGTGATCGCCGTCGATGCGGTACCCGACGAGGTCGCCTCCACCTGGCAGGAGCCGGAGGCCGACGAGAACACCATCGCCTACCTGCAGTACACCTCCGGGTCCACCCGCACACCGACCGGCGTGCAGATCACCCATCTGAACCTGCCCACCAACGTGCTGCAGGTGCTGCAGGGGCTCGAAGGCAAGGAAGGTGACCGCGGGCTGTCCTGGCTGCCGTTCTTCCACGACATGGGCCTGATCACGGCGCTGCTGTCGCCGGTGATCGGTCACAACTTCACCTTCATGACGCCGGCCGCGTTCGTGCGCCGGCCCGGCCGATGGATCCGCGAGATGGCGCGCAAGCCCGACGACGACCCGGAATGCGAGGTCATCACGGTCGCGCCGAACTTCGCCTTCGACCATGCCGCGGTGCGCGGTGTGCCCAAGGAAGGTGAGCCGCCGCTGGACCTGAGCAACGTCAAAGCGATTCTCAACGGCAGCGAGCCGGTGTCCCCGGCATCGATGCGCAAGTTCTACGAAGCGTTTGCGCCCTACGGCCTGCGCGAGACCGCGATCAAACCGTCCTACGGCCTGGCCGAGGCAACGCTGTTCGTCTCCACCACTCCGATGGACGAAGCGCCGACCGTCATTCACGTCGACCGCGACGCGCTCAACAAGCAACGCTTCGTCGAGGTGGCCCCGGATGCACCCAACGCCGTCGCGCAGGTTTCCGCGGGCGTCATCGGGGTCGACGAATGGGCCGTCATCGTCGATCCCGACACGGCCAGCGAGCTGCCGGACGGGCAGATCGGCGAGATCTGGTTGCACGGCAACAACCTCGGCACCGGCTACTGGGGGAAAGAGGCCGAGACCTCCGAAACTTTCAAAAACATCCTCAAATCACGCATCACCCAGTCGCACGCCGAGGGCGCCGCTGACGACGGGCTGTGGGTGCGCACCGGCGACTACGGCACCTTTTACAAGGACAACCTCTATATCACCGGCCGGATCAAAGACCTGGTCATCGTCGACGGCCGCAACCACTACCCGCAGGACCTCGAGTACTCGGCGCAGGAAGCCAACAAGGCGCTGCGCACCGGCTACGTCGCCGCGTTCTCGGTCCCGGCCAACCAGCTGCCCGAGGAGGTCTTCGACAACCCGCACGCCGGTCTGACCTATGACCCCGAGGACACCTCCGAGCAGCTGGTCATCGTCGCTGAGCGTGCCGCGGGTACGCACAAGCTCGACTACCAGCCCATCGCCGACGACATCCGGGCGGCCATCGCCGTCCGGCACGGCGTTACCGTCCGTGACCTGCTGCTGGTGCAGGCCGGTTTGATTCCGCGCACCTCCAGCGGCAAGATCGGCCGCCGCGCCTGCCGTGCCGCCTACCTCGACGGCAGCCTGCGCAGCGGCATAGGTTCTCCGACCGCCTTTGCCTCCGAATCGAACTGAACTCCTAACCATGGCTGATTTCCAAGACGACTCCATCGCACCGGACAACGGCAACCCGGCGGGCAACCTACCCGCCAGTCCCGCCGACAAACCCGACATGACAGTCCCTGAGATGCGGCAGTGGCTGCGCAACTATGTGGCCAAGTGCACGGGGCAGTCGGCCGAGTCGATCGACGAGTCGGTGCCGATGGTGGAGCTGGGGCTGTCGTCTCGCGATGCCGTGGCGATGGCCGCCGACATCGAAGACATGACCGGTGTCACGTTGTCGGTCGCGGTGGCTTTTCAGCATCCGACCATCGAGTCGCTGGCCACCCGGATCATCGAGGGCGAGCCCGAAACCGACACATCGGGCGACGACAACACGGACTGGTCGCGCACCGGCCCGGCCGAGCGGGTCGACATCGCCATCGTGGGGTTGTCCACCCGCCTGCCCGGCGACATGAACAGCCCCGACGAGACCTGGCAGGCGTTGCTGGAGGGCCGCGACGCCATCACGGACCTGCCCGAGGGTCGTTGGTCGGAATTCCTGCAAGAGCCGCGGCTGGCGGAGCGGATGGCGAAGGCCCGCACCCGCGGCGGCTATCTGAAGGACATCAAGGGCTTCGACTCCGAGTTCTTCGCCGTCGCCAAGACCGAAGCCGACAACATCGATCCACAGCAGCGGATGGCGCTCGAGCTGACCTGGGAGGCGCTCGAGCAAGCCCACATCCCGGCGTCCAGCCTGCGCGGCAAGCCCGTGGGCGTCTACGTGGGCGTCTCCAACAACGACTACGCCATGATGGCGGTGTCCGATCCGACCACCGCCCACCCGTACGCGATCACGGGCACCGCCACCTCGATCATCGCCAACCGGGTG
>CAYNLB010000126.1:0-13682 GCA_964397935.1 uncultured Mycobacterium sp.
AGAACGTGTGGGGCCGCGCGGTGGAAACCGGCTTCCTGGAACACCTGTGGAACGCGCCCACCAAGGACGTCTACGCCTACACCGAAGACCCCGCCCTCAACTGGAGCACTCCCGACGAGGTCATCGTCGGGTTCGAGCGCGGTGTCCCGGTGTCCATCGACGGCACGCCGGTGTCGATGCTGGGCGCCATCGAGGAACTCAACCGCCGGGCCGGCGCGCAGGGGGTCGGGCGCCTCGATGTCGTCGAAGACCGGCTGGTGGGCATCAAGAGCCGGGAGATCTACGAGGCGCCGGGCGCGATGGTGTTGATCACCGCGCACGCCGAACTCGAACACGTCACCCTCGAGCGGGAGGTGGGCCGGTTCAAGCGGGGAACCGACCAGCGCTGGGCCGAGCTGGTCTACGACGGGCTGTGGTATTCGCCGCTGAAGGCCGCGCTGGAGAGTTTCGTTGCCAAGACCCAGGAACATGTCTCCGGAGAGGTTCGGATGGTGTTGCACGGTGGCCACATCGCGGTCAACGGCAGGCGCAGCGCCGAATCTCTGTACGACTTCAATCTGGCCACCTACGACGAGGGCGACAGTTTCGACCAGTCGGCCGCGAAGGGGTTCGTCTACGTGCACGGGTTGTCGTCCAAACTGGCCGCCCGCCGGGACCTGCGGTGAGCTGCTTCTGGCTCGGGGAGAAAAAGTGAGCACGCGCGAGGGCTCGCTGTGGGGCGGCCGGTTCGCTGACGGGCCGTCGGATGCGCTGGCCGCGCTGAGCAAGTCCACCCATTTCGACTGGGTGCTGGCGCCCTACGACATCATCGCGTCCAAGGCCCACACGGTGATCCTGTTTCGGGCCGGACTGCTCACCGAAGAGCAGCGTGACGGGCTGTTGGCCGGGCTGGACAGTCTCACCGCAGACGTCGCCGACGGCAGCTTCGGCCCGCTGGTCACCGACGAGGATGTGCACGCCGCGCTGGAGCGCGGACTGATCGACCGGGTGGGGGCCGACCTGGGCGGCCGGCTCCGCGCCGGCCGGTCGCGCAACGACCAGGTGGCCACCCAATTCCGGATGTGGCTGCGCGACGCGGTGCGACGTGTCGCGGCGGCGGCGCTCGACGTCGTCGGTGCGCTGGCCGACCAGGCGGCCGCGCACCCGAGCGCCATCATGCCCGGTAAAACCCATCTGCAATCCGCGCAGCCGGTCCTGCTGGCCCACCACTTGCTCGCCCACGCACATCCCTTGCTGCGCGACGTGGACCGCATCGTCGACTTCGACAAGCGCGCGGCGCTGTGCCCGTACGGCTCGGGAGCGCTGGCCGGCTCCTCGCTCGGGCTGGACCCGGATGCGATCGCCGCGGAGCTGGGTTTCGGAGCCGCCGCCGGCAATTCCATCGACGCCACCGCCGCCCGGGATTTCGCCGCCGAGGCGGCGTTCATCTTCGCGATGATCGCCGTCGACCTGTCGCGGCTGGCCGAGGACATCATCATCTGGAGCTCGACGGAATTCGGCTACGTCACCCTGCACGATTCGTGGTCCACCGGCAGCTCGATCATGCCGCAGAAAAAGAACCCCGACATCGCCGAGCTGACCCGCGGCAAGTCCGGGCGACTGATCGGAAACCTGGCCGGGCTGCTGGCGACGCTGAAGGCCCAGCCGCTCGGCTACAACCGTGACCTGCAGGAAGACAAGGAACCGGTGTTCGACTCGGTGGCCCAGCTGGAGCTGGTGCTGCCGGCGATGGCCGGACTGGTGGCCAGCCTGACGTTCAATGTCGAACGGATGGCCGCGCTGGCCCCGGCCGGCTACACGCTGGCCACCGACATCGCCGAATGGCTGGTGCGTCAGGGGGTGCCATTTCGATCCGCGCACGAGGCCGCCGGGGCCGCCGTGCGCGCCGCCGAGCAGCGCAACGTCGGGCTCGATCAGCTCACCGACGATGAGCTGGCCGCCATCAGCCCCGCGCTGACGCCGCAGGTCCGTGAGGTTCTGACGATCGAGGGATCGGTGGCGTCGCGGGACGCCCGGGGCGGCACCGCGCCGATCCGGGTCGCCGAGCAGCTCGATGCCGTCCGGGCCGGCTGTGCGGAGCTGCGGGACCGGCTGCGGGGCGGCGGATGAGGGGACTTTGGTTTGTGTGCCCGGCAGCGGCAAGCCGACTAAGCTTGCGCCTGTAAGCGATCCGGTCGAACCATGCGGCCTCGATCTTCGTTACCAAGGGGTGGGACCAATGAGTGTCATTGCGGGGGTGTTCGGCGCGTTGCCGCCGCACCGCTATTCCCAGCGAGAACTCACCGATTTTTTCGTCAGCATCCCCGATTTCGAGGGTTACGAAGACATCGTTCGGCAGCTGCACGCCAGCGCCAAAGTCAACAGCCGGCATCTGGTTCTGCCGCTGGAGCAGTATCCCGCGCTGACGGATTTCGGCCTGGCGAACCGGATCTTCATCGAAAACGCCGTGAACCTGGGCTGTGAGGCGCTCTCGGGCGCGCTCGACGAGGCGGGCCTGCGACCGCAGGACCTGGACGTTCTGGTCACGACCACCGTCACCGGTCTGGCGGTTCCGTCGCTGGATGCGCGGATCGCCGGGCGGCTCGGGCTGCGCGACGACGTGCGGCGGGTGCCCCTGTTCGGCCTGGGCTGTGTGGCGGGGGCGGCGGGCGTGGCCCGGCTGCACGACTACCTGCGTGGAGCGCCGGACGGCGTCGCGGCCCTGGTGTCCGTCGAGCTGTGCTCGTTGACCTACCCGGGATACAAGCCATCGCTGCCCGGCCTGGTCGGCAGTGCGCTGTTTGCCGACGGTGCCGGCTCGGTGGTGGCCGTCGGCGAACGTCGCGCCGAGCAGGTGGGTGCCGGCGGACCCAGCATCCTCGATTCACGCAGCCAGCTCTACCCCGACTCGCTGCGCACCATGGGCTATGACGTCGGCACCGCGGGCTTCGAGCTGGTGCTGTCCAAGGACCTGGCGGCCGTGGTCCGGCAAAACATCGAGCAGGACGTCACCACGTTCCTGGGTGCGCACGGTCTGGGCACCACCGATATCGGTGCCTGGGTCACCCACCCCGGTGGTCCCAAGATCATCGAGGCGATCATCGAGAGCCTCGACCTGTCACCACAGGCCCTCGAACTGACCTGGCGTTCCCTGGGCGAGATCGGCAATCTCTCGTCGGCGTCGGTACTGCATGTGCTGCGTGACACCATCGCCAAACCGCCGCCGGGTGAAAGCCCCGGGCTGATGATCGCGATGGGTCCCGGTTTCTGTTCCGAACTCGTGTTGCTCCGCTGGCATTGATGCGTGCTCGTGGACTGCTCCTCGTACGGTAAGGCGTCGCTTTTTGGGCCTTGAGAGATGCGATGGCGACGTGACGGCGCCGGTCCGTTGCGGAAGTATCGCTGTGAGTGACACGAGAGGCTATGCCCGGTGAACGGCAATCAGGAAGAGCTCATCAGGGCTCTTCGGACCTCGCTGAAGGAAAACGAGCGGCTGAAGCGCGAGAACCACCGGTACCTGGCCGCGTCCATCGAGCCGGTGGCGGTGGTGGGAATGGGTTGCCGCTATCCGGGTGGTGTGGATTCCCCGGAGGCCCTATGGGGGATGGTGGCCGAAGGTCGCGACGTGGTTTCGGACTTTCCGGCGGACCGCGGCTGGGACTTGGCGGGGCTGTTTGATTCCGATGCCGACGCGGTGGGGAAGTCGTACGCCCGCTGCGGTGGTTTCCTGGCAGACGTCGCCGACTTCGATGCCGCGTTCTTCGGGATCGCCCCCAGCGAAGCGCTGGCGATGGATCCGCAGCAACGCCTGCTGCTGGAGGTGTCCTGGGAGGCGTTGGAGCGGGCCGGGATTGATCCGCTGGCGTTGCGGGGTTCGGCGACGGGTGTTTTCGCCGGGATTTTCCATGGCTCGTATGGGGGCCAGGGGCGGGTGCCGGGGCACCTGGAGCGGTACGGGTTGCGCGGTTCGACGCTGAGCGTGGCGTCGGGTCGGGTGGCGTATTCGTTGGGGTTGGAAGGCCCGGCCGTATCGGTGGATACGGCCTGTTCGTCGTCGTTGGTGGCCATCCATCTGGCGACGCAGTCGCTGCGGTCCGGGGAGTCCGATCTGGCGCTGGCCGGCGGTGTGACGGTGATGGCCACCCCGGCGATGTTCATCGAGTTCAGCCGGCAGCGCGCCCTGGCCGCCGACGGTCGCTGCAAGGCATACGCCGGTGCCGCCGACGGCACCGGGTTTTCCGAAGGCGTCGGTGTGCTGGTGCTGGAGCGGCTGGCTGATGCGCGACGGTTGGGGCACCCGGTGCTGGCGGTGCTGCGCGGCTCCGCGGTGAATCAGGACGGCGCCTCCAACGGGTTGGCGACGCCGAACGGGCCTTCGCAGCAGCGGGTGATCCGGGCCGCGCTCGCCAATGCCCGCCTGAACGCGACGGACGTGGATCTGGTCGAGGGGCACGGGACCGGCACCACGCTGGGGGACCCCATTGAGGCCCAGGCGCTTTTGGCGACGTACGGGCAGGACCGGCCGGAAGGCCGGCCGCTGTGGCTGGGGTCGATCAAATCCAACATGGGCCACACCTCGGCCGCGGCGGGCGCCGGCGGCGTGATCAAGATGGTGCAGGCGATCCGGCACGGGGTGATGCCCAAGACGTTGCACGTGGATGTGCCGACGCCCCACGTGGATTGGTCGGCCGGGGCCGTGTCGCTGTTGACGGACTCGCGGCCATGGCCGGAGCGGGACCGACCGCGCCGAGCGGGCATTTCCTCGTTCGGGATCAGCGGCACCAATGCGCATGTCATTGTGGAGCAGCCCCCGCCGGATCCGGAAAGCGTGGTGGCACCCGGCGATGACGTGATGGTGCCGTGGGTGTTGTCGGCCCGGTCGGCCGACGCGTTGGCCAACCAGGCGGCGCGGCTGCTGGCGCACGTAACCGAAAATCCCGATTCGCGTGTGGTTGACGTGGGGTGGTCGCTGGTCTCGACGCGGTCGCTGTTCGAGCACCGGGCGGTGCTGGTGGGTTCCGATCGCGAGCACCTCATCGGTGGCCTGGCCGAAGTGACCGCCGGCGAGCCCGGCGCGGGGGTGGTAGTGGGCCGGGCGCAGCCGGTGGGCAAAACGGTGCTGGTGTTCCCCGGTCAAGGTTCGCAATGGGCCGGCATGGGGGCTCAACTACTGGATACCACAACGGTTTTCGCTGAACAGATGCATCGCTGCGACAAGGCCCTCGCCGAGCACGTCGAGTGGTCGTTGATCGACGTCATCTGCGGGGCGCCGGGTGCGCCCGGATTGGATCGGGTCGACGTCGTGCAGCCGGCGCTGTGGGCGGTCATGGTGTCGCTGGCCGAATTGTGGCGCTCGGTGGGCGTGGTCCCCGATGCGGTGATCGGTCATTCCCAGGGCGAGATCGCCGCCGCCTACGTGGCGGGAGCGCTTTCTCTGGAGGATGCCGCCAGGGTGGTGGCGCTGCGAAGCCGGCTGTTGGTGCAGTTGTCGGGCGCGGGCGGCATGCTCTCGTTGGCCTGCGGCCTGGCGCGGGCACAGGAATTGATCGCCGGGTGGGGCGATCGGTTGAACATCGCCGCCGTCAACGGTGTTTCAGCGGTGGTGGTGTCCGGCGAGGCGGATGCCCTCGCCGAACTACTGCAGCGCTGCGAGACCGACAACATTCGTGCCCGCAAGATCGATGTCGACTACGCATCCCACTCCGCGCAGGTCGACGCGATCCGCGAACCGCTCGCCGACGCGCTGGCCGGCATCGAGCCACGTGCGTCCTCGGTCGCCTTCTTCTCCACCGTGACCGGTGAACTGATGGACACCGCGGATTTGGATGCCGACTACTGGTATCGAAGCATCCGGCAGACGGTGCAATTCGAGCGCGCGGTGCGCAGCGCGTCCGACGCCGGGTATCGGGTCTTCATCGAATCCAGTCCGCATCCGGTGCTGGCCACGGCCGTCGAAGAGACCCTGGCCGACTGCGACCTTGATCTTGGCCGTGACGTGCTCATCGTCCCGTCCTTGGGCCGCGACGATGGCGGGTTGCAACGGTTCTGGCTCTCGGCGGGGCAGGCCCATGTGGCGGGCGTGGCGGTGGACTGGCGGGCCGCAATCGCCGGTTTCGGGGGCCGGCGCGTCGAGCTTCCGACGTACGGGTTCGCCCGGCAACACTTTTGGTTGACTCCGGGCGAGTCCGGGCTGGGCGATGCCGGCAGCCTGGGGCTGGGCGGGGCCGAGCACGGGCTGTTGGGTGCGGTCGTGCAGCGTCCCGATTCGGGCGAAGTGGTGCTGACTGGCCGGTTATCGCCCGCCACGCAACCGTGGTTGGCCGATCATGCGGTGGCGGGGACGGTGTTGTTTCCCGGGGCGGGGTTTGTGGAACTGGCCATCCGCGCCGGCGATGAGGTCGGCTGCGGGCTGCTCGAGGAGCTGACGTTGTCGGCACCGCTGGTGCTGCCGGCGGGGGACGGCGTGCAGGTGCAACTGGTGGTCGGTGCGGCCGCCGAGTCCGGGCGTCGCCCGCTGTCGGTGTATTCCTCTGGCGGCCAGACGGGTTCGGGGTGGGTGTTGCACGCTCAGGGCCTGTTGCGCGCCGAGCCGGCGGCGCCGGCCGCGGATTTGTCGATGTGGCCGCCAGCGGGGGTGACGGCCGTGGACGTGGACGGTGCCTACCGGCGGCTGGCGGAGCGGGGCTACCAGTACGGTCGGGCATTCCGGGGTTTGCGGGCGGTGTGGCGACGGGGGGCCGAGATCTTCGCCGAAGTCGCCCTGCCGGAAGACGCCGGCGTGCAGGTGAGCGGATTCGGGGTGCATCCGGTGTTGCTGGATGCGGCGCTGCACGCGATCGGGGCAGCCGCTGAAGAGGCGGGTGCGCGGGCCCAGACGATGTTGCCGTTTTCGTGGCAGGGCGTGTCGCTGCATGCGTCCGGTGCGACGCGGGCGCGGGTCCGGATCGCGCCGGCCGGTGCGGGCGCGGTGTCGGTGGACTTGGCCGATGGGGCGGGCTTGCCCATGCTGTCGGTCCGGTCGCTGGCGATGCGCCCGGTATCGGCCGAGCAGTTGTCGGCCGCCACCGCTCCCGCTGAGGGATTGCTGGAGGTGGGCTGGTCACCGATAACCCTGGACGGCAACGCTATCGGTGCGGAGACGGCGGTGTGGGAGCCGGGGCCCACCGGCCCGGACGTGGTGCGGTCGGTGCATGCGACCGTCACCGAGGCATTGGGTGTACTGCAATCGTGGCTGGGTGGTGACCGGGCCGGGGTGTTGGTGGTGCTGACGCGCGGCGCGGTGGCGCTTGCCGGTGAGGATGTTTCGGACTTGTCCGGTGCGGCGGTGTGGGGGTTGGTGCGGTCGGCGCAAGCCGAGCATCCGGGCCGCATCGTGTTGGTGGATTCCGACGGGTCCATGGCGGTGCAATCGGTAATCGGTTGTGATGAACCACAATTGGTAATCCGTGATGGCGCACTTTATGCGGCCAGGATGAGGGCGGTCCGGACCAGCGCGGTGTTGCGGCTGCCGTCGGGCGGCTGGCGGTTGGCCCCCGGCAGCGGGGGTACCTTGGAGGACTTGGTGGTCGGTCCGTGCCCGCGGGTGGAACTGGCTGCGGGGCAGGTGCGGGTGGCGGTGGCCGCGGTGGGGGTGAATTTCCGGGATGTGTTGGTGGCGTTGGGCATGTATCCCGGCGGTGGTCAGCTGGGGGCCGAGGGCGCCGGGGTGGTCGTCGAAGTAGGTCCGGGCGTGACCGGGCCGGCGGTCGGAGACGCGGTCATGGGGCTGCTGGGGGTGGTCGGTTCCGAGGCGGTGGTGGACGAGCGCTTGGTGGTACCGGTGCCGGAAGGGTGGTCACTGTCGGAGGCCGCGGGTGTCCCGGTGGTGTTCTTGACGGCGCTGTATGGGTTGTCGGTGTTGGCGGGCGTACGCGCCGGTGAGCGGGTGTTGGTGCACACCGCCACCGGCGGGGTGGGGATGGCTGCGGTGCAGCTGGCGCGGTACTGGGGCGCAGAGGTGTTCGCCACAGCCAGTCGCGGTAAGTGGGACACGTTGCGGGCGATGGGTTTCGACGATGACCATATCGGCGATTCGCGGACGGTGGAATTCGAGGAGAAGTTCCTGTCGGCCACTGGCGGGGCCGGGGTCGACGTGGTGCTGAATTCCCTGGCGGGTGAGTTCACCGACGCGTCGTTGCGGCTGTTGGTCCCCGGCGGGCGCTTCATCGAGATGGGCAAGACGGATGTTCGCGATCCGGACGCGATCGCCGAGCAGTATCACGGGGTGCGGTATCGGGCCTTTGATCTGATGGAGGCCGGACCCGACCGCACGGCGGCGATGCTGGGCGAAATCCTGGGCCTGCTGGCCGGCGGCGTCCTCCGGCCGTTGCCGCTGCGGACTTTCGACGTTCGGTGCGCGTCGGCGGCGTACCGGTTCGTCAGCCAGGCCCGCCATATCGGCAAAATCGTTCTCACCGTTCCCGATGGCCCCGGCCGGGTGCTCAGCGGGTGCGGCGGGGGGCTGGCCGGGAGCAGCGTGGTGATCACCGGCGGCACCGGCATGGCCGGTTCGGCGCTGGCACAGCATCTCGTCGACCGCTACGGCGTCGCGCATGTGGTTCTGGTCAGCCGTGCCGGCGCTGACGCCGCCGGGGTCGCGGACCTGGTGGACCGACTGGAGGGGGCCGGCGCCCAGGTGTCGGTGGTGGCCTGCGACGTCGCCGATCGGGACGCGGTGGCGGCGATGCTGGCTCGGATACCGGCGCAGTACCCGCTGCGGGGCGTGATCCACGCGGCCGGGATTCTCGATGACGGACTGATCTCGTCGTTGACCCCGGATCGGGTGGATGCGGTGTTGCGGGCAAAGGTCGATGGCGCCTGGAATCTGCATGAGCTGACCCAGGACCTGGATTTGTCGGCGTTCGTGGTGTTTTCGTCGATGGCCGGGATCGTGGGGACCCCGGGTCAAGCCAATTACGCGGCGGCCAACAGTTTCCTGGACGGGCTGATCGAGTACCGGCGTTCCCAGGGGCTTCCCGGTTTGTCGATGGCCTGGGGGCTGTGGGAGCAAGCGTCGGCGATGACGGCGCACCTGGGCGACCGCGACAAAGCCCGGATGAGCCGGATGGGACTGGCGCCCCTGTCGACCGAGCAGGCGTGCGGGTCCTTCGACACCGCGATGCTGGTCGATCGTCCGGTGCTGGTCGCCGCCCGCCTGGATCGGGCCGCGCTGTCGGACAACACCGCCGCGCTGCCGCCGCTGTTGCGGGAACTGGTTTCCCGCCCCGCCCGGCGGGTCATCGACGACACCGATATCGGCGCCTCGATGTCCGGTCTCACCGCGCGCCTGCACGGCCTGAGCCCCGAGGCGCGGCAACGCGAGTTGGTCGACCTGGTCTGCGGCAACGCCGCCACCGTGCTGGGACTGCCCAGCCCCGCGGATATCGACGCCGCCCGCGCATTCCAGGAGCTCGGCTTTGATTCGCTGACCGCCGTCGAATTGCGCAACCGGCTCAAAACCGCTACCGGGCTTACCCTTCCGCCCACCCTGATCTTCGACTATCCCACACCGGCCCTGCTGGGCGGACACCTCGACACGCAACTGGCCGCCCATCTGGTCGGCGAGGCCGCGAGAGATCAGCCGAACCCGATCCCGATGGCCCGCTTCAACGACATCGTCGGCGAACTGCAGGCACTGCTCAACCATGACTGGAGCGCCCACGACAAAGCGGTGCTGAGCGCCCGGATACGCAACCTGCTCAGCACCTTAGCGCCCGCCGATCATCCCGATGCCGAACATCTCGACGACGACCTCGATGCCGCCACCGAAAGTGAACTCTTTGCGATCCTCGATGACGAACTCGGCCGCTGATACCCCACAAGGAGCCAACATTTCGGGCACCACGAGGCATGTCGATTACCTGAAACGCCTGACGGCGGATCTCAGGCGGACACGACGGCGCCTCTCCGAGTTGGAGGGCAAGCTTTCCGAGCCGGTGGCGGTGGTGGGAATGGCGTGCCGCTACGCCGGCGGGGTGGACTCGCCGGAAGCCCTGTGGGAGCTGGTGGCCGAAGGCCGCGACGCGGTGTCGGATTTCCCAGCGGATCGGGGTTGGGACGTCGACGGGCTGTACGACCCCGATCCCGATGCCGCGGGAAAAATGTACACGCGGCAAGGCAGCTTCCTGCGGGAGGCGGCCGATTTCGACGCCGGGTTCTTCGGGATCGGGCCCAGCGAGGCCCTGGCCATGGATCCGCAGCAGCGGCTGTTGCTGGAGATCTCCTGGGAGGCTTTGGAGCGCGCGGGCATCGACCCGCTGGCGTTGCGCGGTTCGGCGACGGGGGTGTTCGCCGGAGTCATCCACGCGGGCTACGGGGGCGAGGTGAAAGGTGAGCTGGAGGGCTACGGCCTGACCGGTTCCACCTTGAGCGTGGCCTCGGGCCGGGTGGCATACGTGCTGGGGCTGGAAGGCCCTGCGGTGTCGGTGGATACGGCGTGTTCGTCGTCGTTGGTGGCGATGCATCTGGCCGCCCAGTCGCTGCGGTCGGGGGAGTCCGATCTGGCGCTGGCCGGCGGCGTGACGGTGATGGCCACCCCGGCGGCGTTCGTGGAGTTCAGCCGGCAGCGCGCACTGGCCCCGGATGGCCGGTGCAAGGTGTACGCCGGCGCCGCCGACGGGACGTCGTGGTCGGAGGGCGCGGGTGTGCTGGTGCTGGAACGCCTGGCCGATGCCCGACGGTTGGGGCACCCGGTATTGGCGGTGCTGCGGGCTTCCGCGGTCAATCAGGACGGTGCCTCCAACGGTCTGACCGCACCGAACGGGCCGTCGCAGCAGCGGGTGATCCGGGCGGCATTGACCAACGGCGGCTTGACCGCCGCGGATGTGGACGTGGTCGAGGGGCACGGGACGGGCACGGTGCTGGGCGATCCCATTGAGGCTCACGCGCTTTTGGCGACTTACGGTCAGGACCGGCCGGCGGCTCGTCCGCTGTGGTTGGGTTCGATCAAATCCAACATCGGTCATACGTCGGCCGCGGCCGGGGTGGCCGGAGTGATCAAGATGGTGCAGGCGATCCGGCACGGGGTGATGCCGAAGACACTGCACGTGGATGTGCCCTCGCCGCACGTGGATTGGTCGGCGGGTGCGGTGTCGTTGCTCACCGAGCCGCAGCCCTGGCCGGACCGGGACGGGGCGCGACGGGCGGGTGTGTCGTCGTTCGGGATCAGCGGGACCAATGCGCATGTGATCGTGGAGCAGGCACCCGCCGAAGCGGAAAGCGTTGTCACCGAACGGGAGGAGACTCGGGCCGCGGTGCCCTGGTTGGTGTCCGCCCGGTCGGCCGAAGCGTTGGCCGGCCAGGCGCGGCGCCTGCTGGCCCACGTGGGTGTTGATGCGGGTTTACCCGTGGTGGACGTGGGGTGGTCGCTGGCGGCCACCCGGTCGGCTTTGGAACACCGCGCGGTGGTGGTGGGCGGCGATCGCGCGGCCCTGATGGCGGGGCTGGCCGAAATTGCCTCCGGGGAGCCGGGTTCGGCCGCGGTGGTCGGGCGTGCCCGGTCGGTGGGCAAGTGCGTGTTCGTGTTTCCCGGCCAGGGTTCGCAGCGGCTGGGGATGGGCGCGGAGCTCTACGCTCGCTTTCCCGCGTTCGCCGGCGCCTTCGACGAGGTCGCGGCGGCATTGGACAACCATTTGCGGTTGCCGTTGCGTCAGGTGATGTGGGGCGCCGACGCGGAGTTGTTGCAGAGCACGGAGTTTACCCAGCCGGCGCTGTTCGCCGTCGAGATCGCTTCCGCGGCATTGTGGCAATCCTGGGGTGTGACACCGGATGTGGTGATGGGTCATTCGGTGGGGGAGATCGCCGCGGCCTGTGTGGCCGGCGCGCTGTCGCTACCCGATGCGGCGAAGATCGTGGCGGCCCGGGCCCGGTTGATGGCCCGGTTGCCGGCCGGGGGGGTCATGGTGGCGGTGAGCGCCGCCGAGGACGAGGTAACCCCGCTGCTGACCGAAGGTGTCAGCATCGCGGCGGTCAACGGCCCCGACGCGGTGGTGCTCTCCGGTGAGGGGGCCGCGGTGGACGCGGTGGCGGACCGGTTGGCCCTGCGCGGTCGGAGGACGCACCGGTTGGCGGTCTCGCACGCGTTTCATTCGTCGCTGATGGAACCCATGCTCGACGACTTTGCCGCGGTGCTGGACGGGATATCGGCCGCGGAACCACGGATCGGGTTGATCTCCAACCTGACCGGGCAACTGGCCGGGGCCGGATACGGGTCGGTGGCGTACTGGCTGGAGCACGTGCGGCGGCCGGTGCGTTTTGTCGATGGTGTGCGATCGGCCGAATCGCTGGGCGCCGGGGTGTTTGTGGAGGTGGGTCCGGGCGCGGCGTTGACCGCTGCGGTGGAACAGTCGCTGACGACCGACCAGGCGGTCTCGGTGGTGACCATGGCCAAGGAGCGCCCGGAAACGGACGCGCTACTGATGGCGGCCGGCGTGCTGTTCGTCACCGGTGTCAGCGTGGACTGGGCGGCGACGTTCGCCGGACTGGATGCCCGGCGCGTGGAGCTGCCGACGTACGCCTTTGTGCGGCGCCGGTTCTGGTTACCGACCGAGTCGGTGGGCTCGCGCGATGTGAGCGGTGTGGGCTTGGTCGGGGCCGAGCACGCGCTGCTGGGGGCGGTCGTGGAGCGCCCCGACTCGGGCGGGGTGGTGTTGACCGGCCGGCTGTCGACGGCTACCGCGCCCTGGCTGGCCGATCACGCGGTGGCCGGCACGGTGCTGTTTCCCGGGGCGGGGTTCGTGGAGCTGATGTTGCGGGCCGGTGACGAGGCCGGCTGTCCGGTGATCGAGGAGTTGACGTTGTCGGCTCCGTTGGTGCTGCCGGCGGCGGGCGTGGTACACGTCCAAGTGGTGGTGGATGCGGCCGGCGAGACCGGTTCCCGTGCGGTCGCGGTGTATTCGCGTGCCGTCCACTCGGATTCGGGCTGGGCGTTGCACGCCGAGGGCGCGTTGAGCAACGCCTCGCCCGAGCCCATCACCGACCTGGCGGTGTGGCCGCCCGTGGGCGCGGTACCGGTGAATGTGACCGGTGCCTATGAGGGGCTGGCGGAGCGTGGTTATGGATATGGCCCGGCCTTCCGTGGATTGCGCGCGGTGTGGCGGCGAGGAACCGAGATTTTCGCCGAGGTCGAGGTCCCCCAGCAGGCGGGCGTGACGACAACCGGCTTCGGAATTCATCCGGTGCTGCTGGACGCGGCGTTGCATGCGCTCGGGGTGACAGACGAGCAGGCCGAGGCTGTCTTACCGTTCTCCTGGCAAGGGGTGTCCCTGCACGCGGCGGGCGCCTCGCGTGTCCGGGTCCGGTTGGCGCCCGTCGGCACCGGTGCGGTGGCGGTCGAGCTGACGGATCCGTCGGGGTTGCCGGTGTTGTCGGTGCGGGAGCTGATCACGCGCCCGGTGTCGTCCGGGCAGCTGTCGGCGGCGGCGCGTCCCGGCGGCGGCGAGCTCCTGGAGGTTGTGTGGTCGCCGATGTCGTTGTCGGGTAACAACGTCGGTGGGGATGTGGTGGTATGGGAGCCGCCGCCCGACGGGGGCGGTGTCGCATCGGTGTATACCGCCACGCACGCGGCGCTGGGCAGGATGCAGTCGTGGTTGACCGGCACCGAGACCGGGACGTTGGCGGTGTTGACCCGCGGGGCGGTCGGGTTGGCCGGCGAGGACGCCCCCGCG
>CAYNLB010000127.1:0-6023 GCA_964397935.1 uncultured Mycobacterium sp.
CGCCGGTTCTCGGCACTGTTCGCCACCTCGAAGGAACGCACCTCGAGCTGGGGATACCGCGCCTGAAGCTGCGCGAGCATCGGCTTGGCTGCTGCGCAGTGCGGGCAGCCTTCTCCCCAGAAGAAGTACAGCGTGACCTCGTTGTCCGGTGCCGCGCGCGCCTCAATGGGTGCGGCCAGCGGTGTGCTGATGAAGATCAGCGCGAGGAGAACGACGATTACGCGGCGCATCGGGATTGTGTTTCGTCCCATCTGGTTTCCTCGCGCGGCGACCCGGGCAGAGCGTAGCGGTAGGCCACGGGAGGAAGAATACGGAAAGCCGTCGCTGACGTAGGCGTTGCCGATGGTGTCCACCGCCACCCCGAGGGATCTTTCAGGCCGGTGGACGGCAGTACGGCAGTACGGCGTATGGACCGTCCACGACGGCGGAGGTTTTGGACAGCGGTCCGCGAAGTGTTCCCGGCGACCCGAGAACAGCGACGCTGGCGGCATGAGCAGGCCGATGTACTTGGTGCGCTACCGAAGTCGGCATGCCCAAGCACGCTCGCGGCGATGCGGGGAATCTATGGCGCGGGCCCGGCTCACGGCCAAGACCTTCGAGATCGACTGCGGCTGCGGCGTCTCTGCACGGCGGGGTTCTAGCTGTGCGCCGTCAGGGTTTCGAACCCCGGACCCGCTGATTAAGAGTCAGCTGCTCTACCAACTGAGCTAACGGCGCTTTGAGCGGCCAAGACCGCGTTTGCGACAATAACAGGCGTTTCGTCGTGAAGCGAAATCCCTGGATGCTCCCAGTGTAGACGTTGCGAGGCGGGCGGCCTTGGTGCGTTTGCGCACACCGCCACGCTGGCTGGGGGTCACGGATTGGTGCCAAACCGGTGTCCCAGAGACGAACCGGCCGGTGTCGCCACGGCGAATGGCCGGGAACCCCTAGAATATCCGCAGTTATCTGGGGTCAGCGGTGACCGACGTTTAAGCAGGATATCTGGAGGGTCACTTGACGACGCCTTTGCTCCGAGGCCGATCGCGTCTGGTTGTCGCAATAGCTGCATTTGCTGCAGTCGCTGTCGCTTGCAGCAGCAGCCACACAGCCGCTCCGCCCAAAGTCATCTTCGACAAGGGCACACCCTTCGCTGACCTGCTGGTCCCCAAGCTCGCCTCCTCGGTGACCGACGGTGCCGTCGGTGTCACCGTGGACGCACCCGTGACGGTCAGTGTCGCCGACGGTGTGCTTGCTTCGGTCACCATGGTCAACGAAAACGGCAAGTCCATCAGCGGGCAACTGAGCAAAGACGGACTGCGCTGGTCGACCACCGAGCAGCTCGGCTATAACAGGCGCTACACGCTGAACGCGAAGGCGCTGGGCCTCGGTGGCGCGGCAAGTCGGCAGATGACTTTCCAGACCAGTTCGCCGGCTCACCTGACCATGCCCTACGTCAATCCGGGCGACGGCGAAGTCGTGGGCATCGGCGAGCCGGTGGCGATCAGGTTCGACGAGAACATCGATAACCGCTTCGCCGCCGAGAAAGCCATCAAAATCACCACCACCCCGCCCGTCG
Organism: uncultured Mycobacterium sp.; assembly: GCA_964397935.1. Classification (GTDB taxonomy): domain Bacteria; phylum Actinomycetota; class Actinomycetes; order Mycobacteriales; family Mycobacteriaceae; genus Mycobacterium. The sequence continues at coordinate 1,556 of CAYNLB010000127.1, forward strand.
AGGGCGCGTTCTACTGGCTGAACAACCGCGAAGTGCGTTGGCGTCCAGAGCATTTCTGGAAGCCGGGCACGGCCGTTGACGTGGCGGTCAACACCTATGGCGTCGACCTGGGCGACGGGATGTTCGGGGAGGACAACGTCAAGACGCACTTCACCATCGGTGACGAAGTCATCGCGACCGCCGACGACAGCACCAAGATGATCACCGTGCGGGTCAACGGTGAAGTCGTCAGGACGATGCCGACGTCGATGGGGAAGGACAGCACGCCGACGGCCAACGGGATCTACATCGTTGGTGCGCGGTTCAAGCACATCATCATGGATTCCTCGACCTACGGGGTTCCTGTCAACTCGCCCAATGGCTATCGCACCGACGTCAACTGGGCCACCCAGATGTCGTACAGCGGCGTGTTCGTGCACTCCGCCCCGTGGTCGGTCGGCGCCCAGGGCCACACCAATACCAGCCACGGGTGTTTGAATGTCAGCCCCGCCAACGCCGAGTGGTTCTACGACCACATCAAGCGCGGCGACGTCGTCGAGGTCGTCAACACCGTCGGACCGACGCTCTCGGGCACCGAAGGGCTGGGCGACTGGAACATTCCGTGGGCGCAGTGGAAGGCGGGCAACGCCAACACATAACGCACTCACCACCATGCCGTCGCGCGCGGCCGGACTAGATGCGCAGCACGGAAGCCAGTGCTGACAGCGGGATGTGAGCCTGGACGGTCCCGCCGTCCATGTACCACTGCATGACCCCCGGGGTGAAATCGATCGGCTCGTCGTGGCCCACCGGGTAGTCGGGCATGTACAGGATCAATTCGTCGGGCGTCAGGGCCCATGCCTTGTACGCGCCGGAATAGACCTTGTCGGGGGTCCACCGATCGATGACGAACGGGTAACTTCCCGGGTCGTGCGGTGGCGGAGCCTGATTGAGTGCGGTTTCGATGTAGGGCTGGGCCAATGGCGGGATGGCGGTGAGCGGATCCGAGTTCGTCAGGTCCGACAGCCGCAGCCGGCGGCCGCTGGCCATGTCGAAGGTGAAGGTGCGGTAGGCATTGTTGGGCTTGGGTCCGTCGGCGTGGTAGTCCTCGTGGAATACCGCGCTCAGCAGGTTTCCGTGTTGGAAGGTCTGGTAGTTCTCCTCGCCGTAGCTGTCCGCTGCCATGCGGGCATTGGCGTTGCGCCAGTTGTTGACCAGGGTGCGCAGATAGTCGCGGACCACCGGACCCGTGGTCGGGTTGTCGACGAGGTTTCCAGGCACGGCGACTTTGATGTCGCGGACGGCATTGCGTTCGGAGGTCACCGAGGTGTGGCAGTACTGGCCGTCCCAGTCGCCACCCAACTCACCGCAGAATGACGGGGCCGACGCCCGCGCGGTGACCACGCTGGGAATCATCGCCGCAGCGACCACCGTCACCGTCACCGTCAGTTTGCGGATCAACATGGCAGGACTCCAAATGGCTCAGAGCAGTTGGACTTTGCTTGCCCGCCAGCGACCGTCGACCTTCTCCATGGTCATCTTGATCCTGCTGCGGTCGATGCGTGGATCGGGTGCCGCCGTATTGCTCACGGTTTGGTCGACAAAGACAAGCACGACCACTTTGTTGGTGGACTCGGATTGAATCGCGGAGGCCACCACCACTCCATGGGCGGTGGCCTTGTTGTCGATCAGCAGTTGCCGCAGCTGCACGCTCGACTGGGTGTACATGTCCTTGAACTCGCCGGTGGCCCCGTCGAGCACCTGACGGAAGTTTTCGTCGACATTGTTGGAGTCGATGCTCGTCAACACCTGGGCGTATTTGACAGCGGCCTGCTGGGCCTGCTCGCCGGCCTGCTTGATCTGGTGCTCCTGCCACTGCTTCCAGCCCAGGAATCCGTTGACCGCAAGGGAGGCAATTACCAACAACGCCAGCGCGCTGCGACGCAGATGCTGCCGCCACGGCCGCTTGCCACGCTTGGCCTTATCGCCTGTGTCCTTGGCGCCCTTGCCCAGTAGTGGCTTGTCGTCGTCGGCCTTGTCGTCGTCGGCGTCGTCGTCAGCCGCAGATTCGGTGTCTTCGGTGTCGAGGTCTTCGCTTGTTTCTTCCGGCTTTTCGTCCTCGGTGTCGGCCCCGAGGTCCTTGTTGGTTGTCGCGACCACAATCATCTCCTTGGTTTCGACGTCGTTCGAGCTTAGTGCGGCGGTTCGATCGGCAAAGACGGACCACCGTAAGGTGTGGGAATTGTGTAGCGGCCTTTCGGGGTTGGATCGGTCCTGCGCCCCAGATCCGCGCCCGGTGGCGGACCAGCGGTGTCGTCGCCGCCCGGTCGCGGCGCATTCTTGGCTGCCCGGATCCCGACCCCCGGATCGTCATCTCGGCAGTAGGTGTACATGAACGGTTCGTAATAGTCCGCCGCTGAGGGCGGGTGAGCGGGTGTTCCGTAATCACATGCGTAACGGGGGTAGAGCTCGGCGGTCGCCCACACGCCGTGGTCGTGAAAGGCGCTCGCCACCGCGTCCAGTACTGACCCGCGGTAATCGGGGAACAACGCGTTGAGTGCAGGCACCCGAAGGTAGAGCAGCTGAGCGGTGGTTGCCATGCTGCCAAGCAGCTGCACCATGGTGTCGGAGTTGTCGGTGAACAGGTTGTCGACGGCCGAAAGGGTGTGCGGTGTCTGCGCGGTCAACCGCCGATAGCCGCCTTGCATCCTGGCCACGCCGGCCAAGGTGCGGTTGAGGTCGACGGTCGCGGCGGCCAGCCCAGCATTCTTGTCGGCCGCCAGCGTCAACACGACCCTGCTGTTCTTGATGATGCTGGTGGTTTGCGGCAGCACGGAATCCAGCGTCGAAAGCAGCATCGTGCCGCCGTCGACGATGGCCGCGAGCTTGTGCGGCCCCTCCTTACTGAGGCTCAGCTCCTTTTTGATCAGTTCGATCTTGTGCGGATCGGCCTGTGCGAGCAGCCCGTCGGCGTCACCGAGCACTTGCGCCAAACTGACCGGTACCGTGGCCCGGTCCAACCCGATGAGGCTGCCGTCATGCAGATACGGCCCCGCGTCGGACTCGGCTTCGAAGTTGATGAATTGCTCACCGGCCGGCGACAGCGCGGACACGTGCACGACGCTGCTCGCGGGGATCTTCACCTGCGACGTGATGCTGGCAACCGCCTTGACGCCGGTGTTGGTGATCTGCAGCGACTCGACTCGCCCGACCCGCACACCACGCAGCGCGACGTCCTGATTGGGCAGCAGACCACCGGATTCCGGCAGCTGCACGGTGACCCGGTAGGACGACGCAAACGGGGTCACCCGCAATGCGCCGACCAGCAGATAGGCAACCGCCACCACCAAAGTGAGTACCAAGCCGGCCACCGACAACCACACCTGTTGACGGTGGCCGGCCCGCACCACGCGGACGACGACATTGGCGATTTCCCCGATCACGGCGGTGACCCTGGTTGCGGACCCGGCGCTGGACCGGGTCCTGGCGCCGGGCCCGGGGCGATGTCGATCTGACCCGGGACGGTCGGGTTCGGTATCACGGGCACCTGCGGCGAATTGGGCCCGCGCCCCACCACGCGTTCCTGTAAACGCCACAGCATGTACTTCAGCGACCCGACGAACTCGTTCCAGGTGTACCGGCTCGGGCCGTGCAGGCCCCTGTCGCCGGGGAACCCGATGTCGGGTATGGAGCCGAGTATCAACTGATCCACACTGACGTGCACCGAAATCGAGTTACCTGCAGTCAATTTGACCAATGGAGGAATCATCCGATTCAACGGCAGCCAACTGGTATTCGGGCTCACTGCGACATCATTGGCTGCGCCCGCGAGGGTGTTGAGGTCGCGGATCATGCTGCGCCCGCTGATGTCGGTCCCGCCGATCGACGGGAACCTGGCCAACAATCGGCTGGTGTCGCCGACCTGTACAACCAGGTTGGAAAGCTCGGCTGTGTTCGCGGCCAAGGCGTTGGTGGCAGGGTCGGCTGCTGCCATCAGCTCACTGAGAGTCTGGTTCTTGGTCTCGAGTTGCTCACTGAAGCTCGATAATTCAGTCATCGCGTTCGAGATCTGCCCGGAGCGTCCGTCCAGCGTGCCGAGTAGCCGATTGGACTTGCGAATCAGGTCACCGAATGCCTGGCCCTGGTCGCCGGTCGCCTTACCGAACCCGTTGATGATGTTGGTGAAATTACGTATCGCGCCGCCGTTCACCAGGATCGCAGCCGAGCTCAGCACTGATTCGACGGTCGCGGCCGCGGCGGTCGAATCCAAACCGATGGTGTCGCCGTTTTTCAACACCGGGATGTTCGGAAGATCATCGGCGGGTGGCTTCAGTGCCACAAAGACGTCGCCGAGTGGCGTGGCGGTGCGCAACTCGGCTCTGGTGCCCCCGGGCAGCAGGACCCCATCGCGGATGCGCAGCGTGGTGACCGCGGTGTAGTTGCGGGCGACCATCGACTCGACCTGGCCGACGTCTGCGCCGGCGAGCTT
>CAYNLB010000127.1:6123-13465 GCA_964397935.1 uncultured Mycobacterium sp.
AGCACGGCATGCTTGATGGCGTCGCGGTTGGCGTCGAGCAGATCGCCGGCGCGCTGCACCAGTTGGTCCATCTTCCTTCCGGTGTTGCCGCTGCCAATGTCCTCGTCTGCCAGGACCGCGCTCAGCTGGTGAATCGTCGCCGCGAATTCCCTTAGCTTCGCGTCATTGGCGGCGGCGGCGTCGAACAGCGAACTGACGTTCTTGACGATCGTGGTGATTTGATCGCGGGTCTGGGCGCCGCCGTCACTGCTCAGCCGCAAGGCCTTGGACAACTCGTTGAGCGCTCCCTTGATCCTTTCGCCGTTGCCGTCGACGACCTCGGCGCCGCCGTTGAGAACGTCGGCGATGGGTCCGTGGCCGTCGCCGTCGCCTTCCAGCGACTTGGTCACCTTGTCGAGGACGGCGAGCACGCGGCTGAACTCGATGGGCGTCTTGGTGCGGGTTAGGCCGATGGTGTCGTGGTTCTCTAGGACCGGACCGCCGCGGTAGGGCGGTGTGAGCTCGATCTGCCGGTCGGTGAGGATGGACGTCGACACGGTCACGGCTTGGACGGCGGCGGGAATCTTGATGTTGCGCCCGACGGTGAACTGGACTTCGACGTACCCACCCCGGGGCTTGATCTTGGTGACCTTGCCTACCGGCATGCCCAGGACGGCCACCACATTGCCCTCGTATAAGCCCGAGGCGCTGTCGAATTGGGCTGTCACCGTGATCGAGTCCTCGTCGGATCCCAGGTACCACCATCCCGCAACGATCGCGGTGGCTACCACTGCCATGGCAGCGGCCACTGCCGCAACCTTGGTCCCGATGCTTCTCATTTGCAGTCCTTGAAGTACTGGATCATCCCAAACTGCTTGGCACGGCCGCTTATTGCGCACATCCACGAATCGATGAGCAGGCCGTTGGGGGCGTTGAAGCTGACCGCGTTGGCGTCACCGGTCAGGTTGGTCGCCTCACGCGCGAAGATAGGCGTGATCTGCAGCAGGTTACGCAACAGATCGTCGTGTTGAGCCATCATGTCGGTGAACTCACGAATGTCTTTCAGTAGCGCCTCCAGCCCCGCTCGGTCGTTGACCACGATCTGGCTCATGGTGTCCACAAGGCTGGTGACGGACTGCATCATGGCGTGGAAAACCGCACGGCGAGCGACGAATTGACCGAGTAGGTCCTGCGCCTGGTTGATCAGATTGCCCAGGCCCGCTTGTTGACTACGCAACGTGTTGGTGACCCGCTCCGCGCTTTTGAGCAGCTGACCCAGCTGATCGCGGCGCTCGGCGATGATCGACGACAGCGAGTTGATGTTGCTCATCGCCTGGGGCACCACGTCCGGCAGACCCTGGAGTTGTTTGCCCAGCACCGCCAGCGATTGCGCGAACCTGTTGGAATCCACCTGCTCGAAAGTCGTCGTGGCGTCCTGCAATGCGGCTTGCAGATCGTAGGGGACCTCGGTGTGCGACAAATCGAAGGTGTTGTTGGGTAGTGAAGCCGGGCCGCTGGGCTCCAGTGCGAGATAGCGCGAGCCCAGGATGGTGGTGACCCGGATCGAAGCTTTGGAATCCTTGCCCAGCATGACGTTGTCGCGAATCTTAAGACCCGCCTCGACATGGTCGCCGACGAGTTTCATGCTGGTCACGTTGCCCACCGGAATGCCTGCGACGACGATCGGGTTTCCAGCGCGCAGCGAGGCCGCCTGCAGAAACTCCGCCGTGTAGTGGCGATACCCGGCACCGAGCGCGTGCACCAGCAGCATGGATCCGATCACCACGGCGACCACCACGACCGCCCCGAACCCGAGCCACGTCTTGTTGTAGGTCTCGAGCGGACGCTTCGTCAGCTTCTCGAGGCGAAGCCGCACGGATGACTCAGCCATCGGCCGCGCTCCTGCATCTCGGGGTGTGCCACGCCTTGTTGCCGGGGGTCGCGGCGTTGACGATGATCGGCGTGACGTCGTTGAGACCGGGGAAGAACGCGAAGACGTTCACGTCACACAGGTAGGCATTGCCGTATGCGCCCTGGTTGCCGACGCGAATCAGCCCTTTCAACAGCAACGGGATGTTGTCCCCGAAAAACGCCACTTGGGGTTCGGCGTCGAGCAAGTGCCTGGTGACACCTGGCTTACGGTCGATGAATTCCCGAAGCGCGGGATAATCCTCTCGCGCGGCGGCGGCTACGTGGCTGAACACCCGCGACAGCGCCCCCATCGAGGACACCAGCTCCGGACGACGGCGGTCCAAAGCGGCGACCACGTCACGGGTCTGCGTGATGACACCGTCGAGATTCGCGTTCTGCTGGGCAAGGTTGCCGACGACCTTGCTGAGATTGGTGATCACAGCGCCGAGAGCTTGATCTCGCCCGGCGAATGTCTCGGTGAGCGTTGATGTCTGGCTGATCAGCGTGGCCAGCGACGAGGTGTCGCCTTGCAGCGACTCGATGACACCCTTGGTGAGGTTGTCGGCGTCGCGCGGGTTCAACAGACTGAACAGCGGCTCGTACCCGTTGAGAAGCGCTGTGACGTCGAAGGACGGCTCGGAACGCTCCAACGGGATAACAGCGCCCGGCGGCAGCTGGTTGGTAGTGCCTTCCTTGCCCAGGGACAGGCCGAGGTAACGCTGTCCGACGATGTTCTGATAGGTCACCGAGGCCAGGGTGTTGCCGAACAGACGTTGGTCTTGCTGTACGACGAATGACACTTTCGCGAGTTTGCCTTCAAGCTGGATCTTTTCGACCCGGCCCACGCGCACCCCGGCCATCCGGACGTCGTCGCCCTCACGAAGTCCGAAGACGTCGGTGAAGATTGCCGAATACGACACCGTCTTGCCGGCGACGTCACGCCGCAGGCTCACATACACCAGCCAGGTGAGGGTCAGCGCAACGACCATGAACAGGCTCAGTCCGATCAGTGGGCCCCTGAATTTCATTTCGGTCCTCCAGCCTTCGGCGAGCGCGCTATCGACACGGTCGTCCCGCGGGCGACCGGGCCCAGCAGAATCTGGGTGGCGGCAGTGGCGGGCCGGCCGGTAATCACGGTCAACATGTTTTGCTCGTACCGGCTGCCGACGGGCCCGACGTTACCGCCGAACGATGACGGCACCGATCCCGCCGCCGGCGGTCCGAGTAACGGCGGCGGTGGCGCCGGCTCTCCCGGTGGGGGCGGCGGACCCAGATCGGGGTTGGCGCTTTGCGGCACCGGCGGCGAGGGCGTGTGGAAGGGCGGCAGCGGCGGATTGGGATCGGTCAAATTGGGCGGTGGGTTGACCAGCGGCGGCCCCACCGCGACGAGGTTGCCATCGGGACCGATGATCGTTCCCGGCGGCGGTGCCAGATCCTTGGGCGGCTGATAGTTCTGCGGCAGCAGGACTTCCGGTAGATCCGGTTTGTTGGGAATCAGGGGCGCGGTGAAACAGCTGGGCCCCTTCAGCTCACCGTAATGAGGACAGTCGGCTCGCGTGTAGGCGTAGGTCTGGGTGAACGAAAGCCGGGTCCGCATGTTGCCGACGTCGTAGCCCGGTATCCACACTTCCTGCATGAACTTGCTGGCGAGGTTGTCGAGTTTGGTGACCCCGGGCACGAAGTTGTTGGACTTCATCGCCAGCACGCCTAGCACGGGAGTGAAGTCGTGGGTGATCCGGATGAGTTGATCGATGTGGTTGCCGAACGATGCGTGCGTGTTGCCGACGGTGTAGTCGGCGCCGGAAAGCAACGAGGTCAACTGTCCGCGCGTCTCGGCGAAGGTCCGCATCGGCTCAACGGCTTGGTGTAGCGCGTCGAGCAGATCCGGCGCGGTTGCCTGCAGACCACGCATCGCGTCGATCAGCGCCGACACCGTCGAGGGCCCGGTGTCGGTGCTGACAATCGAATTGAGCTGATTCAGAAGGCGATTGAGCTGCGCACCATCTCTGAGCAGCGTCTCCCGACGATGGTCGGTGGCGGCCGCGAGCGCGGCCAGGATCCCGACGGATTTGTCTTCTCGGCCGCGCCCGGCCGCGGCGAGCAGGTCACGCAGCTTGCTCACAGTTGTTTCAAACAGCACAGTCGGCAGCCGGGTGTCTTCGGTGATGTGCGCACCGGTGCGGATGGCCGGTCCGGGGCCATTTCCGACCAGCTGAACCGACGACACGGCGAACACGTTGCTGGGCACCACCCGAGCGGTCACCGCGGCCGGGATCGACTTGGCGTAATCGGGTTTGAGGTCGATGTGGACGAAGTTGGGTTTACCGTTGGCCGCCGGAACGACGCTGTCGACCATTCCCACGAGCACGCCGTGATACTTGACGTCGGATTTCTTCGGAAGGCCGTCGCCAACGTTGATCAGATCGGCGATCACCCGTACATAGTTGTTGAGTCGGCCCGTCGATTTAGCCAGCAGCGCCACGGTGAGCAGGGCCGCCACCATCACGACCGCCACCCCGCAGCCGAGCAACTGCCGGTCCGACGGGCCACGTCCATCCAGCTCAAAGGAATTCGGCCTACCCCTCAACCTAACCACCGAACCTTGCACCGGCGTCGACGCCCCACAGCGCCATGGTGAGCAGCATGTTCACCATGATCACGACAGTGATGCTGGCTCTCATGCCGTGTCCCGCGGCTACACCCACGCCCTCGGGGCCGCCGCTGGCGTAATACCCGTAGTAGCACTGGATCGTGGAGGCGATCCACACGAAGATGATGGCCTTGAACAGCGAATAGACGATGTCCTTGCCGGCCAGCATCAACGAGAAGTAGTGCAAGTAGGAGCCGGTGGAGCCGCCGCTGCTGATGCCGACCACCACCTGAGTGGATAGATAGCCGATCGCCAGGCACGCGGCGTACAGCGGGATCATCGCGATCACCGAGGCAACCAGGCGGGTGGTTACCAGGAACGGGATCGGCCGGATCGCAAGCGATTCCATGGCGTCGATCTCTTCGGCGATTCGCATCGAGCCCAGCTGCGCGGTGAACCGGCAACCGCCCTGCATCGCAAACGCCAGCGAGGCCATCAGCGGGGCGAGCTCGCGGGTGTTCACCAATGAGGAGACGAACCCGGTAGCGGGGCCTAGGCCAAGCAGGTCGAGGAAGTTATAGCCCTCGATGCCGACCAGTGCACCGACCGTCATACCGAGCACAACGGCCACGCCTGCGGTGCCGCCACCCACCACGATCGAACCATTGCCCCAGGTGATGTTGGATAGCAGTCGCAGGAATTCGCCCCGGTATTGGCGAACCACGAGCGGAACGGCGACCAACGCGCGGACGAAAAAGACAAGCATGTGGCCAAGGCGACTGATTGGCTTGGCGGCTCTGTGATAGAGCCGAACCAGTGGCGCGGTGATTGGGGCCAACGGTAGATAGGTGGAGACCGTCACGTTACAGTCCCGTCCTGGGCACCAGCATGATGTAGAGCTGGCTGATGGCGACGTTGACGATCATCAGTAGCAGGATCGCCTCGACGACGGCGGCGTTCACCGAGTTGGCCACCCCCGTCGGCCCGCCCTTGGTCGACAGACCCTTCTGGCTTGACACGACAGCGACGATGGCGCCGAAGATGATCGCCTTTAGTAGCGCCAAGAGCATGTCGTCGGTCGTGGCGAATGATGCGAACGTGGCGACGAAGCTGCCCGGTGCGCCGTTTTGGAAATAGACGTTGAACATGTAGCTGGCAAAGAAGCCGACGAAGCACACGACACCGGTGAGCGCGACGCCGATCATGATCGCGGCGGCAAGACGCGGCACCACCAGACGTCGGATGACCGATACGCCCATCACCTCCATGGCGTCGGTTTCTTCACGCATGGTTCGCGAACCCAGGTCGGCGGTGATGGCAGAGCCGACGGCCGACGCCATGAGAACGGCCGCCACCAGGGAAGCACCCTGACGAATCACCGCGAGCCCGCTGGCCGCGCCGGCAAGCGAAGTGGCGCCGACCTGGCCGGCCAGCAACGCGAACTGAATCGACAGGGTGACGCTGATCGGCAGTGAAACCAGAATTGTCGGCAACACGGCCGTCCCGGCCATGAATGCACCCTGCCGGACGAACTCTTGCCATTGGAATCGGCCGGTGACGAGATCGAAAAAGAAATACTGAACGGTGCGTATTCCGAGGACGAATTGCTCACCGACCGTTGTCAGCGAGGCTATCGGGTGGCGTTTGACGTACCCGATGGACCACTGCCGGATGGCGTCGACGCCATCGTCTACGCGTTCACCACGCAATAGAGATTCTTGTTGTGTGGTCATCGCGGGGCGACCGGCAGTTCTTCAAGCAAACTGAAATCACCGGCCATCACGTATCAGTAACCGCCGTCATCGGCGCTCCCCCCACCACTAACATGCCGAGTGCCGAGCAGAGTAAACCTCACCTAACGTGGTCCCATCAGGTTCCACGACTCTACAGGTCAGTCGGGTTCGCGGTAACACGCTAGCCGAGTTGATAGGGACTTTCAATAGGGTAGGGACACTCGCCGATGGCCATCGCCGCGTGGCACAATCGCGTTGATGTTTCGGCGTCCGGAGGGCGATGGCGTGGATTCAGCAAACATCGGCTCGCTGCGAGACCGACGACGGGCCGAACTGCTCATGCATATCCAGCGCACCGCACAACAGCTTTTTGCGGAACGCGGATTTGCCGCCGTGACGACCGAGGACATCGCCGTCGCCGCCGGAGTATCGATCAGCACCTATTTCCGGCACGCGCCAACCAAGGATGGTTTGCTCGTCGACCCGATCCAGCAATTGCTCGCCGAGATCGTCGACCGCTACGGCGCCCGCCCGGCACACGAATCAGCCGCGGAGGCATTGATTCAGGTTTTTGTCACCTACGCGAGGAACGCGGCCGACCTCGACCTGGAGACCTGGTACCGGGCCATCTTGACGGCGCCCCACCTGATGTCCGCCTCGGCACTGATCAGCGAGAACGATCACCAGAAATTCGTCGAGCATGTCTCGACCCGGATGGGCGTCGATCCCACTATCGATACCCGCCCCGCGCTCCTGGTCCATACGACTTTGGCCACAGTCCAATTCATCCTGAAGCGCTGGCTCAGTGCGGATGCGGATCCCCTTGCGAGTTCGTCAATCGACATGGAGATGGACGAGGCGCTGCGCATCACCCTTGCCGGATTCCGGTAACGACCGCGTGCCGTTCGGTCCACCGCAACCCGTGTGAACGACCGCGACCGCGGTGATGGCCGTTTTTCTGTCCCCGCATGCGAACGGGAGAGTAGGCGCAAGATCTGCCATCTGGACCATTCCCGCGATGCGGCGGGCGACGGATCCGGCGGCCGTTGGGCAATATGGCAGCGCGAAATACCCCTGACCTGTGGGGTGAGTGACGGGACTCGAACCCGCGACATCCAGGATCACAACC
>CAYNLB010000128.1:0-13172 GCA_964397935.1 uncultured Mycobacterium sp.
CCGGCTCCTCCTCGCGCCGCCCCCGGCGCGCATCGTCGCCGGGCTAAAGTGCCGCCATGACGAAACGCGCGGTAGCTGCCGCTGTCCTGACGGTCTTGTTCGCGTTGACGGGATGTGGGCCCACGCAACCGGTATCCAGCCCGCCGTCCGCGCTGTCTGACGCTCCGCCCAACGAGGTGTCCGGTCTGGCGATCCCCGCCGGCCGCATCGACGAGGCCATATCAAAGGTCGACGGCCTGGTCGACGACCTGATGAAACGCACCGGCATCCCGGGAATGGCCGTCGCGATCGTCCACGGCGGGAAGACGGTGTATGCCAAGGGCTTCGGCGTCAGGAACGCGAACAAGGGCGACGGTCAAGACAACAAGGTGGATGCCGACACGGTCTTCCAATTGGCCTCGGTGTCGAAATCGGTGGGCGCGACAGTGATAGCGCACGAAATCAGCGACAACGTCGTCAAGTGGGACATACCCGTGGTGTCCAAACTGCCGTGGTTCAGCCTGAGCGACCCGTATGTCACCAGCCATCTGACCATCGCCGACCTGTATTCTCATCGGTCCGGGCTGCCCGATCACGCCGGCGACAAATTGGAGGATCTGGGCTATGGCCGCCGCGAGGTGCTCGAGCGGCTGAAGTACCTACCGCTGGCACCGTTCCGAATCAGCTACGCCTACACCAACTTCGGAATCACCGCGGCTGCCGAGACGGTGTCGGCCGCGGCGGGCAAGCCATGGGAAGACCTGTCCGACGAGGTGCTCTACCGCCCGCTGGGAATGACCTCCACGAGCTCGCGATTCGCTGACTTCATCGCCAGACCCAACCACGCGGTCAGCCACGTCAAAGTCGGAGATAACTGGGAGCCGCGCTTCCAACGGGATCCGGATCCCCAGACGCCCGCGGGCGGGGTGAGTTCCTCGGTCAACGACATGGCGCGCTGGTTGACGATGCTGCTGGCCAACGGGACGTTCAAGGGTCAACGGATCGCATCGCCGGAAGCCCTGCTGCCCGCCATCACACCGCAGATCGTGTCGGTTCCGGCTGCGATACCGAACGCGCGGGCCAGCTTCTACGGTCACGGCTTCAATGTGTCGGTGACCTCCTCGGGGCGCACCACGTACAGCCATTCCGGGGCTTTCTCGCTGGGAGCGGCGACGACATTTTCGGTGATGCCGTCGGAAGACATCGGCATAATTGCTTTGACCAACGCCGCGCCGTTCGGTGCGCCAGAGACGGTGGCCGCACAGTTCATGGATCTGGTGCAGTACGGCCAGGTCCGCGAGGACTGGGCCACCCTGTTCAACCGGGTGATCGCACCGATGAACAATCCGGAAGGGTCGCTGGTCGGCAAGCAGCCCCCGCCCAACCCCGCACCGGCCAGACCGCTAGGCGACTACGCCGGCGTCTACTCCAGCGACTACTGGGGTCCGGCCATCGTGACCGAACACGACGGCGTCCTGCAGCTTTCGATGGGTCCGAGAAACCAGACGTTCACCCTGACACATTGGGACGGCGATACCTTCACGTTCCCGTTGACCAACGAAAACGCCCCGCCGGGAACGATTTCCAAGGCCGTCTTCTCTGGCTTCCCGGGCGGCGCGCTGAACCTGGAGTACTTCGACTCGGACAAGCTGGGAACGTTCACCCGATGAGCTCATCGCCACTCGGGGGCCTGACCGACGCCGAGGTGGCGCAGCGGGTAGCCGACGGCAAGAGCAACGCGGTAAGGGAACGCGCCACCCGCAGCGTCGCGGCGATCGTCCGGGCCAACGTCTTCACCAGGATCAACGCGATCCTGGGCGTGCTGTTGCTCATCGTCCTGGCGACAGGCTCGGTGATCAACGGGATGTTCGGCCTGCTCATCATCGCCAACAGCGTTATCGGAATGGTCCAGGAAATCCGGGCCAAGCAAACGCTGGACGAACTGGCGATCATCGGACAGGCGAAGCCGTCGGTGCGCAGGCAGTCGGGCACGCGAACCCTGCCGCCCAGCGACGTGGTGCTCGACGACATCATCGAACTCGGTCCTGGAGACCAGGTCGTCGTCGACGGCGAGATCGTCGAAGAAGCCAGCCTGGAGGTCGACGAGTCGCTGCTGACCGGTGAAGCTGACCCGATAACCAAGGACAGTGGAGATCCCGTGATGTCAGGCAGCTTTGTCGTCGCGGGAACCGGCGCCTATCGCGCCACGAAGGTCGGCCCGGACGCCTATGCCGCCAAGCTGGCCGAGGAGGCCAGCAAGTTCACCTTGGTGAAATCCGAACTCCGCAACGGTATTAACCGGATCCTGCAGTTCATCACCTACCTGTTGGTACCGACCGGTCTGCTGACGATCTACACCCAGTTGTTCACCACACACGCTGGATGGCGGCAATCCGTCCTCCGGATGGTGGGTGCGCTGGTACCGATGGTGCCCGAAGGTCTGGTTCTGATGACGTCGATCGCGTTCGCGGTCGGGGTTATCAGGCTCGGGCAACGCCGGTGCCTGGTGCAGGAGTTGCCCGCCATCGAAGGACTCGCGCGGGTAGATGTGGTCTGCGCCGATAAGACGGGAACTTTGACCGAAAACGGCATGAGGGTTTCCGGCGTCGAGGAGCTTGACGGAACGCAGCGGCCGGACAGCCTCGCCGACGTGCTGGCTGCGTTGGCCGCAGCCGATCCAAGACCCAATGCCAGCATGCAGGCGATCGCCGAGACCTATCAGCAGTCACCGGGCTGGACAGCCACGGCGACCGCGCCTTTCAAGTCGGCCACCAAGTGGAGCGGCGTGTCCTACCGTGACCACGGGAACTGGGTGATCGGGGCAGCGGACGTGCTGCTCGATCCGACGTCGGCGGCCGCCGAGCAAGCCGAGCGGATCGGAGCGCTGGGGTTGCGGGTACTGCTGGTGGGTGCCGGCGACGTGGCCGTGGACGACCCGGACGCGCCGGGACAAGTCACCCCCATCGCGCTGGTGGTGCTCGAGCAGAGGATTAGGCCGGACGCCCGCGAAACCCTGGATTACTTTGCCGACCAAGGAGTTTCCGTCAAGGTGCTATCCGGCGACAACGCGGTCTCGGTCGGCGCCGTCGCCGGCAAGCTCGCGCTGCATGGCGAGACGATGGACGCACGCCAACTACCGTCGGACCCCGCTGGCTTGGCTGACGCGCTGGACACCCACACCACCTTCGGCCGGGTGCGGCCCGATCAGAAGCGCGCCATCGTGCACGCCCTGCAATCACGCGGACATACCGTCGCGATGACCGGCGACGGCGTCAACGACGTGCTGGCCCTCAAGGACGCCGATATCGGTGTCGCGATGGGTGCCGGCAGCCCGGCATCTCGGGCTGTTGCACAGATCGTTCTGCTGGACAACAGGTTTGCCACGCTGCCGTATGTGGTCGGCGAGGGCCGGCGGGTGATCGGCAACATCGAGCGGGTGGCGAACCTGTTTTTGACCAAGACGGTGTACTCGGTGCTGTTGGCGCTGTTGGTGGGCATCGAATGCTTGTTTTCCAAGGTGCTCAAAGCGGACCCCTTGCTGTATCCGTTTCAGCCGATCCACGTCACCATCGCGGCGTGGTTCACCATCGGAATTCCGTCGTTCATCCTGTCGCTGGCCCCCAACAACGAACGCGCTCACCCGGGCTTCGTGCTGCGGGTGTTGACCTCCGCGCTGCCGTCGGGACTGGTCGTCGGGGTCGCGACGTTCGCGTCCTACCTGGTCGCCTACCACGGCCGCCACGCGACGTTCCAGCAGCAGGATCAGGCATCGACCGCGGCTCTGATCACCTTGCTGATGACGGCACTATGGGTGCTTGCGGTGGTGGCGCGCCCCTACCAGTGGTGGCGGCTGGCGCTGGTGATCGCCTCGGCCCTGGCTTATGTGGTGATCTTCAGCATCCCGCTGGCTCGGAAGGCGTTCCTGCTCGACCCGTCGAACATCGTGGTGACCTCGGCTGCGCTGGGGATCGGAGTGCTCGGCGCCGCCACGATCGAGGCGATGTGGTGGATCAGGGCCAGAATGCTGGGCGGACAGCCGCGGTTGTGGCGCTGAGCGCGGTGAGCGTGCATAACTAGCGGTTGCACAGGGTAAGTAGGATTTCTGCCGGAAAGGACGGGTAGATGGGAATCCTGGACGAGGCGATCCACAGGGTGGCTGACGAAGCCACGCAGGCGGCCGGGTCTACGGCATCCGCGGCCTTTGATGCCGTGGGCGACCAGCGGGGCTGAGCTGATGGCGAAACTGTCCGGAGCCATCGACGTCCCGCTGCCTCCCGAGGTTGCCTGGGAGCACGCCTCCGACCTCTCCCGCTACCGGGAGTGGCTCACCATTCACCGGGTGTGGCGCAGCAAGTTGCCCGACGACATCGAGAAGGGCACGGTCGTCGAGTCGATTGTCGAGGTCAAGGGCATGCACAACCGCATCAAATGGACGGTTGTGCGCTACAAGCCACCCGAAGGCATGACGCTCGACGGCGATGGCGTCGGCGGTGTCAAGGTCAAGCTGATGGCCAAAATCCGGCCCGCAGACGAGGGCTCCGTCGTCGGCTTCGACGTGCACCTCGGTGGTCCGGCGCTGTTCGGCCCGATCGGCATGATCGTGGCCGCTGCGCTGCGCAGCGACATCAACGAGTCGTTGCAGAACTTCGTCACGGTGTTCACCGGGCCCGGCCCGGGCGGGAACGGAGACGCCGGCGGTCATCGCTGACCTTCCTTCTGTCCTCGCTGCAGGCCTAGCTCCGAACGTCACGCTGGCGTGGTCGTCGGCGACCCGCGCCACGCTAGCGTGACGCTCGGTCGCACAAGCAGGCGGTCAAGTCTATTAATGTCGAAACCATGATTCGCCGGCTGCGGCCTGGTTGGCTGGTTGCGTTTTTCGCCTTGGTGATTTCGGCCAGCGCGTGGATGCCGTGGCTGACGACGTCGGTCAGCGGCGGGGGCTGGGCCAACGCCATCGGAGGCGCTCACGGAAGCTTGGAACTACCGCAAGGGTTCGGCGCTGGCCAGCTCATCGTGTTGTTGTCCTCGATGTTGCTGGTGGTCGGCGCGATGGTTGGCCGCGGCTTGTCGGTGAAGCTTGCTTCGATTGCGGCGCTGCTGGTTTCGCTGCTCATCGTCGCGCTCACGGTGTGGTACTACGAGCTCAACGTCAAACCACCGGTGTCGGCCGAATACGGTCTCTACGTTGGTGCGGTCGGCGCATTGTGCGCGGCGGGGTGCTCGCTTGCCGCAGTGATCGCGGCAATGGCCGCCGGTCGGTCCAACCGGTGAGGCATTCAGCCAGAAGGGAACTCGTGTTTGCCTGAGGTGGAGCTGGCGCCCGGCTCGTTGACACCGAACACGAACGGCGCGAAGACGACTTCGCGGCCGTCTGGGTCGCGATAGGTTACCGCACCCGTCGTTTCCCAGTACGGATGCTGGTGCACGGGTTCGGCGGTCGCGGCTTGTAGGCGCGCGACCGCTGCGCGCTGCGCCCGTTCATCCGGAAAGTACAGGCACAGTTGTTCGTGGTGGTCTACCGCGACGGCATCAACCGCCTCCACGATTTCCAGGGTCAAATTCCAGCTGGGCAGGCCGAATATCGCGCCGTTGCTGCCGTAGCTGTCTTCGAACGCCTCATAGAGCGGGAGCCCTACCAGTTCCCGGTAAAAGTGAACTGTTTCTTGGAAGTTCGGGGAACGTCGGGCGAAGCGGATAGCGCCGATCGATGCCAACTGCGTCGGCCAGTGCGTGCGGTGGGACTTGCCCTCGCCGGCAGTCATCACAGCCCGACCGCGCTCGCAGCCGACTCCGCGGTCTTCCAGCGCCGCAGCTGGGCGCCGGGCGCCCACGTCGAATGCGTGCCGCTGGAAATACGTTCCGGTAGTTGAAGTTTGCATACAGGCCCGGCTTCGATACCGGCGGCGTCGAAGACCAGGCAGTACGAGGCGTCGGCGTTCATGTCGGTGGTGAGGGTGACCAGGTAACCGTCATCTTCGCCGGTGGCGCCCACGCGTGGCGCCATTGCAGTCTCGCTTCCGTAGACGCCGTCGCCGAAGGAGAATCCCCGCTGGCTCCCGGTCAGCAGATCGTGCTTGACAAGTCCGTCGAACAAGAACCAGCCCGGTTTACCGGTAGCGGCATAGGCGTAGCGGTAGCTGCCCGAGGCGTAGTCGGGGTTGATGGTCCCGAACTCCGTGATGGACTCCGATAGTCGCTCTTCTTTCACCGCTCCGGTGGCCAGATTGAGTCGCCAGCGGTGCAGCCGGGACTGCAGCCGATCCAGCGCCAAGAATCGAAAAAGTCGCTCCCACTTGGCCCCGCCGGTGTCCAGCGGGGATGGGTCGCCCTCGAAGAAGCCGTCGAGCACGATCTCGTCGCCGTCCTCGTAGGCGTTGACGAAGTGCAGCACGAACGTCGGATCCGCCTCAAACCATCGGATGTCTTCGGTTGTGCCCCGCCGCGGCAGCACCGCGAAGCGCGACGGTATGTCCGGATAGAAACGCGGCAGGTGCACATCGTGCTCGAGCAGCGTCGGATCCCAGAACAACGGGAAATCGTTGAGAATCACGTAGTTTTCGGTGAAGGCCATGTCGTGCGGCAACCGCGGGCCGGGCAGCGGGACGTCGACGTAGTGAACCAGCTCATCGCTCTGGTCGACGACACCGTAACGCATGTACGGGTCCTGCTTACTGTAGTTGAAGAACAGCAGCTCGCCGGTTCTGTTGTCTACCTTCGGATGTGCCGACACACCCCAATCGGTCGGGAAGTGCCCGTTCCAGGTCTCCTTGCCGAGCGTATCGGCCGAGTACGGGTCCAGCCGATACAGGTCGCCGCACTGGTAGAAGCTGGTCAGCGCGATACCCCGGTGCACGATGACGTCGGTGCTCGACGCGTCCTTCATCCGGGTACGAGCACCCCAGCCTTTCTCGCGTTTGGCTAATTGCACCGGCTCGGCCAAGCCCGGCCAGAGCGGCCCGCCGGCCGCGTTCTCGGCCAGGAGGCCGTCCGTACGGACGAAGCGGTTGCGATAGAACGCTTTCCCGTCGCGAAAGCCGACCACGTGCAGCATGCCGTCGCCGTCGAAGGGGTGATAGGTCTTCAACGCCGGGTGTAGCGGGTTTTCGGTGTTACGAAGGTAGACACCGTCCAGGTCCCGAGGGATCTCGCCCTCCACGGCAGTGAGATCGTCGGCGTCCCATTCGGTGGTTTGGGGACGCCACGGTCCGGTCCGGTAGGGGTGATCGTCGTCTTCGGGCAGGGTGGACAGAAACTTCTCGACGATTTCAACGTTCATGGTCACGCGCCTTTGGTCGTGCTGACGACGAAACTCACCGTGGTTGCGGTGCTTCCGCCGAAATTCAGGGTGCCGAATGCTCTGGCGCCCTCGACCTGATATTCGCCTGCCGCGCCGCTGACCTGCTTGGCCGCGTCGAGCAGCATGCGCACACCGGAGGCTCCGACCGGGTGTCCGCCGCCGATCAGTCCCCCACTGGGGTTGATGGGCAGGCGCCCGCCGATCTCGATCTCGCCGTTTTCGATGGCCTTCCACGACTCGCCCGGTCCGGTCAACCCGATGTGATCGATGGCCAGGTACTCACTGGGTGTGAAGCAGTCGTGGACCTCGAACCCGTCGAGGCCGTCGAGCGTCACTTGCGCGCGACGCGTCGCGTCGAGTACCGCGGCCCGCACATGCGGCAGGACGTAGGGGTCCCGGTGTTGGGCGGCGCGGTCCAGTTTTTGCCGCAGGCCCAGCCCGACGGTGCGGTGTCCCCAGCCGTCGATGCGAGCGATGGGGCGCGCGTCGGGATGATCCCGCAGAAAGGCATCGCCGACCAGAACCAATCCCGCGCCGCCGTCGGTCATTTGGCTGCAGTCGAATCGCCGCAGTCGGCCTTCGGTGATCGGGTTGGTGGCGTCGTCATCTGTGATGGGGTCGGGGACCGTCCACGCGCGTGTTTGAGCGTTGGGATTACGCCGCGCGTTGGCGAAGTTGAGTTGCGCAATGGCCCGCAGATGCGAGTCATCCAAGCCGTAGCGGCGATCGTATTCGTCGGCGACCTGTGCGAACATGGACGGCCACAGGTACCGGGCGTCGGCGCCCTCGTGGCCGGTCCACGCAGCAGCACCGAGATGCTGGGCGGCGGTGTCACCGGGAACGGTTTTCTCGAGTTCGAGCCCGAGGACGAGTGCGGCGTCATAGGCGCCAGACCGCAGATCGGCCATCGCCGACAGCGCCGCGACGCTGCCGGATGCGCACGCCGCTTCGTGTCGCGAGGCCGGGGTATCCCAGAGGTCGTCGCAAACTGTGGCCGGCATCGCCCCGAGGTGGCCCTGCGCGGCGAACATCTCGCCGAAGGCATTGGCGACGTGGACCACTTCGATGTCGGCGGCGTTGACCTTGGCCGAAGCGAGCGTGCCGTCGACGACCTCAGCGGTCAAAGCGGCGAAGTCGAGGTCCTCTTTAGTGAGGTTGCGGGCGAAATCGCTTTGGTAGCCGCCGAGAATCCAGACGCCGTCGTCCATAGCCGTACGCTACTACAAACGCCACACCGAGCCGGCGGATATTTTTCCGGCCGTGCTGAAGGGGCTGCGATGGATCGCTGTCCATTGCTGGCGGGACACGTTGCACGACTC
Organism: uncultured Mycobacterium sp.; assembly: GCA_964397935.1. Lineage (GTDB taxonomy): Bacteria > Actinomycetota > Actinomycetes > Mycobacteriales > Mycobacteriaceae > Mycobacterium. The sequence continues at coordinate 8,596 of CAYNLB010000128.1, forward strand.
GGTGATTGAAACTCACCCCGGAGCGCTGCCGGGCGGCTGCGGTGGTTTTTGGATCACCACTACCGTGGGCTTGCGCTCCTCCTGTTTGGGGGTGGCAGCAGCACCGGCGTTGCGGGTGCTCCCACCGCCCATGCCTCGTGCGGCCAGACTTGCCAGAGCCATTCCGCCGAGCAGGCCCGTGGGGCTGCCCTCCAGCATCGGGGAGTCCGCGTCGGGGACGGTGGCGCTGGGGAGCGCGTCGACGGCGAGTTGGATCTCCGGGGCCGCCGTGGCCCAGCTGTACGGCACCGACAACGCTCCGATCAATGTCCGCTGGCCGATACCCGCGGACACGGGTACGGCGCCGCTGCCCAGTTCCGCGCCCAGCCCGTCTGTCGTCGAACCGATCGTGTTTCCTTGAGTCGGGCTGATAGCACCGCCGTTCCCGTCAGCACGCCCGTAGAGGCCGCCGGAGCCCCAGGGTCTGGCGGTGTTCGTTATCGACAGGGCGAGACTGCCGGTTGCGGCGGCCGCGATGTAGAGAGCAACCGCGTCCAACTCCCCTAGCGGGCTTGGGATTTGCAGCGCACCAGCGGTCAGGAGTTGCGGGCTGAGGTTCGGCGCGATACCCGACAGTCCGGACGTCAGCGGGTCAGTGGGCGCGGACAGCGCAGAAATGCTGTTCTCCACGGGGCCTGGCAGCATTTCCGCCAACGTCGTCGGTGCATTGGTCGCGGCGCCCTCGCCGGCGGCTCGGGCGACCGCCGCCGCTTGGGCCGCCGACCCGGCCGGGTCGGTGCTTTGTGCCGGTGGCGTAAACGGCGTCAGCGTCGACGCCGCAACCGACGCCGCCGCATAGCTGTACATCGCGGCGGCGTCCTGTGCCCACATCTCGGCATACTCGGCCTGGGTCGCCGCGATCGCCGGGCTGTTCTGACCCAGGATGTTCGTCGCGACCAGCGACATCAACCGGCTGCGGTTGGCGGCGATGAGCGGCGGCGGCACCGTCATCGCGAACGCCGACTCAAACGCTGCCGAGGCCATCCTGGCTTGGATAGCCGTCTGCTTCGCCTGCTCAGCCGTAGTAGCCAGCCACCGCACATACGGAAGGGCTGCCGCCGCCATCGCCGATGATGCGGGACCCAGCCACGGTTCGAGGATCAACTCCGAGACCACCTGTCCATACGAAGTCGCGACGAAACTCAACTCGGCGCCCAACGCTTCCCAGGCGGCCGCGGCGGCCACCATCGACTGCGACCCCGGACCCGCGTACATTCGTCCCGAATTGACCTCCGGCGGCAAAATCCCGAAATCCACTGCCAGCAACCTCCTTAGCCGATCGAGATCGTGTTGGCTGCCTCGCCCCGGATGTACATCGGCATGGGCCGACGGGGCGGTGATGGACATGTGCTCAATAGCCGTGACGCCTGGTCCGTGGTGCAGAAACTACGCATGCCGTCGTGGGTACAGGCGGCTCCATCCTGAGTCCTCATTGCGGCGCCAACCGCCCACAGATTCCCAGCCGTCGCCAACATTTCCGGCTGGATGGTCACAAACGGCACCAAACCACCTCCTCAAGGCCGGTAGCCACCCGTGATCGCGACGTTCGCGAACCACCTAAGCGCCTGTCCTGTAACGGATTACTGGGTCAACTACCCTGAGAAACCGCCACCGTCGGGCACTCAGCAACTGCAGGCTACTTGTTGGTCGCCGCCCAGGTAGGGGTTTGCTGCGATCCATATCAGATGCTTGGGAATGGGAGCCGAAGTGCCCGCCCCCATATCGCAGGGTGTGCGCCGGAGGCGGGTCGGCAAATGGGGAGGTTCGCTCAACTGCGGCCGGCCGGCCGCCGCGTCAGGCGGCAGTGCTCCGGGTGAGGTTTGCCCGTGCACCTGTCAAGCCGCGCGGTACTCGTGGCTGGCCTGTCGTTTGGGCGCGCGCGAGCTGGTTTTGTCGATCAAGCGCCGAAAAAGGGCGGCCCCGTCGGCTCTCGGGCTGAACCAACGGGACCTAGGCGAGTGCGTGGGCCGGCCCACGCGCGCGCCTCCCTTGGCATTGCCCTCGATGGCGGCCGACAAACATGTGGACTCAACATCGTTGAGCCGACTGAGGAAATCGGGGTGAGCGGCTTGGCGACGGTTTGCCGGGGTGACGTCACACATCCGGACCTAGCTGCTGTCGCGAGCCGGCGGCGTAGTCCGTGACAGTTTTGCGGCCCAGACCGAAACTCGGATTAGCCGAATACATGCTGCCAATTACGTCGAGACGCCACCGGCTATTGCGCAAGCGGCCCGCGCCGCCCGACAGCTACCGAAGTGTCGGCGCGGGGGGTGCCGAGGGGGCCGGAGGCGCGGAGAGCGTCGACGGCGGCGGCAACGTGGTGAGCGGGGTGGGCGTGGTCGTTGGCGCCGACGTCTCGGTGGTCGGTGTCGCCGCCATGACAGCGCTCGGGGTGTGGCCAACCCCAAGCCGCCGCTGCGATGGCACCGCCGGTGATGGCGCGGAGGGCAAATCGCAAGACCGTTCGAAGGCCTTGTCTGAGTGCTGGTGCATACCCCGTCAGGCGTTCCGCATTTCGAATACCTTAAAACCGTTATGCGGGTCATCTGATCGCGACATCGATAAGAGTGAACCCGAGGTCTTTGACAGCCCAGTTCAAGACAATGGGCGCCCGAAAGTCGGTGGAGCCGGTCCTCGGTTAGGTGAGGGGCAGTTGCCGCGCCGTGGGAACCCGGACGCCTATGTCGTGAACCGCTATCGAGCCTCGTCAGCCTGCCGAAACGTGCAATTCGCGTGGAATCGCATGCGTTGCGACACGGTCACGGATGAATACCTATCGGTACATCACTGGTCACAGCGGCCACGCTGGTCACTATCGTCACATCTGCCAACTGTGGGCGTCAATGCGACGCCCTTGCCCTCGAAAGGTGTTACATGTCGGCGATTTTTCGAAGTGTGTCGCTATCGGTGGCGTCGGCGGCCGCTATCGGACTCGTCGTCGCGGTGGGCCCCGTGCCGTCAGCGAATGCGACACCGTGCAGCGCTCCCGAAGCCAACGTCCCGCCCCCTGCCGCGCCCCCAGCGATGCCCGCGCCCGGACCGGTTGTCCGACCGCCGACCGGGCGCAGGCCATCTCATACGAATGACAGGGCACCGCTGCCCAAGCTGGGTCCACTCATCTCTTCATTGCTCAAGCCGGTTGTTCCGGGCAATCGATACGCCGCACCGCTACATCCTCAAGCGGGGGTACTCCCGCCCGGGCCGAATCCCCCTGCTCCGGGAAATCCGCAGGCGCCGAATGCAACTCAGTTGCGTCCGAATGCGGCCCCGGTTCAGCCGCCGCCGGCGCCGCCGGCGCCACCGCCCTCGATTGCAGGGGCGCCAACGTCGCTCGTCGACTTCGTGACCGGACCCAATAGCCCGAACCGAACCCTGCAACGTTTCGGCATATCCGGCACGGACCTCGGAATCGCCTGGGACAACGGTGATCCTGCAAACCGACAGGTCCTGATGGCCTTCGGCGACACTTTCGGCTACTGCAGCGTCCACGGCGAACAATGGCGCTACAACACACTGTTCCGCAGTTCAGACCGTAATCTTTCAAAGGGAATCCACGTGGCGGACGGCGTGCCCAACGATAAGTATTCCGGCTCACCGGTGTGGACGACCGGTCTCTCCAAACAGGTCGTCAACACCATTCACAAGGCTCCGCATGAGACGGGAATCATTCCGACGGGCGCCATCTCGCTCGGCAGAACCCAATACATGAGCTACATGTCCATCAGGCAATGGGGCCGCGACGGCGAATGGTCGACGAACTATTCGGCGATCGCGAGATCTCTCGACAACGGGCAGAACTGGGGGGTTTTCCCGGGCACCATCCGCACGGCCGACGCCGAAGCCATCCCGGGCGTCAGGTTCATTCCGGGTAATGAAAACTTCCAGATGGGCGCGTTCATGAAGGGTAACGACGGCTATCTCTATCAGTTCGGGACCCCGTCCGGGCGCGGCGGTGCGGCGTTTCTGGCGCGAGTCCCACCGCAATATCTGCCGGACCTCACCAAGTACCAATATTGGAACGGCGACGAGGGCGGCCGCTGGGTCCTGAACAATCCGGGCGCGGCGACGCCGATCTTCCCCGCCCCGGTGGGTGAAATGTCGGCCCAGTACAACAAACATCTCAACCAATACCTGGTGCTCTACACCAACGGTGGCAGCAACGACGTCGTCGCCAGGACTGCGCCGGCCCCGCAAGGACCATGGAGTCCCGAGCAGCCACTGGTGTCGTCATTCCAGATGCCCGGCGGCATCTATGCGCCGATGATCCATCCCTGGTCGTCGGGGAGGGACTTGTACTTCAACCTGTCGCTGTGGTCGGCATACGACGTGATGCTGATGCACACCGTCCTGCCGTAACCAAACGACGAGCAAATAGGCGGAAGGAGACCGACGACGATCACCTTGCTCAATCACGGCTCTTCGCGCGCCCAGGCTGGGCATTGTGCCGAACCGGCCCCGACGGCGCCGGCGGCACAGCTGAGCGGCCGCCTCGCGCACGGGCCGGCCTGATACCTCTGCTGGACCCCGCTCAACTCCCT
>CAYNLB010000129.1:0-12911 GCA_964397935.1 uncultured Mycobacterium sp.
TCAACGACTTTTTCCGGATTGTCGTCGACGCCGTCGATGAACATCAGGGGCTGGTCAACAAGTTCGCGGGCGATGCCGCCTTGGCCGTCTTCGGGGCTCCGCTGCCGACGGGCGAGCCGGCGTCGGCGGCGCTGGCGACGGCACGGACGCTGGGCACCCAACTGCGCCAGTTGCCCGTGGTCGATTTCGGCATCGGCGTATCGGCAGGCCGTGTCTTTGCCGGCAACATCGGGGCCGAAAATCGCTACGAGTACACCGTGATCGGTGACGCCGTCAACGAGGCGGCTCGGCTGGCCGACCTCGCCAAAACCGCCGACCGGCGAATCCTGTGTTCGGCGGCGGCAATCGAAAGAGCCGACGAGGGCGAGCGGGCGCACTGGGCCGAATGCTATTCCACCGTGTTGCGCGGGCGATCCGAAGCCACTCACGTCTCGGCGCCGGCCGGCTAGGGCAGGGTCGACATCAGGAGTTCGCGACCGTCAGTGCAGCAATGACATTGCTGATGGTGGCCGCCGAATCCGCGTCTCCGATGGGTGTTGCGCCCAGGAAGATGGTGACCGGTTTGGTATCGACCGCAATGATGGTGACGGAATCACCTTTCACGTTACGGGACGGGTCGGCGATTGTGACATCGGCGTCTACCCGGGCGGCCTTGACGCCGTCGACTGTGGTCGAAGACGTCTTCGTGGGGCCCAGCGTGGGCGATGCATTCGCGTAGCCAGGTCCAGTGGCCACGCACTCCATCAACTTCGACGCCTGCGCCGCGACATCCATGCTGGTGACGAAGTTGGTAACGGCGACCTCGGCTTGCATCATCCACTGGCTGGCGCCCGCCACCTCTTGGCCGAGGCCCACCGCGCCGATGAGATTCGGAGTCTGGTCGTCTGAAAAACCCGACCATCCGGGTGCCGCGCTGGCCGGGAACGACAGCTTGCCCGCGCTGATCATTTCGCCGGTGGGTGCCTGGCCCCCAGACACGTTCGGGGTACAGCCGGTCGCGGTCTGCTGGGTGTTGCTCGGCTGCGACGTCGGAACGCCGGTCGTCGCCGGGGGTCCGGCCGTGGTCGACTTGTTGTGACCGCTGAGCCCGATCACCACGATCAGCACCAGCGCGACGACGCCGAGCACCGCCACACCGGCGAGGATGAGCCACGGAACCTTCGAGCGTGGTCCTCGGGGCGGTGGTCCCGGTGGGTAAGGCCCCGCCGGCCAGCCGGGCGGCGGGTACTGCTGGCCCGGTTGAGGATATTGCGGGGGCGGATAGGCGCCGGTGGCGTACGGATTCGGGCCGCCCTGCGGAGCGGCGTACGGGCCACTCGGCGGATACGGATAGGTGCCACCCTGCGGCTGAGCGCCCCACTGGGGTTCCTGCCCATACGGATTGCTTCCGTAAGGCCCTTGACCGTAGGGCCCCTCGGGAGGAGTCGTCATTGCTGAACCAGCCTCACTCTCATCGACCAGCGTCACCCGCTGTGCATATGACGGTCGGCCTAATCTTGCGGCTTGACCATTTCCTGTGCGTGTGCCATCGCCAACACGTCGAGCCGGCGGTCCAGCTCCTCGACCGACAGCTTGTCGCCAATCAGGCCGCGGTCGATGACGGTCTGGCGAATCGTCTTGCGTTCCTTGAGCGCTTCCTTGGCCACCGCGGCGGCCTCCTCGTAGCCGATCGCCGAATTCAACGGTGTCACGATCGACGGCGACGATTCGGCCAGCTCACGCAACCGGTCGACATTGGCCGCCAGCCCGGTGATGCAGCGCTCCGCGAACAACTTCGACACGTTGGACAGTAGTTTGAACGATTCGAGGATGTTGCGGGCCATCATCGGGATGTAGACGTTGAGCTCGAAGGCGCCGTTCGCGCCGCCCCAGGCAACCGCGGCGTCGTTGCCGATCACCTGCGCGGCTACCTGCGTAACCGCCTCCGGAATAACCGGATTCACCTTGCCCGGCATGATTGAGCTGCCCGGCTGCAGGTCCGGCAGCCGGATTTCGCCCAGCCCGGTGAGCGGGCCCGATCCCATCCAGCGGATGTCGTTGGCGATCTTGGTCAGTGACACCGCGATCGTGCGTAGCGCGCCGGACGCCTCTACCAGCCCGTCACGGGCCGCTTGGGCCTCGAAGGAGTTACTGGCCGTGCGTAATTCGCTCAGGCCGGTGGAAGCGATCAGTGTCTCGACCACTTTCGCGCCGAAGCCGTCGGGTGCGTTGAGGCCGGTACCGACCGCGGTCCCGCCGATCGCCAGTTCACCCAGCCGGGGGAGGCACCCGCGCACTCTTTCTATACCGGCCTCGACCTGGCGGGCGTAACCGCTGAATTCCTGCCCGAGGGTCACCGGGACGGCGTCCATCAGGTGGGTGCGCCCGGACTTGACCACCGCGTGCCATTCGCGGGCCTTGCTCGCCAGCGCGTCGTGCAGCACCTCGAGCGCGGGGATGAGGTGACGTACCGCGGCTTCGGTGGCCGCGATATGGGTGGCGGTCGGGAAGGTGTCGTTGGACGACTGCGACATGTTGACGTCGTCGTTGGGGTGCACAACAACAGGAGGGGTCGCCGCCGCAGCAATCGACGCGATCACCTCGTTGGTGTTCATGTTGGAGCTGGTGCCCGAACCGGTCTGGAAGACGTCGATCGGGAACTGGTCGTCGTGTTGACCGTCGGCGATCTCTGCCGCCGCGGCGATGATCGCGTCGGCCTTTTCCGGCGCGAGCAACCCGAGATCTTTGTTGACTTGCGCGCAGGCGCCCTTCAGCAGGCCCAGCGCCCGGATCTGGGTGCGCTCCAGGCCTCGACCCGAGATCGGGAAGTTCTCCACCGCGCGCTGGGTTTGGGCACGCCACAACGCTTTTGCGGGTACCCGTACCTCGCCCATGGTGTCGTGCTCGATGCGGTATTCGGTGTCGGTGGCGCTATCGGCCATAGGTTAGGAGTCCTCGCTACTTCAGGGCTTGGTGCTCGGTCAGGGCAGGGGATAGGCGGCAGAGCTGTCGCCGGTGAAGTCGATAGCGGAATATTCGTTGAGCTTCGAGAGCCGGTGGTAGGCCTCGATCATGCGGACGGTGCCCGACTTGGAACGCATCACGATCGACTGGGTGGTGCAGCCGCCGGGGTAGTACTGCACGCCGTTGAGCAGGTCGCCGTTGGTGACTCCGGTGGCGCAGAAGAAGACGTTCTCGCCCGACACCAGGTCCTCGGTGGTCAGTACCTGATCGACGTCGTAGCCGGCGTCGATGGCCTTCTGGCGTTCCGCCTCGTCCTTGGGGGCCAGCTGCGCCTGGATGGCGCCGCCCATGCAGCGGATCGCGGCGGCGGCGATGATGCCTTCCGGGGTGCCGCCGATCCCGGCCAGCATGTCGGTGCCCGAGTGCGGGCGGCAGGCCGAGATCGCGCCGGCGACGTCGCCGTCGGTGATCAGCCGGATGCGGGCCCCGGTCGCCCGGACGTCCTCGATCAGCTGAGCGTGCCGGGGCCGGTCCAGGATGCACACGGTCATGTCCCGTAATGACAACGCCTTGACCTTGGCGACGGCCCGGATGTTCTCGGCGATCGGCGCGGTGATGTCGAGTACGTGTGCGGCCTCGGGGCCGACGGCGATCTTGTTCATGTAGAACACCGCGGACGGGTCGAACATCGCGCCACGGTCGGCCACTGCCAGCACCGAGATCGCGTTGGGCATGCCCTTGCTCATCAGTGTGGTGCCGTCGATCGGGTCGACGGCGAAGTCGCACTCCGGGCCATCGCCGTTGCCGACCTCTTCGCCGTTGTAGAGCATCGGCGCGTGGTCCTTCTCGCCCTCGCCGATGACGACCACCCCGCGCATCGACACCGAGTTGACCAGTTCGCGCATCGCGTCGACGGCGGCGCCGTCACCGCCCTCCTTGTCGCCGCGACCCACCCAGCGCCCGGCTGCCATGGCACCGGCCTCGGTGACCCGTACCAGCTCTAACGCCAGGTTGCGGTCTGGAGCTTCACCCCGCGGCCGCGCCTGCGCCGGGCGCCGGCCACGGGGAGCGGCCGACGGGTTGCCCTCAACTGTCATGGTTGCTGATTGTCCCAGAAGCGGATCGGCCCGGTGGAACTGGGATACTTGGGAGGTGACCGAGAAGCCGCAGCACAACGCCGAGGTAGCCGCCGATCCGGCGCCGGCGGCCCGGCCCGGTCCAAAGCCGGCCAAACCGCGGCTGCTGCAGGACGGTCGCGACATGTTCTGGTCGCTCATTCCGCTGGTGATCGGGTGTATCTTGCTGGCGGGCATGGTGGGCATGTGCTCGTTCCAGCCAAGCAGCGGCAACAGGGGTGCGATTCCGTCCTACGACGCGGCGGCGGCGCTGCGGGTAGACGCTGCGACGCTGGGGTTTCCCATCCGGCTGCCGCAATTACCCGCCGGATGGCAGGCCAATTCCGGTAGGCGCGGTGGCATCGAAAACGGCCGGACCGAGCCCTCGACCGGCCAGCGGTCGAACGCTCCCACGTCGACGGTGGGATACATCAGCCCGACGGGAATGTATCTGAGCCTGACCCAGAGCGACGCCGACGAGGACAAACTTGTCCACTCGATCAATCCGTCGGCATATCCGACGGGAGCGGTCGACGTCGCCGGAACCAACTGGGTGATCTATCAGGGCGTCGGCCAAAGCGGGGCTGACGCCGAACCGATATGGACCACCCGGCTCACCGGCCCGGCCGGTGCCACCCAGCTCGCGATCACCGGTGCCGGTAGCACCGCTCAGTTCCGTACGCTGGCGTCGGCGACGCAGTCGCAGACGCCGCTACCAAGCCGATCGTCGGCCCGCTGAAGTAAGGGATACGAGTGACGTGACCGCACCCGAAGCTGATTTGTCCGGATGGTCGGTGGCACCGTTCAACGGTGGCGGTTACACCCATGACGTCTACCGCAAGGGCGCCGGCCCGGGGGTGGTGCTGATTCCCGAGATGCCCGGGATCCATCCCGGTGTGCTGGGTCTGGGCAATCACCTGGTGGACAACGGCTTCACCGTCGCGACGCCCTCGCTGTTCGGCCGGCCAGGCCGACCGGTGTCGATGGGCTACGTCTTCGCTTCACTCGCGCGGGGTTGTGTGGCAAAGGAATTCGCGGCTTTTGCGGTGAACAAGGAGCGGCCGGTGTCGTTGTTCCTGCGGGCACTGGCTCGTGAGCTCAACGCCTCGACACCGGGCAAGGGCGTCGGTGTCATCGGGCAGTGCTTCACCGGCGGCTTCGCGCTGGCCGCCGCGGTCGACGACAGTGTGTTGGCACCGGTGCTTTCTCAGCCGTCGCTCCCGCTGCCGTTGGGCGCGGCGCGGCGCCGCGATCCCGGCGTGAGCGAGTCGGAGCTGACCACGGTGGCCGATCGCTGCGCCAACGACGGCCTGTGCGCCATGGGCTTGCGATTCAGCGCGGACAAAATGGCCCCGGGGGAACGGTTCACGACACTCAAGCAGCGGCTCGGCGACGCATTCGAGGTGATCGAGATCGACTCGGGCCCGGGCAACGAATACGGTTTCGGCAAGATGGCGCACTCGGTGTTGACCGAAGAGGTCCGTGAGGTCGAAGGCCATCCGGCCTACGAGGCCCGCAAGCGGGTGGTCGAGTTCCTCACCCGACGGCTCACCTAGGAAAGCGCGAGACGCATGGCAATCGACAACTTGGTGGTCGACACCAGCTACGGCCCCGTCCGGGGCGCCGACACCGGCCCGGCCGAGGACCGCGCCAAGGTGTGGAAGGGCATTCGGTATGCGGCGCCCCCCGTCGGTGACCTGCGTTTCCGGGCGCCGGAGCCGCCGCGGCCGTGGACCGAGGTCGCCGACGCGACCGATTTCGGGCCGGCCTGCCCGCAACCGTCTTTTCCCAACATGCCGCTCGACCTGGGGGCGCCGCAGGGGGAAGACTGCCTGCGGCTGAACATCTGGGTGTCGTCGGACACCCAACCCGGCGACGGAAAACCGGTGATGGTGTGGCTGCACGGTGGCGCTTACGTGCTGGGATCCGGCAGCCAGGCCCTCTACGACGGTCGCCGGCTGGCCGCCGGTGGCGACGTCATCGTGGTGACGGTCAACTACCGGGTCGGGGCGCTGGGCTTTCTCGATCTGTCGTCGTTCAACACGGCGCGGCGCCGTTTCGACTCGAACGTCGGGCTGCGTGACGTGCTGGCGGCGCTGGCCTGGGTGCGCGACAACATCGCGGCGTTTGGCGGCGATCCCCAGAAGGTCACGCTGTTCGGGGAATCGGCCGGCGCGGGGATCGTCACCACGTTGCTCGCCAGCCCCGCGGCCGAAGGGCTGTTCGTCGGCGCGATCGCGCAAAGCTCACCGGCCACCTCGGTGTACGACCGTGGCCGGGGCCGGCGGGTGGCCGTAGCTCTCCTGGACAAGCTGGGAGTCGCCCAGTCCGACGTGGCGGAGTTGCCCGGGATGCCGACGGCGGCGATACTGGCCGCGTCGCACGAGGTGTTCGACGAAGTGCCGGTGCGTAACCCGGGCAGGCTGGCGTTCGTCCCGATCGTCGACGGGGACCTGCTGAACGACTATCCCGTCAAGCTGGCGCAGCAGGGCCGCTCCCTTCCGGTCCCGCTGATCATCGGGACCAACAAGCATGAGGCGGCGCTTTTCCGGTTGATGAGGTCGGCATTGATGCCGATCACTCCGCACGCGATCACGTCGATGTTCACCGAGATCGCCGCCGAACAGCCCGACCTGCAATTGCCCACCGAGGACGACATCGGGTCGGCATATTCGCGGAGACGGCGCAAAGCGAGGAGCATGAGCATCGCCACCGACGTCGGTTTCCGGATGCCGTCGGTGTGGCTGGCCGAGGGCCACAGCACGGTGGCGCCGGTGTATCTGTACCGGTTCGATTACGCGACCCCGTTGTTGAAGCTGCTGCTGGTCAACGCCGCTCATGCCACCGAATTGCCATACGTCTGGGGCAATCTCGGCGGTCCTAAGGATCCCACGTTGATGCTGGGCGGCGCCAAGACCGCCAAGGCCGTCTCACGGCGAGTGCGCACCAGGTGGATCAATTTCGCGACGCATTCCAAACCGGCTGGCCCGGCGGGGGAGCCGGAATGGATGCCCTACCAGGCGGCCGATCGCGCCTGCCTGATCATCGACCGACGCGATGCCGTCGTGCACGACGTCGATGCAAACATCCGGGCCGCCTGGGGCGGCGACATGGTGAGCTTTCGGTAGTCGCGTTCAGTCCGAGACCGGCTGATTTCCGGCCGGGTTCGCTCTCCGGCGCGAAAGCCAGTTGCGGCGGACGGGTTGCTCGTCGGGCTCGTCGAGTTCAACGCCTTTGTACACCGCCAGATACACCTCGACGGTGGTGACGATGAGGATCATCAGGACCGGGCCGATGACGATGCCCCACGGCCCGAACATGGCGATCCCGGAGAACACCGATAGCAACATGAGCGCCGAATTCAGGCGTGCGTCGCGGGGAACGAGGATCGGACGCAAGAAGTTGTCGATGTTGGTGACCACCACCAGATGCCAGACGACTACGAAAACACCGCCAACGATATTGCCGTAGAAGATCATCCCGATACCAAAGGGGATCGTCACGATCCCCCCGCCAAGCGGGATGATCGACAACGCGGTCAGCACAATCGCGAAGATGAAGAAGCCATGGTGGAATCCGGCGACGTAGATCGACGCGGCGCCGGCGACTCCCTGGCAGAGCGCTATGACGAACTGGCCGCTGACGGTGCCGCGAACCATGGCACCGGCCTTCTTCAGGTACAAATCGGTGACTTCGTCGCCGAGCGGGTTCAGCTGGCCGATCAGCGTGCGTACACTTTCGCGGTTCACCAGGAGCGCGAGGAACACGTACAGAAAGATGATGGCCGAGGTGACGGCGCCGGCGATACCGCCGGCGGCGCCCTGCAGGAAGTGCAGCAGCCATTCGCCGGCGTTGCGAGCTACGGTGACCATCGCTTTGCGAAGCGTCTCCGCGGTTATCGTTACGTGGGCAAACGGAACCCGCGTCAGCAGGTTATTGACCACTTGCAGGACCTTGTCGCCGAGCCCGCTCAGATCAGTTGTCCCGGCCCATCCGGCGATGCTGTCGATCATGCGGGAAATCTGAACGATCGCCAGCACCACCAAGAGCCCGATCGGGGCGATGACGCTGGCCAACGCCACCAGCAGGGTACAGGTGGCCGACAGACCGGTGCCGAGGCGGCTGTTGAACCAATTGAACAATGGTGTGAACAAATACGCCCCGACCGCGGCCACCACGATGAGAACGAAATAGCTGCGCAAGAAATATGCGCCGAAGAGCAGCGCGATCACCGTGATGATCGCCAGGGCGCGTTTCTGAGTGAGAGTGAATTCGGTGTTCACACCAACCGGGCCGCCCTCCACGTCGCTGTTGGGCTGAACCCTAGCCGCAGGAGGGGTTTTTCGTCGGTGACTGCGCGGAATGCCGCGCGGCAGCTTCCTTCTAGCGTGACCCGCTAACCGATGGCTTGGCGGCGGTCTTTGCTGCCAGCGCTTGCTCTTTCATCCGGCCGAACATGTCGACGTAGTACGGCAGACATTCGGACAGCGCCTGTTCCGTGGTGAACGGGGGCCGATAACCGAGGTCCCGGGTGGCCTTGGCGATCGAGAAGTAGTTGTCCAGGTACAGCCGTTCGACGGCCAGCGGCTCGAGCAGTGGCGCCGGTATCCCGAACCGGAAATGCAGCCGTTGCCAGCCTGTCATCGCCGCGCGGACCATCGGGCCGTTGACGCGTACCCGGGGCCAAGGCTGCCCGCAGGCCTCCACCACCGGACGGGCGAACTCGAACATGTTGATCGGTTCGCCGTCGTTGATGAAGTACGCCTGGCCGGGCGCGCTGCCGCCGGGCACCAAATGCTGGGCGGCCAGGATGAAACCGTGAATCAGGTTGTGCACGTAGGAGTTATCAAGCCGGGCCGCTTTACGGCCGATCAGCACCTTGACGTGGCCGGCGATCACACTTTCGAACAGCTTGCGGAACATCGTCTGATCGCCCCGGCCCCATATGCCGCTGGGTCGAATCGCGCATGTGAGCATGCCGCTGATGCCGTTTTGGCCCAGCACGAATCGCTCAGCGACCACTTTGGTTTCGGTGTAGAGATCGTTGAACCGGTTGGTGTAGGGCAGCGTCTCGTCACCGCCCGCGATGTTTTGGCCCCCCATCACGACGCTGTTGGAGGAGGTGTAGACGAAACGTTGCACCCCGGCCGCCTGTCCGGCGTGCACGAGGTTCTCGGTGCCGCCGACGTTGACCGCGAAACTGCGCTGCCGGTATTCATCGGTCACCGACGCGCCGCCCATCAAGTCGATGATGGCCGCGGTGTGGAAAACCGTGTCGGTGCCGTCCACCGCCGCGGCGCAGTCGGCTGTGTCGGTGATGTCACCCTGCAGCGCCTCCAGGTGGGGATGTTGCGGAAGGGGCGAGGGGGCGCGGTCGAAGGAGCGGACCTGGTACCCGCGCTCGAGCAGGGCGCTTACCAGATTGGCGCCGACAAACCCCGAGCCTCCGGTGACGAGAACGTGGCTGAGGTCGGTTGTCAGCGATGCATCACTCATTGGCCGAGCATAACTGAAACGTGTTCCAGTTCGGGAAGGATTATCTAGCGCGATTGCCCAACCCCGGCCGGGGTCAGGTTTCGTCGGCCGGGCCGGCCGCGAGCGCATCCTCGATTCGCTTGCGAGCACCGGCCAGGTGATCCTCGCACCTCTTCGCCAGTTGCTCGCCTCGTTCCCACAACTTCAGCGATGCATCAAGGTCCAGGCCGCCCTGCTCCAGCAGCCGCACGACTTCGATCAGCTCGTCGCGGCAAGCTTCGTAGCCAAGTTGACTAATAGGCGTAATACCTTCGTCTTCGCTAGGCGCCATCGGTGAGTCCTTCGCTTACCGCCGCTACCGCACCGTCGGCGACCCGTACCCGCAGCCGGGCGCCCGCCGGTGCGTCGTCGACGGACCGCAGTACTGCCGGCGTTCCGGTGTCGGGGACCGTCTGCACCACGGCATAGCCGCGGGCCAGTGTGGCCGCCGGGCCCAACGTCGCCAGCCGGGCGCCCAGATGGTCGACGCGTTCGCTCTCGGCGGCGACCAATCGCGTGATGTCGCGACGCACCGCCGAGCGCGCGCGGTGGACCTCGTCGGCGCGCGCCGTCAGGGCTGCCAGCGGTTCGGCGAGCACCGGGCGGCTGCGCACCTGGGCCAGCGCTCGCTCTTCGCGCGCCACCCAATTGCGCAGCGACTGCGCGCTGCGCCGCCGCAAGTCATCAATCAGCCGCTGCTCGGCAGCCGTATCGGGAACCACCCTCTTCGCCGCATCGGTCGGGGTGGCGGCACGCAGATCGGCAACCAGATCGCACAGCGGATTGTCGGGCTCGTGGCCGACCGCGCTGATCACCGGGGTGCGGCACGCCGCGATGGCGCGGCACAGCGTTTCGTCGGAAAACGGCAGCAGGTCCTCGACGCTACCCCCGCCACGCGCCACCACGATCACGTCGACTTCGACGTCGCGATCGAGTTCGTAGAGCGCTTCGACGATCTGTGTCACCGCGTTGGGCCCCTGGACCGCGGTGTTGCGTACTGCAAAACGCGCCGCGGGCCAGCGTCCGCTCGCCACCGTCGTCACGTCGCGTTCGGCAGCGCTGGCCCGGCCGGTGATCAACCCGATCATGTTGGGCAGAAAGGGGATCGGCCGCTTGAGCCGCGGATCGAAAAGGCCTTCGGCATCCAGCAGCCGGCGCAGCCGATCGATGCGTGCCAGCAGCTCGCCGACACCGACAGCCCGGATTTCGCTGAGGCGCAACGAGAACGTGCCCCGCCCGGTGTAGAAGGAGGGCTTGCCGCAAACCACCACCTGCGTGCCTTCGGCCAATGTCACCGGCGCCCTGCGCACCAGGTCGCGTGCACACGTCACGGTCAGCGACATGTCGGCAGCCGGGTCGCGCAGCACCATGAACACCGTCTTGGAGTCGGGCCGCATGCTGATCTGGGCCAGCTGCCCCTCCACCCACACGGTCCCCAGTCTGTCGATCCAGCCGGCGACCCGGATTGCCACCGCGCGCACCGGAAACGGGTTCTCGGCGGAGTTCGGTTCGGAATTTTGCGCTCGGGTCACTTCGCGTTCGCGCGGGTGATCCTGTTGGCGAGCAGCGTTTGAAACGGTGCACGGGCCTTGGTGGCCTGTTCGTAAGCGAGCAACGCTTCGAGTTCGTCGACACTGAGCGATTGCAGCCGGGCCCGTAGCTGAGCCAGGGTCAGCGTCGCATAGTCGAGTTCGGCTACCACCGACGGTGCAGCCGCCGAAGTCTTCGACTTAGTGGCGGCTGTCGTGGAGGCGTCGGCGGCCCCGGCCGCCTCGGATACCGAGTACAGGGCGAACCGTCCCTCCGCTCGGCGATCGCTTTCGCCGCCGGCCTCCGCGGCGGGGCCAGGTGATGCGGGGGCCTCGATGGCGCCGGCCAAGTCTTCGTCAAAGGTTGCCCATTCGGGCTTCTCGTCCTTGGGCGGGAAAATGGTTTCCAGGGTGCTGTCGCCTTTGATTGCCAGTTCAGCGAGGTTCTGCTGAAAAAGCATCACCAGGTGCGCCGCCTGACTGGCCAACGTCATCGGGTACATCAGGATGGTTTTCGGCAGCTTCATCGTCTCCTCGACGGCGACTGTCGCCGCGCCGACCAGCAGCCGGACTCCATATGGTGCAGAACCCATGGGTCCAAGACTGCCTTAAGCGGCGGCCAACTCCAAGCCGCCGCCGCGAGCTGGCAAGCCCGTGTCGGCAGAACGTACCCTGGATGGCATGCCGCCGACTGTCGACATGGGGATTCCCGGCGCGTCCAGCTCGGTAGCCAACGGCCCCATCCGCAAGAGAGTCCTCCTGGCGGAGCCGCGTGGCTACTGCGCAGGTGTGGATAGGGCCGTCGAGACGGTCGAACGTGCGCTGGAGAAGCATGGCCCGCCGGTCTATGTCCGCCACGAGATCGTGCACAACCGGCACGTGGTGAACACTCTGGAGAAGGCCGGCGCGGTGTTCGTCGAGGAGACCGACCAGGTCCCCGAGGGGGCGATCGTGGTGTTCTCCGCGCACGGGGTGGCGCCGACGGTATACGCCGCAGCAGCCGAACGTAACCTGCACACCATCGATGCCACCTGCCCGTTGGTGACCAAGGTGCACAACGAGGCCAGGCGGTTTGCCCGGGACGGCTACGACATCCTGCTGATCGGCCATGAGGGTCACGAAGAGGTCATCGGTACCGCCGGGGAGGCGCCGGAGCACGTACAGCTGGTCGACGGGGTCGCCGCGGTGGACAACGTGACGGTGCGGGACGAGAACAGGGTGGTCTGGCTGTCGCAGACCACGCTCTCGGTCGACGAGGCCATGGAAATCGTTGAGCGGCTGCGACGACGATTCCCGAAGCTGCAGGATCCGCCCAGCGACGACATCTGCTACGCGACCCAGAACCGGCAGGTCGCGGTCAAGGCGATGGCACCGGAGTGCGAGTTGGTGATCGTCGTCGGGTCGCGAAATTCGTCCAACTCGGTGCGGCTGGTGGAAGTGGCGTTGGGCGGCGGCGCCGCGGCCGCTCACCTGGTCGACTGGGCCGACGATATCGACCCGGCGTGGTTGGAAGGTGCCACCACGGTAGGTGTCACCTCCGGTGCGTCCGTCCCCGAGGTTCTGGTGCGCGGGGTACTGGAGCGGCTCGCCGAACACGGCTACGACGTGGTGCAACCGGTCACGACGGCGCAGGAAACGCTGGTGTTCGCCCTGCCCCGCGAGATCCGCTCACTCCTGTAGGCGGTTTTTCCGGCTTCGGCGAGGTCGGGCGCGGGACAAGCCCCATTGCATCGGCGTCAAGCGGAGACGCAGACAACTAGTCCTCGATGTCGTATTCCCAGAACTCCGCCGGGGGCCGGCCACGCGCCCG
>CAYNLB010000130.1:0-12827 GCA_964397935.1 uncultured Mycobacterium sp.
GAATCCTCGGTCTCCGCCTCCGGGCGCAATGAATCGTCCGCGTCGATGGGGTTCAGCCGGCTGGCGCCAGCATCTCCTTCCATCCGTCGTCTCCTGTTCTGGTCGAGTTCTCGACGGAGTATTTAACTCCGTCTGGCCCTACCAGTTCACCGCTTTGGGGACTGTAGACCGCAGTGGGAGGCCCTCCCGGAGTGTAAACGCATGGGTTGGGCTGCTGGCCGTTGCACTGAACGCTACCCGACCCCGGCCGCGATAAGGGATCGTTGACCGGCGGGGGCGTACCCGACACCCGGTCCGAAGGGGCCGGGTTCAGGCCGTTGTTTACCGACGGCGCCGGGATCACCATGCCGGGCCTTACCGACTGGTCACAGCGCGCCGAGGGGGCGGGGCAGGTCAACAATTGGTTCGGCTCGCCGTACCAGGGATTGGTCCCCAGCGGAACATACGGCTTGGGGTCGCGGCACTCCCCTGGCGTGGCCGCGCGCTTGCCGGGAACATCGACGCACGGAATGTTGCGCGATCCGCGCACGCTGTTCGCCGGCGTGTCCATCGGGATCTTGCAGTACGTGCCGGTGGGCAGCGGCTGCAGGCTGGTGTCCGCCGGTGACCGCCACTGCGACGCCGGGATGAAGCCGGTCAGACAGGGCGGCGGCTGGTTGATCGACAGCGCCAGGTCGAGTGCGGCCTGGTTGGGGAACGGGGCGGCCACCGTCTGTGCGATCGACGCACCCTGGGGCAGGAACACCAGTACCTGTTCCACCCCGGTGTGGTACTTCTTCAGCAGGTTGATCACGACCTCGAGGTTCGCCAGTGTCTGCGGCAAAGAGTCTCGGACGCCACTGAACACGTCGTTGACCTGATCGGCGGTCGGTGCCGCCTGCCTCAGCACGCTTCGCACGTGTTGGTCCTGCTGCGCGGTCTGCGCGGCCAGGGTATTCAGGTTGCGCGCCCAGTGCTCGATCGCACTACCGGATTTCACCTGGCTGTCGATGACCGGGCCGGAGTGCTGGATGATGTCGTTGATGTCGGTGATGTTGGTGTTGAAATCGCCGACGATCGCCTGGGTGGAATCGACCAGCCGTTGCAGGGCCGGACCCAAGCCACCGACGGATTGCGCGGTCTCGTCGAGCAGTGACGCGATCTTGTCCTTGGGCAACGCCGCAAGTCCCCGGTTGGCGGTGTCCAGCGCGGGTCCGATCTCGGCGGGCACCGTTCCCTTCGTGATGGTCTGCCCGGAGGACAAATACTTGCCCGGGTTTCCGGTCGACACCAGGTCCAGGTATTGCTCACCGACGGCCGACACCGAATGCACGTTCGCGCTCGCGTCCGCCGGGATCTTGTACCGGCTGTCGATGCTCATCGTCGCTTCGGCGCCGGTTTTGGTCGGCTCAACGTCGGTGACCTTTCCGATGGTGATACCGCGATAGGTCACGTTGGCCGTCGGATACAGACCACCCGACGCCGGCAGTTCGGCCTTGAGGGTGTACCGGCCGATGCCCACCAGGCTTGGAATCTGCAGGTAGTAGACGCCGAGCACCAACAGCGAGATCACCGTCAAGATCCCGAAGATGACCAGCTGACGTCTGATGAAGGGAGTCAGCAATTCCTGTCCCCCCTTTCCACCAGCGGTCCGCCCGGCGCGTCATTCGGGTTCGACGTGTAGCGGACGTCGGGAACCATCGTCTCGGGATCGCGCCCGAACGACTGCTCGAGCGCACGCAAGGCTCCCGACAGTCCGGTACCAGTGAGGAACGCGTTGTCGACGGAGCTGTAGGTCAGGTCGAGCGTCAGCGACACGTTCTGGTAGTCGCCCCGGAACAACTTCGGCACGGTGTCGATGTCGTAGGGCTGCGTGAGAATCAACTTCAAGGCGCCGATCAGATACGGTGAGGCCCGCCCGAGCTCCTTCAGCGGGCACTGCAGCGCCTGCAGGTTGGTGTGCAGGGGCCCGCGCGCCTCCGACAAATACTTGTCAGCGGCCTGGCTGAGCCGTCCCACCGCATCGGCGGCGTTGATGAGCAGGTCCTTGGTATCGGCGAAATGCTTGAGCAACGGCGGGATGTCGGTGAGGACGCGATCGAGGACGTCCGCGCGGCCACCCACATAAGCCAGCAGCCGGTTGGTGGAGTCGATGGCATGGGTGATGTCATCGCGTTGCTGGTTGAGCTGGTTGGTGAACGTGTCCAGCTTGCCGAGGAAGGCGTGGATCTGGTCCCCTCGCCCTTTGAAAATGTTGTAGACCTCGTTCTGCAGCACCTCCAGGTTCGGGATGCCGCCACCGCGAAGGACCAGGGCAAAACTGGCCAGCGTCTGCTCGGTCGTGGGAAACGCGGACGAACGCTTCAGCGGAATGGTGTCGCCGTCCTTGAGCAGCTCCGGCGACGGGTTCGGTGGGGCGGCAAGCTCCACGTGCTGCGAACCCAGCAGAGAAGTCTGGCCGATCTTGGCGGTGGCGTTTTTCGGGAGCTTGACGCTCTTGTCGATCCCGAGCGTCAAGGTGGCCACCCAGTTCTTCAGCTGGATGTCACGGATCGAGCCGACAAACACGTCGGCGACCATCACCTTGCTGTTGCCATTGATCGCCAGGGTGTCGGGCACCTGCACGTAGACGGTGTAGGAGTTGGCCCCGCCACCCGGTAAACCCGGAATCGCGACGTTGGAGATTCCGCGCCAGCCGCATGAACTCGCTACCAGCGCCACCAGCAGCAGCGCCAGCCCCTGCCAGACCCGATGGCGGATCAGGCGGGCCGAAACCCGCGCGCCCGGCACCGAAGGGTTCGGCCCGCTCTTAGCGCGTCCCGCGCTCATGATGTTTCTCATTGGCCCATTCCCGCATCAAGAGGCGACGGTGTCGGGGCGACGGGACCCGGGACCACCTCCGGGCCCGGAGGCGGGGGCGGAATCGGGACCTGCGGCGGATTCTGGCCGATAACCGGCACTATCGGGTTCTCGTCGTAGGCGTTGGGCGGTCCCGGCGGAGTCTGCAAGTTCGACTGAACGGGCGCAATGTCCGGGCCACCCATGAGCTCAGCCAGCGAGTCCGGGGTCATCAGCCCCGCCGTGATAGGCCCCACCTGCTGACCCTGCATCCCCGGGGCGACAATCCAGCCCGTTTGGGTATTGCGGTGCGACGTCGGTGTATCCGGCACCCAGATCCCGGGAACGGTCGTGTCCTTGTACCCGTTCGGCGGCTGCAACCGCGGCTCGGAGTAGGCGATCTCTTTGGGAAGCGTCTCGGCGGTGCTGAACAGGTTCAGGCCGAATGGGAAGTAATTGAACTTGATCGCATCCAGAACCGGCGCCAGATACTGCGCACACAGCTCGGCCGAGTCTTGATACCCGAGCCGGCTACCCGCCTGGATCGAGCTGCAGACGAACTGCATCGGGTTCGCGAAGGGGATCGACGAAATGGCCACGACCGAGCCGTGCGACGGGTGATAGATCTGGTTGATGTTCGACGCGGCCGTGGGCAGGACGTGCAGCGCGGTCTCCAGACCGTTCAGCGGATCCGGTTGCAGCAGCGCGTCCGTCGCGGTGGCCAAGTTGTCGACGTCGTAGGTCAGCACCTCGCGGTTCTTGTCGAGGAACGGGCGCACGGTAGTGAGCAGACCGTCGAGCTGCTGGACCGCATTGGCCAGGTCGGTGTCGTTGCGGGCGAGCCGGGTGGTGAACTCCGCCAGGTTTTGGTTCAAGGCGACGAACTGCTTGTCGTCTTGATGCAGCGCGTTGACGAACAGCGCCAGGCTTTTCACCACCGCAAAGAAGTCGCCGCGGCCCTCGTTGAGCGCGGTCAAGGCCTGCGACAGGCTGTTCAGCGTGGTGTTGATTTGCTTTCCCTTGCCGGCCAGCCCGTCGGCGAACGACTCGACGACCTCACCGAATGGCCCCTTCGGCTGCTGGGGCGTCGGCCCAAGTTTGGAGATGATGTTGGTGATGCTGTTGCGCAGCTCATCCCACTCGACCGGGACCTGGGTGCGCTGTTCGGGGATCACGGCGTTGTCGGCCAGCACCGGGCCGCCCTTGTAGGCCGGTTCGAGCTGGATGGCGCGCGAGGCCACCAACGTGGGGTTGAGGATTACCGCAGAAGCGTTGGCCGGCACCTTGTATTTGTTCTGGTAGTGGAAGGTGACCTTCATCTTGTCGCCGGTCGGCTCGATGCTGTCGATCGCACCCACCCGCAGGCCCATGATCTGGACCTTGTCCCCCGGATACAGCGCGTTGGCTGCCGGGAAGTAGGCAACCACGGTGTTGTTGGTCAGCTTCTGATACATCCGCCAGCCGACGTAGCCCACCACCAGCGCCAGCACTATTACCAGCGAACCGATGATCACCGTCGCCCGGGAAAGCTTCGGTAGCTTCAGGTTGCGGACATCAAAGATGGTGCTCAATTCTGGCTACCTCCCGCTGCTCCGCTACCTCCCGCTCCGCCTGCATTGATGAACGGTGCCGGCAATTGCTCACCGGGTCCCGGTGGCGCTGGCGGACCCGGCGGCAGCCCCGGTCCGAACGTCGACGGTGGCGGCGTCGGTCCCGCCGGCGCCAACCCCTCGGTGCGCGCACCCGGCGGAGCTTGTGTCGGCAATGGCACCGGTGTCCCCGGAACGTTCGGGGCCGGTTCGCCCGGTCGCCCGGCGATCGGCACGCCCGGCGTCGGCGGCAGACCGTCGGGGTTCGGCGGCGACGTCGCGACATCGATGGGCGCGGGGAATCCCGGTCCCCCGAACGGGCCTACGGCGGCACCGGCGCAGGGCAACGGATTGTCCGGCCGGGGCAGCGCGTCGGCGGCCGGCGTGTAGGAACACGGCGACCCGGGCGGGACGGCGGGTCCCGGATGGTCCGGGGTGCCTTCCAGCACCGGCGGGGCCGGCGGCGGCGCACCGTTGGGGAAGCGGGTGCCATTGGGATCGGGGAACCGGTACGCCGGCAGCCCGGCGCTGCGCCAGAAGTCCTCCGGAGAGATGCCACGTTTCTTGAACGCGGCATCGATGAACGGCTGCATGATCCAGCCGGGAGCGAGGTTGTGCAGGACCACCTTGAAGTACGGTCCGGACGCGATGGCCTCGTTCAACGACGGGAGGAATTTGCCGACCTCGGTCAGCCCCTCGGCCAGGTCGTCTTTCCGCTCGACCAGGATGTCACTGACCTGACGCAACTGTTCCAGCACGTGATTGAGGTTGGGGTTGTCGTTGATCAGGCCCTTGACCTGCTCGGAGAAAGCAGCCACGTTACCCAACAAGGCGTTGATGGCCTGGCCGCGTTCGTTGAACGCGGCCAGCAGCGTCTTGGCGTTCACCAGCAACCGGTCGACCTGCTCGCTGCGGTCACCGAGGACACTGGCCACCTGGTTGGCCTGCGCCAGCAGATGCTTGATCTGCTCATCGCGTTTGCCGATCGTGTCGGAGAACTTGGCCACCCCGTCGAGCGCTGCGCTCAGGTGCGGGTAGGTCTGGTCGATGGTCTCCGACAACACGTGGAGTGACTGCTTGACCGTGTCGATGTTCCAGCCTCGGGCGGCCTTGGTCACGTCGAAGAAGGCGTCGTAAATCTGGTAGGGCGTCGTGCTCTGACCGAGCGGCAACGTTTCCCCGGGCCGCAGTGGCTGAGTGCCGCGAGCTTCGACGTCGAGCACCTTCTTGCCGAGGATGGTGTCCGTCTTGATCGCCAGCCGGCTCTCGGTGCCGATGGTGGTGGTCCCGAGCGAGAACTTCAACAGGATGTGGTCGCCGTCGATCTTGAGCCCCTCGACCTTGCCGACGTCCATGCCGGCGATGCGCACCTTGTCGCCGGTGCTGATGCCGCCGGTGTCGGTGAACTGGCCGTAGTAGCTCGGCTTGGCGAACAGCATCGGGACACTGGTGAAGCTTTGACCCACGCCGATGACGAGCACGGTCACGATGATGCCCATGAGCCCGATGCGGACCCGGTTGGGAGGTTCCAGCGTCCTCATTGTGGCGTGCACCTACCCGTCGGCTGCTGGAAAAGCTTCACCGTGCGGACGGGGCCACCAGGCTGCAACCCGTTGATTTTGACGTTGATGTCGCAGGCGTAGAAGTTCACGAAGTCGCCGTAGGAGCCGATGGTGCGCCCGATCATGTTCAACGCGGTCGGCACCCTGTGGAGATAGTCCTTGAGCTCCTCACGCTGGTCGATGAGCGGCTGCTGGACCGCGTCCAGGTAGTTGAGAGTCTTGTGTAGCAGCGAGCGATCCTCGGCCAGCAGATCGGCGACCGTTCCGGCGGCATTGCTGATGTGCGCCGTCCCGCCCGCCAGCTGGTCATCGTGGTCCTTCAGCCCGGTGATCAGCACCTCGAGGTTGTTGACGCTCTGATCGAATTGCTTCCGATGGCGAACCGTGGTGTCCAGCACGATGTTCAAGTTCTTGACGACCTCACCGATAGCTTGGTCACGCGAGCCAAGCTGCGTGGTCAGCTGTGCGGTTTGGTCGAGGATGTCGTTGATGGTGCCGCCCTGACCCTGGAACACGGTGATCAGAGCCGTCGCGATGGTGTTGACCTTTTCCGGGTTCAGCGCCCGAAACAGCGGCTTGAACCCGCCGATGAGCGCGTCGAGGTCAAGTGCCGGCGAGGTGCGCGACAGCGGGATGAATCCACCCGGCGGCAAGACCCGGTCGGCGCCGTCACCCGTGCCGCGCTTGAGCTCCAGGTAGCGGTCGCCGATCAGGTTGAGGTAGCGGACCTGCGCGGTGGTCGACTGGTAGAGCGGCACCGAGCGGTTCACATTGAAATTCACCCGCACGCGCTTGCCATTGTCGATGAGCTCCAACGAGCTGACCTTGCCGACCTCGACACCCGAAGCGCGGACGAATTGGCCCGCGCGCAGCCCGCTGACATTGCTGAACTCCGCCGAATAGCCATTGGTCGAGGCGAAGCGCATTTGACCGAACACCACGATGATCATCGCGGTGAACAGCAGCAGCACCAGGGAGAAGATGCTGAGTCGGATGATGGTGCCGGTGATTTTCATGGGTTGATCGTGTTATCCCCTACCTGACGGCCCCACACGTACTCGATCGCGTAGGGCGAACCGGTGTCGATGTGGTTATAGGGCGCAAGGCTGTTGCCGGTATCCATCACCAGCTCGGGCGCGGGCCACAGATCACGGGTGATGTGCTGCCAACAACCCGGCGCACCTCCTGGGCCGCCGCGGGCGTTCACGCGCGGCAGATTCTCCGGATAGATGTAGGGGTTCGGGGCGCCACCGACCAGCCCGGCGAGACCACCGAGCAGGCTGGCAAGCACGGGCAACGTGGCCACCGGGTTCAGCAGCAGACCCAGTCCGGAAAGCAGCTCGGTATGCGTGTTCAGCGAGTAACCATTGCCGCCGAGGAACGTCGTGGCCTTGGGTTCGATGTCGTGATAGTTGCGGATCGTGCAGTACAGGGCGGGACTGTAGGTGTCCAGCAGCTGGGCCGACGGCACCAGGTCCTCGGCGCCCCGCGCCAGGTATGGCCCACCTCGCTCGAAGATGTCCGCACCGGTGTTGCCGAACCCGGCCGCCGACAGCAAGGCCTGATCCAGGTCCTTCTGCTGCTGGTTGAACGTGCGGGAGGTGATCACCGCGTTGTTGAGGAAGTCGAACAGATCCGGCGAGGCGTCGGCGTAGGTGTCGCCCAGCGCCGCCAGCTGCTGGATGTCGCGGCGAGCCTGCGGCATCTGCGGGTTGACGTCGTCCAGAATCGCGTTGCCGTTGACGATCGATTGCCCGAACTTGTCGCCAAGCCCGGCCAGCGATTGGGCGGCCGCGCTCAGCGTCAGGTTCAGTTTGACCGGATCCACCTTCTCCGCGATCGACGTGATGGTCTGGAACAACGTATTGATCTCGGTGGTCACCGACCTGGCGTCGATCACGGTATTCGGCGTGATGCTTTTCGGCAGCGGGTTTTTCGGCGTCGTCAAGGACACGTACTTACCGCCGAACACCGTGGTCGCCTTGATATCGGCATTGACATTGGCCGGAATCAGCCGCAGGTACCTCGGGTACACATCCAGGGTGAACTTGGCGGCCGGCTTGCCGTCGCGCGCGGTCTCGGAGATATCGGCCACCCGGCCGACCTCCACCCCGTTGTAGGTGACCTTCGAGCCAGGATCCATCACCAGCCCGGCCCGCGACGCCACCATCGTCAACTTGGTCGTGGGGGTGAAGTTACCCCTGAACTGGCCGTACACCAGAGCCAGGATGACCGCAACGATAACCACCAGCGCCACGCCGGCCAGCTTGTACGGCGGGTTCCGCGGGGCATTGATCTTGGCGGGGCTCTTTGCCGGTGACGTCATGGCGGCTACACCGTGAGGGCGAAGTTGGGGTTGACACCGTAGAGCGCCAACGCAGCGGCCAGAACCACTACCTGCACCGAGACCAACGAGAAACGCATCGATCGACCGACGGCCTCTCCCACGCCGACAGGCCCGCCGCCGGCGTTGTACCCGTAGAAGCAGTGGGTGATCATCACGACAGCGGTGATGATGATGGCTTCCAGGAACGACCAGAAGACGTCATCGGGCCGCAGGAACGTGCGGAAGTAATGCTCGTAGGTACCGTTCGATTGCCCGTAGAGCACCGTGGTGGTGATCTGCGGGGACAAGAACGACATGATCATCGCCAGCGCGTAGAGCGGAATGATCACGACCAGCCCGGCCATGATCCGGGTGGTCGCCAAAAACGAAATCGACTTGATGCCCATCACTTCCAGGGCATCGATCTCTTCGCTGATGCGCATGGCCCCCAGCTCTGCGGTAGCACCGGCGCCGACCGTCGCGGCCATCGAGATACCGGTGACGACCGGGGCGGCGATGCGCACGTTGATCAGTGCGGCGAAGAATCCGGTGAACGCCTCGACGCCGATGTTTCCCAGCGACGCGAACCCCTGGATGGCGACCAGGGAGCTGCCGGACAGCGTCACGAAACCGACGATCGCGACGGTGCCACCGACGACGGCCATGGCGCCGGTGCCCATGCCGATCTGGGCGATCAGCCGCAGGGTTTCCTTGCGATAGTGGCGCAGCGCATGAGGCACGTGCCCGACGGCCACCGCCCCGAACCAAGCCATCTGACCCATGTCGTCGACCGCGCGACCGGCGGCACCGCCGTAGCGATTGAGGTTTTCCGCTGCCCGCGGGAAGCGGGCGCGCAACACAGCAGCTGTCGACATGTCAGTGGCCCGTTCCGAATCGCACGCCGATCGTGGTCAGCACCACGTTGACCGCGTACAGCGCGACGACGCAAAGGACGACGGTCTCGTTGACGGCGGTACCCAGCCCCTTGGAGCCGCCCCGCACGGTCAGCCCGCGGAAACACCCCACCAACCCGGCGATGAGGCCGAACATCGCGGCTTTGACTGTCGCGATCACCACCTCGGGCAAGCCGGTGATCGTGGTCAGGGTGGCCAGGTAGGCGCCGCCCGACACGTTCTGTAGGTAGACGCCGAAGAGGTAGCCGCCTACCAGCCCGACGGTGATCACCAGCCCGTTGAGCAGCGTGGCGACCACGGTCGCGGCGACCACCCGGGGCACGACCAGCCGATGGATGGGGTCGATGCCGAGCACCTCCATCGCGTCGATCTCTTCGCGGATGGTGCGGGCGCCCAGGTCCGCGCAGATCGCCGTCGACCCCGCGCCGGCGACCACCAGCACGGTGGTCAGCGGACCGAGCTGGGTAACGGCGCCGATCGCGGCGCCCGCACCCGACAGGTCAGCGGCACCGAACTGGGCCAGCAAAACGTTGAGCGTGAAGATGAGAAGGACGGTCAGCGGTATCGAGACCATGATGGTCGGCAAGAACGCCACCCTCATGATGAACCAGCACTGCAGGATGAATTCGCGCCACTGGAACGGCCGGAACAGCGCTTTTCCGGTCAGGACGCACATCCGGAAAAATCCCCCGATCAGGGTCAGCGGTGTCTGCAGTTGGTCGCGCAGATAACCCACCAGCTGCGGGCCCGTCGACGTCGTCGTCACGGCTTCCCCCTCACGCTTGCAGCGCTCCCGTCAAGCTTCCGCGGCAAATCGTGTCGCTCGTCCTGTCCATGCCCCGACCGTATGCGTGTGACCATCGTCTCCCTACTCGCGGGTAGTAACGGCGACCACAGGAATCTACCCGATGGCAATGCACGTGTGAACCGGATATGCACAATTAACCCTTCGCCTACAGCGGGCAAACGTTACAGTTTTCGTTAGCCTTCCTTTCTCGCTGTGAACTCTGCTGCCGTGGAACCGGTTTCGCCGGTATTCATGGCTCCGTAGCGGATTCGCAATTCAGTTTTGAGGACCTTCCCGGCCGGGTTGCGGGGCAGCGCATCGACGACCTCGAGCGCCTTGGGATGCTTGTAGCGCGCGAGCCGCTCGGTCAGGAAGTCTTCCAAGTCGTCCAGCAGCAAGCGGTCCCCCGCGACGGCCGCGACCGCGACCGGCACCTCCCCCCACTTGTCGTGGGCCCGGCCGATGACGGCGACTTCGACGATGCTGGGGTGGCCGGCGAGAACGTTTTCCACCTCGGCGCAGTAGATGTTCTCGCCGCCGGAGATGATCATGTCCTTCTTGCGGTCCACCACCCAGACGTAGCCGTCCTCGTCCATTCGGACGAGGTCTCCGGAGTGGAACCAACCGCCCGCGAACGCTTCCGCCGTGGCCTCCGGGTTATTCCAGTAGCCGCTCATCAAAGTCGGTGCGCGGTAAACGATTTCACCGATCTCACCGACGGGTACGTCGTTCATGTGCTCGTCCACCACGCGGGCGGCGACCGTCGGGATCACCTTGCCGACCGATCCACGCTTGCGGATAGCGTCCTCGCCCAGCAGCATGCAGGTCACCGGCGACATCTCGGTCTGGCCGAAGGCGGCCAGGATCTGGGCCCCCGGAAACGTCGCCGACATCTCCCGCAGCAGCGCATCCGGCGCAGGTGCGGCCCCCCATGAGATCACCCGCAGCTTCAGGTCCCGAGGTCGCGCCTGCTGCTCGGCGCACACCGCCTGCCACTGCGCGGGAACCAGAAAGATGCCGGTGACCTTCTCGGCGGCCAGCACGTCGAGCAGCTGGCCGGGGTCGAAAGCACCGAGCGGGTAGATCACCGTGGGCGTGCCGAGTAGCAACCCGATCAGCATGTTGCCGATTCCGGCGATGTGGAAGAACGGGACACCGATGAAACCGACGTCGCTGTTGATGTCGGCGCCGTTGGTGTACAGCCCGGTCATTGTCTGGCCGGTCAAATTGGTGTGGGTCAACACGGCGCCTTTCGGCCGGCCGGTGGTGCCCGAGGTGTACATGATCAACGCCGGTGCGTCGTTCGGGATGTCGACGGGCTCGTGTGCCGCTCCGGACTCGTTGATCAGGTCTTCGTAATCGAACACGCTGTCGTCGGCCGAGCCGCCGGCGACGATGATCATGTCCAGCAGCGGCTCGACTTCCCGAACCCCGGCGGCCACCGGGGCGAGCACCTCCTCGGTGATCAGCACGCGCGCTTCGCAGTCCTCGACCAGGAAGGCGATTTCGGATGCGGTGAGCCGGAAGTTCAGCGGGACGGCGATGGCCCCGAGCATGTTGGCCGCCAGCACCGACTCGACGAATTCGGCGCGGTTGAGCATCAGGACCATGACACGGTCGCCGAAGCCGACTCCCCGACGGCTCAGCGCATCGGCCAGCGCCGCCACCCGGCGCCGCAGTTCCGCCCACGTCACGGTGTTCCCCAGAAACCTCAGCGCCGTCCCGTTCGGCTGCATCAGCGCATGCCGCTCGAGTTGGTTCACCCAGTTCTGCCGCCGGGCCAGGTAGGGCTGCTCGTTCGCCTGTGTCAGATGGTTGGCCAATTGCGCGGTCAACTCAACACTGTCCCTTCACTCGCGCACCGCTTGCGCCGGGTTGATATTTGATTAAACATGGTGTTGTGTGGGTCACACTATGGCCTCAACCGCCTTGCTGACAAGCCCCGTCAAAGCAAAATCAAGTCCCTAAAAGCTTGGCAATCCACGTGGACGCACCGATATCTACGCACGCGAGGAGCCGGCGGCCGCTGCGCCGGTCACAGCTGTCCGACGAGGTCGCGGGCCACCTGCGGGCGGCGATCATGTCCGGCACATTGCGTCCAGGGACCTTCATCCGCCTCGACGAGACCGCGGCGGAACTCGGGGTCAGCATCACGCCGGTGCGTGAAGCCCTGCTGAAACTGCGCGGTGAGGGCATGGTGAAGCTCGAGCCGCACCGCGGTCATGTGGTGCTGCCGCTGACACGGCAAGACATCGAGGACATCTTCTGGCTGCAGGCGACGATCGCCAAGGAACTGGCAACCGCGGCCACCGAGCACATCACCGATGCCGAGATCGACGAGCTTGACCGCATCAACGATGCGCTTGGCGCCGCCATCGGCTTCAGCGACGCCGAGACCATCGCGGGCATCGAGTTCGCGTTTCATCGCGTCTTCAATCAGGCGAGCGGCCGGATCAAATTGGCCTGGTTCCTACTGAACGCCGCGCACTATATGCCGGTGCTGGTCTACGCCGCCGATCCGCAATGGGGTGCGGCCGCCGTCGACAACCACCGCCAGTTGGTCGCCGCGCTGCGTCGGCGGGACCCGGCCGCCGTGATCGAGCACACCGTCGAGCAATTCACCGACGCGGCGGCCCGGCTCACCGAGATGCTCGACCACATGGGGATCTTCGACTAGCGGCGATCGCGAGCGCGGCGAAGCCGGGCGAAGCGGGTCGCCGCCATCAAGACCGGCGATCGCGAGCGCGGCGAAGCCGGGCGAAGCGGGTCGCCGCCATCAAGACCGGCGATCGCGAGCGCGGCGAAGCCGGGCGAAGCGGGTAACCGCCATCA
>CAYNLB010000131.1:0-12754 GCA_964397935.1 uncultured Mycobacterium sp.
CCCGAACCAATGACGATGACGTCATGCAGCGTGTCGGCGGTCATAGAAACCTTTCGATCGATTCGTCTCGGCGATTTCTACAAACGCCAGCGTAGGCGCGGCTGTTCCCGGGTGTTCCGCTGCCGGCCGCCGGCACATGACCTCCCACACTAAGCGCGCGGGATGTCGGTGTTGGCCAACAGCCCGGTATCGGCGGCGCTGCAATTCAGCGCCACCGCATAGACCGCCAGGTTGTCGGGCGTGTCACCGGCCAGCACCAGCAAGACACCGGGCCGTGCGTTGATCTCGACCGGTCGCGCGCCCAGAACCCGGGTGGAAGCCGGATAGCCCAGGCCAGCGAGGCAGGAGGCGCGCCGTGCCGGATCGCCGAGGGAGCCGTAATCGGGGCTGCGGCCGAGCAGGTCCAGGATTTCGTCCCGCGAGAGCGGGATGACCATTGGCGGTGTCGATACCGTGATGTGCTCGGCGGTGACCGGTGTGCTCATCGTCGGCGCGGGGGAGTGGAGCAGCGCGGCCGTACCTACGCCGATCGCGGCCAGCACCGCGCAGAAACCGGCTACCGCTGCGACCACCCTGGCGGGGCGAACGCGGGGCCGGGCGGAGTGCGCGGCGCCGGCGCCGCGGGACGCGTTGAAGGGGGGATCGGCCGCCCTCAGCGCCGCCGATATGTGCGTGCTGACCTGTGCGGGAACGTCAGGAGCCGAAGCCGGATCGGTACCGAGAGCCGCGACATCGCGACGCACCCGGTTCAAAGCCCGCAACACCTCTGGGGCGTGCGGGTCTGCGCGGATTCGCTCGCGCACCCGAGCGGCGGCCTCGTCGTCGAGCAGGCCGGCCTGTAGGTCGGCGAGGAGCTCGGCCGTCAGCGGCGGTTCCGCCCCCGCATCGTTCTCCGCTGCATCCATCCGCCCCAGTGTCCGTCATGCGAAGACTGACGGCTACGGAGGCCGGCTGTCAGCGCTGACCCAGAGCCCGATCGGGCGCGGCGTCGGCGTTGAGATAGCAGAGCAGCTCGGCCAGGCGCATCCGGCCGCGGGCACATCTGCTTTTGACCGTCCCCTCGGCGACGCCCAACAGCTGGGCGGTGTCGGCGACCGAGTAGCCCTGCATGTCGACGGCCACCAGCGCCGCGCGTTGCTCGACGGGAAGCCGCATCAAGGCGCGCTGCACCACGATGGCCGTCTCGACCTGAGCCGTCCGATCAGGCACGGGGTAGATGTCCTCCAGCGGGGTGGTCGGGTGGGCTTTGGTGCGGCGCAGCCGATCCAGGCAGGCGTTTAGGACGATCCGGTGCAGCCAGCTGCGGACTGCGGCGTCGTGCCGAAACGAACCCGCGCCGCGGTGTGCCGAGAGCATCGCGTCCTGCAGGGCGTCCTCCGCGTCCTCAGCCGTGCGGGTGGTGAGCCGGGCGAGCCGGTGTAGCTGCCGTTGGTGACGACGGAACAACTCGCCAAAGGCGTTTCGGTCCCCGGCGACATGGGCCGCCAGCAGTTCGGCGTCAGTGCGCTCACGCTGGATGCTTCGTCCCACGCCCACGGCCGGGACAGTAATCAATCGGGTGTGGCGAGGCACTTCACCCAGATGCGCTTATGTGGGTCGTCGAGCACGACGACCGATCAGGATGCCGCCTGAACCTTGATCTCCGAGATCGCCGCGCGGCTCTTGTCGTCGGTTGTCCCCAGCGTGGTGATCCACACCAGCAGATTCGACGTCGGTGCCGCGGCTTTGACCGCAATGGTGTTGTGCCCTGGTTTGAGCGTCGCGGGCGGCATCAGCACCTTGGTGTCTTCGAGTTTCGACGGCGTCGGTGTGGATGACGAGCGCAGTTCAACCTGGGTTCCCGTGCTGGAGATGTCGATGGAGACCGCGCCGACCACGGTAGGGCTGGGCAGTTGCAGCATCAACCCGACACCGTTCTTGAATGCGGGGAACGGCACAGCGTCGGTATAGGTGTCGGTCTCCCAGGAGGTGCTCGGGTCGCCGTCGATCGCCAGGCCGGCCTGGCCCGGGTTGTCGGCTTCGCCACCGGGGGAAAAAACCGTTGCTTTGGTGGGTTTGACGATGCTCCCGGCGGGCGCCGTACTGGTCGACGACGACGATGAGGTTGGCCCGTTCAGACCGAGCTCATCTTTGTTGAGGCCGCCGCCGACGTTGCCGAAGATCTTGCTGACCACCGACGCCAGCACCAACAGGGCCGCCACGATGACGACAAGACCGGCGCCGACACCGATCAGCACGTTGCGGCGTCGACGTGCGAACGTCGCATACTCCCGACTGGCGGACATGCGACCGGTGGATGGCGCAGGCGAATCGTCGATCGGGCCGAGTACCTCGGTGCGGTCAGCGACCGCGGTCGCTTGCTGAAGCAAGTTCAAAAGCGTTGAGGCACTCCGTATCCCGCCATCCTCCTGAACCGCGCGGATGGCGACCGCGGAAATCTGGAAGGGGATGGCGCGGTCGATGACCATCGGCTCGACGGGCTGGCCCGCGGAATCTTGCTGAGCCGGGGCGAGCCCGCTGCGCGCCCCGGACTCCGGCAGCGGCCACCGATTGACCAACAGTGCATAGAGTGCGGCGCCGATGCCGCGGATGTCATCCTGCGGGTTGGCGTCCGGCATGGTCGCCGGGTAGGCCAGCACCACATCGCCTTCGATGCTGACGCGTACCCGGCTGGGGTGGTCGATCGACAAAGCGACACCGGCGCGGTGGCCCGCATCGGCGGCGGCGGCCAGCGACTGCATTGCCCGGACAGCGCCGACGGGCGACGGTGCCGTGTCAGCCACCTCCTGCAGTGAACCGCCCCGAACCCATTCGGCCACCACCAAACCGCCGGCACCGCTGTGCACGACATCGAGCACCCGCGCGACACCGGGCTTGTCGATCCGGCTCAGCCGCAAGGTGCGGGACAAGATGTCTTGCACCACGCCGTCGGGCAGCGTTCCGTTCGGATCGACGAAGGTCAGCGCCACCTGCCGGTCCAGCGCGGTGTCCAACGCCTGCCAGAACTGCAGCGGAGGGGCACCGCCGTGGAAGACCAGTAGCCGATACCGGCCGCCGGCGATACGGGCGCCGGGGACTAATTGGGCGTCGTCGGAGGTGCCGGCCGGTTCCCCTGCGCGCTCACGGGGCGCGTCAAAAGAGGTCGGCCGGCGGCGGGGCTCGGCCGAGATGTCACCGTTGAGCTGATCGGGCGGGCGTTGTGCCGACGGTTCGGGCTCGTGCTCGAGCGGAATGTCGGGCTGGAAGTCGTCGGCAACCGGCCGCGGCAGCTCGGCACCTGACCCTGAGCCAGGTCCAGCGCTGGGTGCGGCGCTATCCCCTGGACGGTCGGTCACCTCCGGTCCTTTCGTTAGCCGGGCTCGGGCTGCCCGCTCCGGAGGCCTGCGCCGGATCGGCTCCTGGACCGCATTTACCCCAGGCGGGGACGAATTCCCTCGCTCAGGGTACGTGACCGGGCCCCGGCCAGACGATCGATCCAGCGTAGGAGGTTTGCGGGGTCCCGACGTCCGGGTCCTGAGTCGGCGCCGGACGACGTCCAGCGCCGCACGCGCCTCGGGGACCCGTGCGCGGAGCATCACCGCGGCCATGATCGGCAGCATGATCAGTGCCAGCACCGCCAAGCGCAGCAAAGATCCGGCTCCGCCGCCGTGTGTCGTCAGCCGGCCCAACTCCAGCAGCCGATCGGTCACGTGGGCCGTCAAACCGGCCAGCAGGGACGCGGCAACCGTGACCAGGATCGTCCGCGCCGTACCGGCGCCGATCAGGTGGCCGCCGTCCGGCCGCAGGGCGTGCCGCAACAGGTAGTAACCGATGATCGCTCCGGCCAAAAATCCCAACCCGTTCGCCAGCCCCAGAAAACCGGCCACCAACTTGGGGTCACCGGTGACGTCTGGCGCCAGTACCGAGCCGACAATCTTGACGGCCGTGATGACAAGGATGATCACGATCGGCGTCCAGGGCTGCTCGCGTGCATAGAACACCCGCAACTGCAATAGCACCAGCCCGTAAGGGATCAGCGTGAACGCCGACAACGTGATCGCGGCGCCCAGATAACCGGCATCGACGCCGCCGAAGTGACCGTAGGCGAATAGCGCGCTACCGATCGCCGGCCCGCCGACAGTCATGAATGCCACTATGGGAATCAGCGTGATCAACGTCAGTCGGGTGGCCAGCGACAGGTCGGCGAGCACGGCGTGGGTGTCGTTGGCGGCGGCATTGCGGCTCAACCGCGGCATCACCACGGTCAGCACGGTCACCCCGATCATGCCGAACGGCAGCATCAGGACCAGCCAGGTGTAGTTGTAGATCGCGGGTCCAGACGCCGCCGCCGTGCTGGCGATCTGGTTGCCGACAACCAGGCCGAGCTGGCTGATCAACACGTACAACACCATTGCGGCGGCCATCGCGCCGAAGCGCTTGAGGCGCTGATCGACTCCCCACAGCGGCCGCAAGCTGACATGCTGGCGCCGTAGCGCTACCAGCAGCACGGCGGTCTGCGCGAATACACCCAGAGTGGTCCCGATGCCGAGCACCAGCAGCTTGGTGTTGCCCATCCGAACGGGATCGACCGAGAGCTCACCGGGAACGATCGCGTACACCGCCAGCGTCACCAGCGCGACGACGTTGTTGACGACCGGCGCCCACGCAGTCGGTCCGAACACGTTGCGCGTGTTCAGGATCGCCATGAACACCGACGTGAGGCCGTAGGCGAGCACCTGGGGAAGCAGCAGGTAGGCAAAGGCGGTCGTCAGCGGCTCGTTGACTTGTGGGGTTCGGCCCAGCATCAGCCGTACCAGCAGGGGCGCCGCCACCACCGATAGCGCGGTTGCGACCAACAACAGCGTGGTCGTCAACGTGACCAGGCGCCGCACGAACGCCGCGCCGCCGTCGGGGTCCCCCTGTTCTGCACGGGCCAGCACCGGTATGAATATCGCCGTGAACGTCGCCTCCAGCACGAGCGCCGCCACCAGGTTCGGCAGCTGGTTGGCCACCGAGAAAGCACTGGACAACGCGGCGCCCAAGATCGCGGCCAGCAGCACGATCCGGGCGAAGCCGGTGAGCCGGCTGACCAGCGTCGCGAAAGCCATCGCCCACGACCGCGACACCAGCGCGGCATCGGACAGTTCCGGTCGTCGACGATCAAGCCCCGCAGGGACCGGGGGCAACGGACCGGTCGGCGGCGAAGCCCGGCCCCGGGGACGCGGCGGTGGCGGTGGCAGGCGCTGTCGTTGAGGTTGGGTCTGCCGAGAGGCAGGGTTGGTCATACTCGGTGCTCTTGTTCGACCCGATCGTCGATCTCGTTGTGCACCCCACCGCGTCGAGGGGTGGGCTTGGCGTCCCGCGGATCCGGGCGGTCCAGGTCGGCGGGATCGGGCTGGCCGCGGAACCGGTGCCAAAGTCGGCGTCCGGCCAGTGCCACCAGCACTGCCGCAGCAGTCAGGGTGATGGCAAAAAGCACCTTGCCGTAGGCGTTGGAGTGCACCGAGAGGCGCACCGGGTCGCCCAGCTGCAGGCCGTCGGGGGTCCGCAGGGTGACGTCGACAGCGACCCGCTGGGTGAAGTTCACCTCGATCGGCACCCGCAACGGTAGGTATCCCGGTGGCAGTTCGATCTGGCCGACATCGGTAACGGTCATCCCGGGTGGCGCGTCGACCTGCAGCTGCACCCGGATGGGAATGGCAAGGCCGTTGTGCAGCGCCAGCGGAAGGGGACTGTGCTCGGTCGCCAGGGTGTAGGAGCCGCCCGGGTTGACGATCGTGACGGCGCCGAACAAGTCGCCGATCGTTCTGCCCACCACCGCCAGGCGCTGCTGAGCCAACCCGTTGCGGGTGTCGGGCGGTTCGGACTGGCTCAACGCGCGCAGCATGTCTTCGCGCAGCGGGGCCGTGTACTGCACACCGGTCAGCCCGGTGCGCTCGTCGGTGCTCAGCGCCGACGTCAGACCCCACAGCCGGGCGACTTGACCGGCGATGTCAGCGGTGACGTCGTCGTTGAAGCGGCCTCGGGCGGAGGGGTGGGTACCCATCGGCTCGGGTGCAGCGCCGCGGGCCTGTGCAGCAGCGGGTGCCTCCGCGATCACCGCGGGCAGCGGGCGCGGCACCGCCAGCCCGGAACGGATGATGGTGGTCAGCGCGGTCAAGATGATTTGCGCATCGTCGGCCTGCAGGTCCCATGTAGCCGGCGGGACCAGGAGCTGGGTGCGCGGCGTGGCTTCCCGGTGTAAGGCGTGCCAGAAGATGGAGCCCAACGCGTCCTGGCGTCGAGCGGTCACCGAGTCGTGTGCGAGCCGGACCCTCAGCGAGGAATCCAGGTAGGTGGGGACCGCAGGGCTGGTTCCGGCCGCCGCCAGGGCTGCGCCGACGGCCGGGTCGAACGGCGCGACCACCACCTGCGGGGACAACCGCCGCGGTGCGGCGTCGACACCGCTCTGGGAGCCCTGCGTATCCGGGGCCGACAAGTCGGCGGCGGCGATCGCGACCGTGTCCCCCTCAGCGCTGAGCAGGCTCACCGCACGGCCAGTCAACGGGCCATCGGGCAGCAGGGTGGCCCCGCGGGTGGACGAGACGTCCAAAATGCGGTCGACGATGCTGTAAACACCGGTAGTGGCGATGGCGCTGAGCCCCGGATCGTTGACCCGTTGCAAGGCCGTCAGATCGGCTTCCGCATAAGGTAGCGGTGCCACGCAGATCCGGTGGGCCAGCGTGCGCAGCCGGTTCAGCCAGTCGGTCGCGGCGGCCTGACCAGTGCCCGGGTGGGTCGGTGTGCCCGGCCCCTGGTCGAGGCCCTCAGGGGAATCGGACACCACGTAGCCGGCGGTCATCGCGTTGACGGTAACCAGCAGATCAGGGTCGACGGCCAAACACAATGCGCGGCCGACGGCGCCGTCGGGGTCGACGGCATGGCTGGTTGCTACCTCGGCCGCGGACAACAGGATGCTCAGTCGGCCGCCCGGTGCCAGCGAAGTGGCCAAGTCGTCATCGACCAGCCGCACCGGAATGGTGCCGCCGGGCACCCCGGGGGATAGCCGGGGCCGGTCGGCCAGTGGCCACAGCATGGTGATCCGCAGGGGTTTGGACGTGTCGGGCGCGACGGCGGATACCAGGTCGTCGGACTCGTCGGGGGGCACACCGACCACGGGCAGCAGGAACCGCGCATCGTCCAGCCGGGCCGGGGCGCCATAGTCCGGAGTGCCATTGACATTGACCAACACCGGGTAGATGCCGGGCTTCGTGATGTCCAGCGACGAATTGGTCAATGAGCGCAGCGGCGCCGAAAGGGTGAAACCGGCTTGCTGCCCACGCTGCAGTTCCGGGGCCACCGTCAAAAATTCGGCGGCCGGCTGGTACTGGTCGGTGTCGCCGTCCAGGGAGGTACGCAAGCCCGCAGACCGGGTGACCGCCGCGGCGTGTTCGAGCCGAACCATCACGTCACGGACTGGGCGGTCGCCGATATTGGTCACCATGCCGCTGACGGTGACGACGGGTCGGCTGGTCGTGGTCACCACGTCCGGGGTGACCTGGTCGATGCGTACCCGGACAAACGGCGTCCCTCCGGGCTCGCCGGCAGCCGCGCGGGGCACGAAGGGCATCAAGGGGCTGTTGAGCAGCGCAAACCCGGTCACGATGCCGACCACCAAGGCGGAGCGCAACACGCGGGCCCAGCACAGTCGCGGCGCGGTCATGGCCCCGGCCCGTGGCCGTTCTTCGGACCGGTGGTCGGCTTGTCGGAATGCCGAGTGCGGGAGTGCGTCTGCGGGCGGCGCCGGGGAGAGCTGGGAGGCAGCGGCGGAAGTGCTTTGGGGCCGTCGCTCTGCAGCATGTCGATCAGCTCGTCGGCCACTCGGGCCAGCCGGCGTTCGTCGGCATAGGCGAGTCGGGACGGCAGTTCCTGCATCGGTACCCAGGCGACTTCGGCGACCTCGAGGTCCTCGTCGCACAGTTCGCCGCTGGAGAAGCTCATTAAATAGTGGTGCACGGTTTTGTGCACCCGGCGGCCGTCGGTGACGAACCAGTAGTCGATGCGTCCCAGCGCGGCCAGCACGCTGCCTCGTATTCCGGTCTCCTCGGCGACCTCTCTGATGGCCGTCTGCTCGGCGGTCTCACCGAGCTCGATGTGGCCTTTGGGCAGCGACCACAGCATCCGTCCCCGCCGGTCGACGCGACCGATCAACGCGGCGACCTGCGCGTCGCGCGGACCGTCGATACCGTCGATGACCAACCCCCCAGCGGATGTTTCGTGCACCGTTCGCAGTCGGTCCGGGCCGCGGCGAGACTGGCCGGATCGACGCGATCGGGTCGCTGTCGAGTCGCCGGCCGGCTGGCTGTTCGTCTGGTTTTCGGACGAACCCGCGCCGCCACGACCACGGCGCCGACCTCGGCGCCGACGTGGTTTGCCTTGTTCGCCGTCCGACACCCAAGCGATAGTAGCTGGCACCGGCCAGTCTTCTGGACATACTCGCCGCTAGCCCGGGAGGCGACGGCGCGGGGCGGTCAGATCGGACCGATCGCGTGGGCGATAGCCCACACGGCAGCAAAGAGGATCAGCGAGAGCGGTCCTGACAGGCTACCCAGAAGCATTCCACGGCCCACCTGAGCGAGTTTTCCTGGACGCCTGGCGATAACCACCGACAGCGCCATGTAGACGAGCACGACCGGAAGAACCATCACTATCGAGTACGGCATAAAAATCCAGATGGTGAGGTCCACAACGAGGATATGCATCATTGTGACCGTGAAGCTGAGCGGTCCGTAACGATCATTCGATCGGTCGGCAGTCAATTCCGTCGTCATTACCAAGCCTCTAACGCAGTATCAGGTAGGCGTAGAAAGCGCCGCCGATGAGCACGACGACAGCCGAGCCCGCGATGCTGAGGGAAAGACCGCGATTGCGTGCCGACGGCGATGTCAGCAGTACGGCGCTGAACAACAGCGACACCAGGGCCGCGACGCCGGCGGCGGTGATCATCATGGCGCGTTCGCCGTGTCCGCTCTCGGTCGTGAACGGCCCCTTTCCCAATGCCCACATTGCGACGAGTAGCAAACCCAAGACGAGTTGCACAGCGAAAGGCGCCGACAACGTCGCCGTACGCCACGCGCGGGTGTCTAGGTCACGTACCCGGGGAAAAGCTGGCATGCCTGGTGGCCTTTCTGTCACGTCGTGGTCAAGCCGGGATTGCCCCGCCGGTGGGTAGCGGGGGCACCGACGGTGGGCTGGTAGCTGGACCGAATTCCGTCGGCGGCAGCGGAGCAGCCACGTCATACTTCGGATTCCATCCGCCACTGTCGAACGGCGCAAACGCTTTGCCTCCGAGCGGGCCCACGTCGTGGTGCCCGGGCAGATTCAAAGCGGGGCCCCAGGATCTACCAGACTGCGCGGGGTCGATGAGCACCGTGCGGGTGCTGCCATTCGGTAGGTCCTGATACACCTCCAGGGACGGGTAATCGGTGCGGGTTCCATTTACTTGTACGCCTCCGGGCCCGGGTGTGAAGACGAGGTCACCGTTCACCGTCATCGTGTGGCCGGCAAATGGCCCATTGGGATCGGCCGTGATGCTTGGTGCGAAAGGATTGCCGGCGTCGTACTTGATCCGGACCGAGCCATCGGCGAGTTGAGTCACGTTGCCCTTGGGTGTGCCAACCTTCACCGGGCCGGGCCCGCCGGTCGAGGTCTGCTCAACGGAGGGGTTCTGCCGCAGCACCACGATGCCGTTCTCGTAGTCGATGTATGTCGTGACTTTCGTGTCTTCCGGGTCGAACTGAACGTCGGGTCCTCTGTTGTTGCCAAGGTCGCGCTTCCAGGGTGGAAAGCTTGTCACATCCCGCTGTTCGATCCACTGAGAAACACGCACCAGCCCCTGCCCGGGCACCGGACGAATCCTCACCACTTCGACTCGCGGCCCGATTCCCCGGAAGTCTGGGTCGTAGCTGTGCGGGTCGAGAGCTGCCGCCGTCGTCCAATCGGCGGCGGAAACCGGTTCGCGACCAAAGACCTGTTTGAACGCTTCGATCTGGTTGCGGCGGCGCTGTTCATCTTGTGCGTCCTTCGGGGGCGCCTCCGGCATGTCGCCGCCGAGCCCCTGGATCAGTGACGGGTCGTACCCGTCCTGCATTCTCAGGCTGGTCATCGAAAGCTGCAGCTGCTGAGAATACTTCCCGCGGATGCCCTCGAGCTTGTTCAACGATCTCTCGGTGTCGTCGATCGCGTGGTTTTCCAGGCCGGCGATGTAGTGGTCGAGTAGCCGTCTTTCCGGCGCGTTCAACCGGGGATCCTTTTCCAGTGCGACAGCCTCACCGAGCTGCGCATCGATTCCCTCCAATTGGCTTTCGAAGGTAGAGATTTCGCCGTTTCCGGATCGCTGTGCTTCGGCGAGGGCGGCCGCGATGCTCTGGAGATCGACACCGATTTTGGGTAACTGGGCTGCTTGCACGCCGAGCATGGTGGTGGCGCGCCGAACTTCGGCCGAGTCGTTGATCGGATTGTCGCCATTTTCGTGCGTCCACGATCGTTGGAAGCGGTCGCGCGCCTGACGGAATGCGGCCTCGGCTTCCGCCGTGGACCGGCCGGCGTCATGGAACGCTTGCGCAAGGTCGGAGATTCGGGCTGGCCGCCCACTCTGCAGGCTGGCGTTGACCTCCCAGGGGTCGCCACCGGCAAACATGACCAGCGCGCCCCGGCTTATATACCGCAGATGCACAGCACCACCCCACCGATCACCTTTCCGCCGCGCATAAACGCTACTGCCGTGCATCGACCGGTCAATTCACCCTCAATGCGATGCGGCGCAACGAGCGCACCGGCTGTCGGGCTCCTCACAACAGCGTTCGCTCATCATCCGACTACGCTGATCGAACGTGCCTGACACCGATGCCGACCTGCTGACTGCCGCCGCGGTCGCCCTGAACAATCGCGCACCCATGCTGCGCGAGCTGGGCTCGGCGTTCGATGCCGCGGGCCACGAGGTCTACCTGGTCGGCGGTTCGGTACGCGATGCCTTGTTGGGCAGGTTGAGTCCCGATTTGGACTTCGCCACCGACGCCCGCCCCGAGCAGGTTCAACAAATCCTGCTCGGGTGGGCTGACGCGCTCTGGGACACCGGGATTGACTTCGGCACCATCGGCGTCGGCAAGGCCGAGCACCGTCTGGAGATCACTACCTTCCGCGCTGACAGCTACGACCGGGTGACGCGACACCCGGAGGTGCGTTTCGGTGACCGGCTCGACGACGATCTGGTACGGCGCGACTTCACGACCAATGCGATGGCCGTGCGCATCACGCCAGCCGGGCCAGGAGAATTCCTCGATCCGATTGGCGGCTTGGCGGCGCTGCGCGAACGGGTGCTCGACACCCCGGCGGCACCGGCGCTGTCTTTCGGCGATGACC
The DNA here is from genome assembly GCA_964397935.1 of uncultured Mycobacterium sp. Classification (GTDB taxonomy): domain Bacteria; phylum Actinomycetota; class Actinomycetes; order Mycobacteriales; family Mycobacteriaceae; genus Mycobacterium. Next base: position 11,380 of record CAYNLB010000131.1, read on the forward strand.
CGCTGCGGATGCTGCGGGCGGCGCGGTTCGTGTCACAGCTCGGCTTCACCGTCGCACCGCGGGTGCGCGAGGCGATCGAGGAAATGGCACCGGAACTGGCCCGGATCAGCGTCGAACGGGTGGCCGTCGAGCTGGACAAACTGCTGCTCGGCGACGATCCGGTCGCCGGCATCGACCTGATGGTGCAGACCGGGTTGGGTGAGGTGGTGCTGCCCGAGGTGGGGGGCATGCAGATGGCCATCGACGAGCACCACCAGCATAAAGACGTCTATCAGCATTCGCTGACCGTGCTGCGGCAGGCGATCGCGCTGGAAGACGAAGGCCCGGATCTGGTGTTGCGCTGGGCTGCGTTACTGCATGACATTGGCAAGCCCGCGACCAGGCGGCACGAGCCGAACGGCGGCGTGAGTTTCCACCACCATGAGGTGGTAGGCGCCAAGATGGCGCGAAAGCGGTTGCGGGCGTTGAAGTATTCGAAACAGATGGTCGAGAACGTCTCACAGTTGGTGTATCTGCATCTGCGATTCCACGGTTATGGCGACGGCAAGTGGACCGACTCCGCGGTGCGCCGCTACGCCACCGACGCAGGGCCGCTGTTACCCCGGCTGCACAAGCTGGTGCGGGCCGACTGCACGACCCGCAACAAGCGGCGGGCCGCCCGGCTGCAGGCCAGCTACGACCGGCTCGAGGCGCGGATCGCCGAGCTGGCCACCCAAGAGGATCTGGCGCGGGTCCGTCCGGATCTGGATGGCAACCAGATCATGGAGCTGCTCGGCATCCCGGCGGGTCCGCAGGTCGGCGAGGCGTGGCACTTTCTGAAAGAGCTGCGGTTGGAGCGCGGACCGCTGTCCACCGAGGAAGCCACCGCCGAGTTGCTGGCCTGGTGGCGATCCCGGGGGAACCCCTAGCAGTGGCCATGCGTCCGAATACGCATGGAGTACTGCATGGCTGGTGACGACGGAGCGGCGGCCATCTGGCATGGCGAGCCCGACCTGGACCTCGACGACGACGGTCGCCTTGATGCAATCGGCCTGGACTTCGACGGCGATGGGATGCACGACGATGCACTCGCGGATCTCGACGGCGATGGTTTCGCCGATCACGCCGTGCTCGACCTCGACGACGACGGGAGACCTGAGTCGTATTTCACCGACGATGGAACCGGGACCTGGGTGATAGCCGCCGAACAGGGTGGGCCGCTGCGCTGGTTCGGGCTGGATGGCGTCGAGCACACCGGCGGTCCGTTGGTCGACTTCGACGGCCACGGCCGCGCCGATGACCGGCTGCTCGATACCGACGGCGACGGGCTGGCCGATCGGGTGTTGTGCGCCGAGGAGCACGGCGCGACCGGGTACGTAGACACCGATGGCGACGG
>CAYNLB010000132.1:0-12680 GCA_964397935.1 uncultured Mycobacterium sp.
CGTTCGCTGCTGGGCCAGGTGATGACGTCGCGGCCGTGTCCCACCTGCCGCGGTGCCGGAGTCGTCATTCCTGACCCGTGCCATCAATGCATGGGTGACGGCCGGGTGCGGGCCCGCCGGGAGATCAGCGTCAAGATTCCCGCCGGGGTCGGCGACGGCATGCGGGTGCGACTCGCCGCCCAGGGGGAAGTCGGGCCCGGGGGCGGGCCGGCCGGTGACTTGTATGTCGAGGTTCATGAGCAGGCCCACGAAGTCTTCGTCCGCGAAGGCGACGACCTGCACTGCACGGTTTCGGTGCCGATGGTCGACGCGGCGCTGGGCGCCACGATCACCGTTGACGCGATCCTGGACGGCATCAGCGAGATCACCATTCCGCCTGGCACGCAACCGGCTTCGGTCATCACTCGGCGTGGCCGCGGGATGCCGCACCTGCGGTCGGGCACTCGGGGCGACCTGCATGTCCACGTCGAGGTGGTGGTTCCCACCCGGCTGGATAATCACGACATCGAACTGCTGCAGGAGCTGAAGAGCCGCCGCAGCCGCGATGTGCCCGAGGTTCGTTCGACGCAAGCCGGCGGCGGATTGTTCAGCCGGCTCCGCGAAACCTTCACCGGGCGCTGATCGGGATTGCCGGGGCCGCACATGGTGGCGACGCTGTTCTACGTTGATGCACTGACCGATACCGGCTCGCTGGCCGTCGTCGACGGCGACGAAGGGTTTCATGCCGCCACCGTTCGGCGGATCCGTCCCGGGGAGCACCTGGTGCTCGGTGACGGCGCCGGACAACTCGCCCACTGCCGGGTCGAGCGCGCCGGGCGGAACGTATTGCAGGCGCGGGTGCTGCGACGCTGGAGCGTCGCGCCTGGCTGCCCACGGGTAACGGTGGTGCAGGCATTGCCCAAATCCGAACGCTCGGAGTTGGCAATCGAATTGGCCACCGAAGCCGGCGCGGACGCGTTCCTGGCCTGGCAGGCGGCCCGCTGCGTGGCCAATTGGGGAGGCGCCCGGATCGACAAAGGTCTGCGCCGGTGGTGTTCCGCCGCCCGTTCGGCTGCCCGGCAATCCCGCCGGGCATACATCCCCCGCGTCGACGGCGTGCTGTCCACCGCGGAGCTGACCGAGCGGATCCGCGACGAGGTAGCCGCCGGCGCGGCGGTGCTGGTATTGCACGAGTCGGCGACCGATCGGCTTGGCGATATCTGCTCCAACGAACAAGTGATGCAAGCGGACTCGCTGTTTCTTGTGGTCGGCCCCGAAGGGGGTATTGCATCGGAAGAGATCGCCGCCATCACCGGCGCGGGCGCGATGGCGGTGCGGCTCGGCCCGCAGGTGCTGCGGACCTCGACCGCTGCGGCGGTGGCGCTGGGCGCGCTGGGCGTGCTGACCCCGCGCTGGGATCGGCTCGGCGACCTCACCCCGGGTGCGCAAATCGGCACCGCACCGGCCAACGACCTGCCCGCCAATCCGCTGCGGCAAGCTGACCAGCCAACACCCTCGGCGTAGACTGAGGCGACTGAGCAAACCACCGACAAGCCAGGAAGCAGGCATCGAGAACCACGTGACGCCCCGCGAGACCAGCGCTGCTGACGCATCCCGCGCCTTCCAGGCCAACGCTCAAGTTCGCAGCAGCATCGATGTTCCGCCTGATGTCGTCGTGGGCTTGTTGGGTTCGGCAGATGAGAATCTGCGGGCGCTGGAACGCAGCCTGAGCGCTGACCTGCATGTGCGTGGCAACGCCGTCACCGTCTCCGGTTCGCCGGCCGACGTGGCGCTCGCCGAGCGGGTGATCGCCGAATTGGTCGCGATCGTCACCAGTGGTCAGCCGTTGACGCCAGAGGTGGTGCGCCACAGCGTTGCCATGCTGGCCGGCACCGACAACGAGTCACCGGCCGAAGTGCTCACACTGGACATCTTGTCGCGACGCGGGAAGACGATCCGGCCCAAGACGCTCAATCAAAAGCGCTACGTCGACGCGATCGACGCCAACACCATCGTCTTCGGAGTCGGCCCGGCCGGTACCGGAAAGACGTACCTGGCGATGGCGAAGGCGGTCCACGCGCTGCAAACCAAACAGGTGACCCGCATCATCTTGACCCGGCCGGCCGTGGAAGCCGGTGAACGCCTCGGCTTCCTGCCGGGCACACTGAGCGAAAAGATCGACCCTTATCTGCGGCCCCTGTATGACGCGCTGTACGACATGATGGACCCCGAGCTGATCCCGAAGCTGATGTCCGCCGGGGTCATCGAGGTGGCGCCGCTGGCGTATATGCGTGGTAGGACGTTGAATTCCGCGTTCATCGTCTTGGACGAAGCGCAGAACACCACCGCCGAGCAGATGAAGATGTTCCTCACCCGCCTCGGTTTCGGATCCAAAATTGTCGTTACTGGCGACATCACCCAGGTCGATCTCCCCGGCGGTGCCAGGTCGGGCCTGCGGTCGGCGATCGAGATCCTCGACAGCGTCGACGACATCCACATCGCCGAGCTGACCAGTGTGGACGTGGTGCGTCACCGGCTGGTCTCGGAAATCGTCGACGCCTATGCGAAGTTCGAGGAGCCCGGCCTGACAATGAACCGGGCGGCTCGGCGGGCGTCGGGCTCCCGCAGCCGTCGATGATAGGGCCGTGAGCCTCATGAGTATCGAAGTATCCAACGAGTCGGGCATCGACGTGTCCGAGGTCGAATTGATCAGCGTCGCACGCTTCGTCATCGCCAAGATGGACGTCAACCCGGCCGCCGAGTTGTCGATAATGCTGTTGGATTCCGCGGCGATGGCGGACCTGCACATGCGGTGGATGGACCTGCCCGGGCCGACGGACGTCATGAGCTTTCCGATGGACGAGCTCGAGCCGGGGGGCCGGCCCGACGCCCCGGAGCCGGGTCCGTCGATGCTGGGCGACATCGTGCTGTGCCCGGAGTTCGCCGCCGAGCAAGCGGACGCGGCGGGTCACAGCCTGGGACATGAGTTGGCATTGCTGACAATTCACGGTGTGCTGCATCTGCTCGGGTACGACCACGGTGAGCCGGACGAGGAAAAAGAGATGTTCGCCCTTCAGGACCGGTTACTCGAGGAGTGGGTCGCCGAGCAGGTCGAGGCTTACCAATACGACTGCCAGCAGGAACGGGACCGCCGGTTGCTAGACAAGTCAAGGTATTTCGACAATTGAGCGGCCTGACTCAGCTGCTCGGTGCGATTGCGCTGATTGCTCTGGGCGGGCTTTTCGCGGCGATCGACGCGGCCATCAGCACGGTGTCCCTGGCCAGGGTCCAGGAGCTGGTGCGTGACGAGCGTCCCGGCGCGGTGGCGCTGTCGAAATTGATGTCCGAACGGCCGCGCTACATCAACCTGGTGGTGCTGCTGCGGATCACTTGCGAGATCACCGCAACCGCATTACTCGTTGTGTTTTTCCGCAACAAATTCAGTATGGATTGGGGGTTGTTCGCCGCCGCGGCCATCATGGTGGTGATCAGCTTCGTCGTCATGGGAGTGGGCCCACGCACTCTCGGGCGCCAGCACGCGTATTCCATTTCGCTGGCGATGGCCCTTCCGGTGCAGCTGATCTCGTCGCTGCTGATGCCGATCAGCCGGCTGTTGGTGGTCTTGGGTAACGCGCTGACCCCCGGCCGCGGCCTGCGTAACGGGCCGTTCGCGTCCGAGATCGAGCTGCGCGAGGTTGTTGACCTCGCCCAGCAGCGCGGCGTGGTGGCCGCCGACGAACGGCGGATGATCCAGTCGGTCTTCGAACTCGGTGACACCCCGGCCCGTGAAGTGATGGTGCCGCGCACCGAGATGATCTGGATCGAAAGCGACAAACTCGCCAGCCAAGCGATCACCCTGGCCGTGCGCAGCGGGCACTCCCGAATCCCGGTGATCGGCGAGAACGTCGACGACATCGTGGGGGTCGTGTACCTGAAAGACCTCGTGCAGCAGACATTTCTGGCGGGAGACGGTGGCCGGTCCATCACCGTGGCCCAAGCGATGCGGCCGGCGGTGTTCGTGCCCGACTCCAAGCCCTTGGATGCGCTGCTGCGGGAAATGCAGCGAGACCGTAACCATATGGCCCTTCTCGTCGATGAGTACGGTGCAATCGCAGGCCTGGTCAGTATCGAAGACGTGCTGGAAGAAATCGTCGGCGAGATCGCCGATGAATACGACCAGGCGGAGACCGCGCCGGTACAGGACTTGGGCGACAAGCGTTTCCGCGTCTCGGCGCGGCTACCGATCGAAGACCTCGGTGAGCTGTACGGCGTGGACTTCGACGATGATCTCGATGTCGATACCGTGGGCGGCCTGCTCGCCCTGGAACTGGGCCGGGTCCCGCTGCCGGGGGCCGAGGTGATATCCCACGGCGTGCGGCTACACGCCGAGGGCGGCATCGATCACCGCGGCCGGGTACGGATTGGCACCGTGCTGTTGAGCCCGGTCCAACCCGACGGTGCAGCCGAGTCCAATGGCGGGGAAGCGCGGCAACATGGTTGAGCCGCTGAACGTTGAGGACGCCGAACTGGTGGTACTGGCGCGAGCCGCGATGGCTCGTGCCGCTGCCGGTAGCGGCGCCGCGGTGCGGGATGTCGACGGCCACACGTATGCCGCTGCGCCGGTGAACATGTCGACGCTGCAGTTGACCGGTCTGCAGGCGGCCGTGGCCGCGGCCGCATCCAGCGGTGCAACGGGGCTGGCCGCCGCCGTGCTGGTGGCGGCATCTGCTGACGATCCCGGTATTGCCGCCGTTCGCGAACTGTCACCGACGGCTGTGGTGATCGTCACCGACCGAACCGGGAAGCTGTTGTGACCACGAGCGTGCACTCACTGCGAAAAGTCCCGCGAAAACTCGCGCTGTGTGCACGCTCGGTAACAGATCGGGTCCGATTGTCCGGCTCGCTCCCGCAAGCGGAGGTGACCACCACGCGCCGTTGCGGGGGGCGCGTCGTCAGCGGGCCGTATGGCTGAATTCCATTCGGGCTTTGTGTGTTTGGTCGGTCGGCCGAACACCGGCAAGTCAACGCTGACGAACGCGCTGGTCGGCACCAAGGTCGCGATCACCTCAAAGCGGCCGCAGACCACCCGGCACACCATCCGCGGCATCGTGCACCGGGACAACTTCCAGATCATCCTGGTCGACACACCGGGCCTGCACCGGCCCCGCACCCTGCTGGGCAGGCGGCTCAACGACTTGGTGCGCGACACCTACGCCGAAGTCGACGTGATCGGGCTGTGCATCCCGGCCGACGAGGCGATCGGCCCGGGGGACAGGTGGATCGTCGATCAAGTACGTGCGAACGCGCCGAAGACGACGCTGGTCGCCATCGTCACCAAGATCGACAAAGTCCCCAAGAACCGGGTGGCCGCGCAGTTGGTCGCGGTCAGTGAGATGGTCGGCAATTCGGCCGAGGTCGTTCCGGTTTCGGCGACCACCGGGGAACAGGTCGACGTGCTGATCGGCGTGCTGGCCGCGGCGTTGCCCGTCGGTCCGGCGTATTACCCCGGCGGCGAGTTGACCGATGAACCCGAGGAAGTCCTGATGGCCGAGCTCATCCGGGAGGCCGCGCTCGAGGGAGTTCGTGACGAGTTGCCACATTCGTTGGCGGTGATCATCGATGAGGTCAGCTCGCGGGAAGGGCGTGACGACCTGATCGATGTGCACGCCGTGCTTTTCGTCGAGCGGGACAGCCAGAAGGGCATCGTCATCGGCAAAGGCGGCACCCGGCTGCGGGAAGTGGGCACCGCCGCTCGCTGCCAGATCGAGAAGCTGCTGGGCACCAAGGTTTACCTCGACTTACGCGTCAAGGTCGCCAAGAACTGGCAGAGCGACCCTAAGCAGCTCGGTCGGCTCGGGTTCTAGGCGCTTGCGGCGCGCACGTTCAGTCCGATGTCTCTCGTCTTGTCTGCCGCCGCAGCACGTTTCATTGGATTAGCGCCGTGCACCTTGCCGGTTCAGTGATGCCACCACACGGTGGGCTGCTTCGTCGCCCAGCCGCAGACGGCCTCAAGCTCCGCAGCCAGAGAGATCAGCATGCCTTCGCTGTTCGCCGGACCCATCAGCTGCACACCGATCGGCAGACCTTCCGAGGTGAACCCCGCCGGCACGTTGACGGACGGCCAACCCAGCACGTTCCATGGAAAGGTCGACGGGCACGCGGCGATCATGGCGCGGTCGGTCCCCAGACCACCCAACCGGTCGAAGGCGCGCGCCAGCGGCGGTGGTTGCGCGGTGGTCGGTGCCAGCACCACATCGACGATGTCGAAGATCGACCCCACCCGGCGCTGGCTGGCGGCTTCGTGGAGCCGCGCGCTGCGCAGAATCGCCTGGCCCAGCACGTGCCCCATGCGCAGGTTGGACACCGTACGAGGGTCTAGGCTCACGTCGTCGCCCAGCCGCTCCTCCCACTCCCGCAGGCCGGCGGTGGACCGGGCGAGAAAGTCCCACGACAACCGCATGCCGTAGTCGGGGTTTCCGGGCACCACGGTGTGGCCGAGCAGTTCGAGTTGCTTGCCCACCGCTCGCGTCGCGGCCAGGATCTCCGGGTGCAGCCTGGCGCGAAAGCCGGTGTAGGGGAATCGGGTCGAGAGCGCGACGTTCAGGGGGCCGGGCGCGATGCCCACATAATCGGAGACCTTCACCGGCGGCGGCTTATGTTGGTCGCCCTCGACATTTCCGGACGCGGCGTCGAGTACCAGCGCCGCGTCGGCGACGGTGCGGGCCAACACGCCGTTGACCGTGAGGCCATGGAACGCCTCGGGCAATGGCCAGGTGGAGATGCGGCCACGTTGCGGCTTGATGCCCACCAGATGGGTCCACGCGGCCGGGATGCGGACGCTACCGGCGCCGTCGGAGCCGATGGCGGCGGAGACCAGGCCCGCGGCCACGGCAGCCGCGCTCCCGCCCGATGACCCGCCCGGGGTGTGTCGCCGTGACCAGGGGTTGCGCGTGTGCCCGAATCCGGGCCCGCTGGTGAACGGCCATTGGCCCAGCTCGCAGGTGTTGGTCTTGCCGACGATCACCGCCCCGGCCGCCTTCAGCTTGCTCACGACCTCGGCATCGTGGGTCGCGGGCCGGACATACCCTTCGGTACCGAAGGCGGTGGGAACACCAGCAACGTCGACGTCGTCTTTGACCGCGATCGGAATGCCCAGCAGCGGCGCCGTGTCCCCGGCGGCCCGTCGCCGGTCCGCAGCGGCGGCATCGGCCAGCGCGGACTCGGTGAGCACCACCCGAAAGGCGTTCAACGTGGATTGGCTGGCGCTGATGGCGTGCAGGGAACGGCGCACCAGTGTGTCCGACGTGACCGCACGGCTGGCCAGCTGATACAGCAGGTCAGTCAGCGTGGGCAGGCGCTGGCTGCCGGATCCGGAAGTTTGCCCGGAACCGGACGTTGAAGCGGCAACCACGGGTTAGGAGACTATCGGCGCGGATACCCTCGATGTCGCGGTGGGGTGCGAAACTGTTGTGATGCGGCTGTATCGGGATCGGGCGGTGGTGCTGCGCCAGCACAAGCTCGGTGAAGCCGACCGGATCGTCACCCTGCTGACCCGCGATCACGGGCTGGTTCGTGCGGTGGCCAAAGGTGTTCGTCGCACGCGCAGCAAATTCGGCGCGCGACTGGAACCATTCGCGCACATCGACGCGCAACTGCACCCCGGCCGCAACCTCGACATTGTCACCCAGGTCGTCTCGATTGACGCGTTCGCCACCGACATCGTCAGCGACTACGGCCGCTACACGTGTGGGTGCGCGATGCTGGAAACCGCCGAACGTCTCGCCGGTGAGGAGCGGGCGCCCGTCCCGGCCCTGCACCGGCTCACGGTGAGTGCGTTGCGGGCGGTGGCCGACGGCAGCAGGTCCCGGGACCTGCTGCTGGACGCTTATCTGCTGCGTGCCATGGGTTTTGCCGGATGGGCACCGGCGCTGGGCGAGTGTGCCCGGTGTGCCGCCCCCGGTCCGCATCGGGCGTTTCATGTCGGCGCCGGGGGTAGCGTCTGCACGCACTGCCGCCCGGCCGGTTCGACCACACCGCCGCCGGGTGTGCTGGATCTGATGTCCGCGCTGCACGACGGTGATTGGGAGTTCGCCGAAAAGACGCCGCAATCGCACCGCACCTATGTCAGCGGATTGGTGGCTGCGCAACTGCAATGGCACCTGGAACGCCAGCTCAAAACGTTGCCGCTGGTAGAACGGACGTATCACGTCCAACGGCCACTCGCCACTCGGCGCGCAGCGCCGAGCGGGCAGGATATGGACTGTGGCTAAGGTCCGGGGCATCGGCTCTGTCCGGAAGGCCGAACGCATGCCCAAGTCGGCCGCCTTCCCGCAGTTGCCCGCCGCGCCGGACGACTACCCGGTCTTTCCCGAGAAGTCGACCTGGCCGGTGGTCTTTCCTGAGCTACCGCCCGCACCGGACGGCGGTCCACGCAGGCCGCCGCAACATATTTCAAAGGCGGTCGCGCCACGGATTCCTGCCGACCGTTTACCCGCGCATGTCGCCATCGTGATGGACGGCAACGGCCGCTGGGCCACGCAACGCGGCCTGAGCCGCACCGAGGGCCACAAGATGGGCGAGGCGGTGGTAATTGACATTGCTTGCGGCGCAATCGAACTCGGAATCAAGTGGCTGAGTCTCTACGCCTTCTCCACGGAGAACTGGAAGCGTTCGCCCGAGGAGGTGCGCTTTCTCATGGGTTTCAACCGCGACGTTGTGCGACGCCGCCGCGAAAACCTCAACGAGATGGGAGTCCGGATCCGATGGGTGGGTTCACGGCCGCGGCTGTGGCGCAGCGTCATCAATGAATTGGCGGTCGCCGAGGCGATGACAGCCGGCAATGACGTCATTACGGTCAACTACTGTGTGAACTACGGTGGCCGTGCCGAAATCGCGGAAGCTACCAGGGAAATCGCCCGCGAGGCCGCCACAGGCAAGCTGAACCCGGATCGGATAACGGAGTCCACCATCGCCCGTCACCTGCAGCGACCCGACATTCCCGACGTCGACCTGTTCCTGCGAACCTCGGGGGAACAGCGGTCCAGTAACTTCATGTTGTGGCAAGCGGCGTACGCCGAGTTCATCTTCCAGGACAAGCTGTGGCCCGACTACGACCGCCGCGACTTGTGGGCGGCCTGCGAGGAATACGCGTCCCGTAATCGACGGTTCGGGAGCGCCTGATGCCATCATTGCAGGAGCGCCTGACATCGATACTCGGCGATGTCGTCGCGGTCGAGGCGCAACCGGACGGGGCGCTGACCGTGCGCCACAACGGCACCATTGCGTCGTTGCGGGTAGTGAACATCGCCGAAGACCTCGACCTGGTGTCCCTCACCCAGATATTGGCGTGGGATTTGCCGCTGACCAAGAAGACCAGCGACCAGATAGCCACGCAAGCCCGCGACAGCAACTTCGGCAACGTGACGCTGGTCGAAAAGGTCAACGAGAAGGCCGAGGGGCGTAAGTCCGGCAGAGGGGCGGCCAAAACCGCGGATGTGATGCTGCGCTACAACTTTCCCGGCGGTGGCTTGACCGACGAGGCCCTGCGCATCCTGATTCTGCTGGTGCTGGATGCGGGCGCCGAGATACGCCGAAAGCTGACGTCGTGAACAGTCCGGCGCCGAAATCGAAGGCAGCGTGGGAAGGTTCGTGAGGACATCGGGTTACCGGCGATCTCGGTGCCGCGGGGTGCTTCCGATCCCGCGCTAGGACCTACATGCTGAGCAAGTGCCAAAGATTTCGATGGTGTGGCTGACGTCGGAGAAACCATGTTTGGCGGCCACCTCCGCGGCCCACTCCTCGACCTCGCGGTCACCCACCTCGACGGTCGAGCCGCAGCTCCGGCACACGAGATGGTGGTGGTGGTGCTCGGAGCAGCGACGGTAGACCGACTCGCCGGTGTCGGTGCGCAGCGTGTCGACCATTCCCGCCGCTGCCATCGACTGCAGCGTCCGGTAGACGGTGGTCAGCCCGATGTTCTGCCCCCGGCGGCGCAGCTCGTCGTGCAGTTCCTGGGCCGAGCGGAAGTCATCGAGCGTTTCCAGCAGGGCGGAAATCGCCGCCCGCTGACGAGTGGACCGGACGCTGGCTGCTGTCATGGGCGCCGCTTCCCCCACTCGTGGGGGCGTGGCCCCACCTCATCGCTTCGCTTTGCATCGTCGTCGGCGCAGGTCACGCTTCGTCCTCGCCGGCGTGGGCGACGGCGTCCACGACGATGTGCGCAAGATGGTGGTCGGCGAGCCGGTAAAGCACTTCGCGGCCCGATCGTTCTCCGGCGACGACGCCGGCCGCCTTGAGGATTTTGAGGTGTTGGCTGATCAGCGGCTGCGGCACGCCGAGTGCGTCGACCAGCTCGTGCACGCAGCGATGGGACTCGCGCAACTGCAGCACGATCGCGATCCGCACGGGGGCGGCCAGCGCACGCAACAATTCGCCGGCGGCGTCGAGGATCTCCCGCGGCGGCGGGACCGGATAGTCGGCCAGTGCGGAGTGGGCACCTTCCTGAGCTCCGCGGTGGTCGTGGGCAGCAGCCCTCAGGCCCGGTCCCATGTCGCCATCGGCAGCTGTCCGCGTTGCGGGAGACATCGCCATAGGAAGAGTCTTCACCTCGAAGAGTGCCAGTTGAGTGGGAAGTGCAAGCGGTTGGAATCAATGGTCGGCGACTTCCACTGTCACATGCGTGATGACGCATGTCAAAGATCGCGCCGCCGATCGATACCATGGCTGATGCTTCGCGCATGGCGGTTGACCGCCGCACGTGTCCGCCCCAACCCGGAAAAGGAGTGCACCACCCCGTGGCGTCCGTCATCGACACCGTAGTCAACCTGGCCAAACGGCGCGGCTTTGTTTTTGCCTCGGGCGAGATCTACGGGGGTACACGCTCGGCGTGGGATTACGGCCCGCTGGGCGTAGAACTCAAAGAGAACATCAAACGACAGTGGTGGCGGTCGGTGGTTACCGGGCGCGACGATGTCGTAGGGATCGATTCGTCGATCATTCTGCCGCGGCAAGTGTGGGTGGCATCCGGTCACGTCGAGGTCTTCCACGACCCCCTGGTCGAGTCGTTGATCACGCACAAGCGCTACCGCGCCGACCACCTCATCGAGGCCTACGAAGCCAAGCACGGGCAGCCGCCGCCCAACGGCCTCGCCGACATTCGCGACCCGGATACCGGGGATCCGGGGCAGTGGACGGAGCCGCGTGAGTTCAACATGATGCTCAAGACCTACCTCGGACCCATCGAAACCGAGGAGGGCCTGCACTATCTACGTCCGGAGACCGCGCAGGGCATCTTCATCAACTTCACCAACGTGGTGACGACCGCCCGCAAGAAGCCGCCGTTCGGTATCGGCCAGATCGGGAAGAGCTTCCGCAACGAGATCACTCCCGGCAACTTCATTTTCCGAACCCGCGAATTCGAGCAGATGGAGATGGAGTTTTTTGTCGAGCCGTCGACGGCGAAGGAATGGCACCAGTATTGGATCGACACCCGGTGGCAGTGGTACGTCGAGCTGGGTATCGATCCGGAGAACCTGCGGTTGTTCGAACACCCGCCCGACAAGCTCTCGCACTACTCCGACCGCACCGTCGACATCGAGTACAAGTTCGGCTTCACCGGCAACCCGTGGGGCGAGCTGGAAGGCGTCGCCAACCGAACCGACTTCGACTTGTCCACGCACTCAAAACATTCCGGCGTCGACCTGTCGTTCTACGACCAGGTCACCGACACCCGGTATACCCCGTATGCCATCGAACCCGCAGCCGGCCTGACCCGATCCTTCATGGCGTTCTTGATCGATGCCTACACCGAGGACGAAGCCCCCAACGCCAAGGGCGCGATGGAAAAGCGCACACTGCTTCGGTTGGACCCGCGGCTGGCGCCGGTCAAGGCCGCGGTGCTACCGCTCTCCCGCCACGCCGACCTGAGTCCCAAGGCCCGTGACCTGGCCGCCGAATTGCGCAGATGCTGGAACATCGACTTCGACGACGCCGGCGCCATCGGGCGACGCTATCGACGCCAGGACGAGGTCGGGACGCCTTTCTGCGTGACGGTGGATTTTGACTCGCTGGAGGACAACGCCGTCACTGTGCGCCGGCGCGACGACATGACCCAGGAGCGAGTAGCGATGGATGCCGTCGCCGATTACCTGGCCGCGCGGCTAAAAGGCTGCTGATTGGCACGCTGAGCATCGGATTTGGGGTCTAAGGGTTTGCTGAGAGACCGGATTTTCGGTGTGCGGAAGGCTTACGCTCCAAGCCTGGTGCTGGAAACATATCTGGTCGTGGTGGGTAGGAATCGGGCCGTGTGGTGCTGCGAGCCGCGGACCCGGCTAGATGTGCTGAGGTTTTGATGATTCCGGCCTTCGTGTTCTTTCCTCCCGAGATCAACTCGGCGTTGATGTTCGGCGGCGCCGGGCCCGGCCCGTTGTTGGCTGCGGCATCGGCCTGGGACGGGTTGGCCGCCGATCTGTCGGGTGCGGCGTCGTCGTTTGATTCTGTGACGACCGGGTTGGCCGGTGGGGCGTGGTTGGGTCCGGCGTCGGTGTCGATGACGGCTGCGGCGACACCGTACGTGCTGTGGTTGAACGCGGCGGCTGGGCAAGCCGAGGCTGCGGCCGCTCAGGCCCGGGTGGCGGCGGCGGCGTTTGAATTGGCGTCGGCGGCGACGGTGCCTACCCCGGCGGTGTATGCGAATCGGGCTC
>CAYNLB010000133.1:0-12331 GCA_964397935.1 uncultured Mycobacterium sp.
AGGTCTTTCATGGCCTCGTTGATGTCGTCGAGCTTGTACTTCTGCGTGACCAGCTCGTCGAGCTTGATCAGACCCGCTTCGTACATCGACAACAGCTTTGGCATGGCCTCACGCGGATTCATCTCGCCGTAGAGCACACCTTTGAAGGTCTTGCACGAGCTGACCATGTCACCGAGGAGCAGCGGTACCATCATGTCGGTAATTTTTGCCATCCCGGTCAGAACGCAGGTCCCACCCTTGCGTAACAACATCATTGCCATCAGCACCATGTCCACGGGCACAACCCCGGGCGTGAGAACCACCCGGTCGGCCATCACACCCCAGGTGATCTCCTTGACCAGTTCCAGCGCGGCACCGGTGTCGGCAGCGGTGTGGGTGGCGCCGAATTCCGGTGCGATCTGGCGTTTGAACTCATTGGGGTCGACGGCAATGATGTGCTTGGCGCCCGCGACCCTCGCGCCCTGCACCGCGTTCATGCCGATTCCGCCTACACCGACCACGACGACGGTATCGCCCACCTGGGTGCCTGCTGCGACCGATCCCGACCCGAATCCGGTCGTCACACCGCAGGATACGAGCGAGGCCGCCTCGAGCGGGATCCAGTCATGGATCTTGACGAGCGAGCGCTCGGATGCCACGACGTACTCCGAGAATGTGCCGACCTGCATCATCGCCATGAGGTCTTCGTCGCCGAGGTGGCGACGGCGGGTGCCGTCGGTGGTCATTGCCTTGTTGTAGATGTCGGCGCCCACGTCGCACAGGTAGGTGTACCCGGTGGTGCACCATCGGCAGTTGCCGCAGGCAGGCAAGAACGAGATGGCCACGTGGTCACCGGGTTGCAGCGTCTTCACGTCGGGACCGACCGCTTCGACCACGCCGGAGCCCTCGTGGCCGCCGAGCATGGGGAACCATTCGGGCACCGGAAGGCCGGACGCCCGCATCATCTCTTCCATCTCCGGGGTCGGCACACTGTCGCCGGTGTAAAAGTGCTCGTCGGAGTGGCAGATCCCGGCGTAGGCCATCTTGACCAGTACTTCGCCGGCGTGTGGCGGGTCCAGGTCTACTTCGGTGACTTCCCAGTCCACACCGACACCGCGCAACACCGCTGCTTTGGACTTCATCGTGTCTCTTTCGTGGGGGAGTAGGGTCAGGAGGCCGGCCAGCCGACTGTCTTTGTCTCGGTGAAAATCTCGAGTCCTTCGATGCCGCATTGGCGGCCGACGCCGGACTGTTTGTAGCCGCCGAACGGCGCATCGGCGCCGTACCAGAGTCCGCCGTTGATGCCGAGGGTGCCGGTTCTGATACGACTCGCCACCGACTTGGCGCGGTCGAGATCGTTGGCGAACACCACGCCCGACAGTCCGTAGATAGACTCGTTGGCGATCCGCACAGCGTCGTCGTCGTCATTGAATCCGATCACCGACAGCACCGGCCCGAAGATCTCCTCCTGTGCGATGGTCATCTTGTTGTCGACATTCGCGAACACGGTCGGTTCGACGAAGTAGCCCTTCGGCAAGTGCTTGGGCACCCCGCCGCCGGTGACGAGGCGGGCGCCTTCCCGCTTGCCCTTCTCGATGTAGCCCAGGACCCGGTCCTGCTGCTTCTTGGAAATCAGTGGACCCTGGAGCACCGACGGGTCGGTGGGGTCGCCGTATTTGTTCTTCTCCATCGCGGCCTTGACGATCTCGACCGCTTCGTCGTAGCGCGAGTGGGGCACCAGCAGCCGGGTGGGCATGGCACAGCCCTGCCCGGCATGCATGCAGACGAACGCACTGCCGCCGACCGCGCCGCCGATGTCACCTTCGTCGTCGAGGACCAGGTACACCGACTTGCCCCCGAGCTCGAGGAACGTGGGCTTGACGGTTTCGGCGGCGGCAGCCATGATGCGCCGGCCGGTGGCCGTCGAGCCGGTGAACGCCACCATATCGACCAGCGGCGATGTCGAAATCACCTCGCCCACAAGGTGGTCGGACGAGGGGACGATGTTGATGACACCGGGCGGGATGTCGGTGTGCTCGGCGATGATGCGGCCGATCCTGGTGGCGTTCCACGGTGTGTCCGGGGCGGGTTTGAGCACGCACGTATTGCCCATCGCCAGGATGGGACCGATCTTGTTGAGGATGATCTCGAGGGGGAAATTCCAGGGGGTGATGACGCCGACGACGCCGACCGGCTCCTTCCAGACCTCCCGGGTGGTGAGGTTGCCCATGCCGAAGGCATCCTTGTCGGGAAGGGTGCGCTTCCAAGCGAATTCGCCGATCATGTCCGCGGGCCAGGTAAGGGCCTCGTTGAGGGGCACGTCGAGCTGCGGTCCGTAGGTGGACAAGACGGGACAGCCCACCTCGGCGACGAGCTCGGCGCGCAGCTCCTCGCGTTCTGTTTCAAGCGCTGCCTGCAGCTGCCGTAACCCGGCGGCACGCGCATCGCCGCTGCGTGACCACTCGGTGTTGTCGAACGTGTGCCGCGCCGCGGCGATCGCGCGTTCCATGTCGGCGCGGGTTCCGTCGGTGGTGGCGCCGAGGACCTCTTCGGTCGCCGGGTTGATGTTGTTGAACTGGCGTCCGGCTTCGGATTCGACGAGCTTGCCGTCGATGAGCATCCGCGATTCGTGGTTCACCATTGCCGGAGTTCCTTCACTGCGTCGGAGGCGCGCGGGGCCAGGGTCAGGTACGGGATGAAGCTACTATTTCCGCACCGGATGACGGCGTCGACGACTTGAGTCAAATGCTCGGCGTCGACGAGACCGCCCACCATGTACTTGTTGTCCATCCAGAACCTGATGGCCGTCTCCAGAACGTCGGGATCCCAGCTCTTGTTGAATTCGGTCTGCGCATCGCCGGTCCCGCCGAGGCTATCGCCCACCGCGAGGCGGGTGAATCCGATCTCCGGATGTTCGATGCGCCAAGCCTCCACGAGCTTGTCCAGCGCGCTCTTGGTGACCGCGTAGGCCCCGAGCATCGGCCACGGCGTCGTGTAGGACGCGCTCAGCGACGACAGGTACACGGCCGAGCCCGCCGCCGCGGCCAAGTGCGGTGCGGCTGCTGCGGTGATGAGCGAGGCTCCGGTGACATTGGTGGCGAACAGCTGCGCCCACTGTTCTGCGGTCACATCGCGCAATGGCGCGAGCACGCCCATGCCGGTGGTGTACACCAGAGCGTCGAGGCCGCCGAGCGCTCCGACCACCTCGAGCATCGCCTTCTGACATGCTTCGGCCACCGTCACGTCACACGCGACGGCCACCGCGCCGTTGCCGGCCTCCTCGGCGGCGTCGACCAACCTGTCGTATCGACGCGCCAGCAGCGCGACGTGCGCGCCGCGTTGCGCGAGACCGGTGGCGATGCACCGGCCGAGTCCGGAGGAGGCGCCGACGACCGCAATGCGTAGCGGCCGTTCGTTGTCAGACATCGAGTTTGGCGCTGACGGAGCCGAGGGTTGCGCCCGCGATGCGTTCGAACCGGCCGTGGTCGAAGCTGCGGATCTCGACGTCGTGGTCACCGGCCTCGGCGCGCAGGGCGCCCACCGTGCATTGCTCGCGGGTGCGGTGTTCGAACGGGTCGAACGAATACCAGCGGCAAGCGTTCTCGTAGGTGATCTTGTTGATCTCGTCGTCGGGCAGCCCGTTCATGACGAGGGCGAGTTCTTCTGCTGCCATCGGCCACGACGAATCGGAGTGCGGATAGTCGCACTCCCAGGCAATGTTGTCGATGCCGATGTCGTGGCGGAGTTTGATGCCGATCGGGTCGGCGATGAAGCAGGTCAGGAACCGCTCCCGGAAGATCTCGCTGGGCAGCTTGTCACCGAAGTCCTGGCCGGTCCACAGGTGATGCATCTCGTAGGTGCGGTCGAGCCGATCAACGAAATAGGGGATCCACCCGGTGCCGCCCTCAGACAGCGCGAACCGGACGTCGGGGAATTCCTTGATGACGCGCGACCACAACAGGTCGGCTGCCGCCGAGCAGACATTCATCGGCTGCAGCGTGATCATCACGTCGATGGGGGCGTTGTCGGCGGTCATCGTGATCTTGCCCGACGACCCCAAGTGGACAGAGAGCACCGTGTTGGTGTCCGAGAGCGCCCGCCACATCGGATCCCAATACTCGTCGTGGAAGCTCGGGAAGCCGAGGGTGGCGGGATTCTCGGTGAACGTCACCGAATGACAGCCCTTCTCGGCATTGCGGCGGATCTCTTTGGCACACAACTCTGGATCCCATAGGACGGGAAGTCCCATCGGAAGGAAGCGTCCAGGGTAGGAACCGCACCACTCATCGATGTGCCAGTCGTTGTACGCCTGGGTGACCGCGAGGGCGAGGTCTTTGTCGGGATGCGTGGCGAACAGCCGGCCGGCGAAGCCGGGGAAGGACGGGAAGCACATCGACCCGAGCACGCCGCCCGCATCCATGTCCTTGACGCGCTCGTGGATGTCGTAGCACCCCGGTCGCATCTCGTCGAAGGCGGTGGGCTCGATGCCGTACTCCTCGCGGGGGCGACCCGCCACAGCGTTGAGGCCGATGTTGGGAATGATCGCGCCGTTGAAAGTCCAGACCTCCGAGCCGTCGGGTTGGCGGATGACTCGTGGCGTCTGGTCGGCGTACTTGCTCGCGACCCTGCCCTCGAACAGGTTCGGGGGTTCGACCAGGTGGTCGTCGACGCTCACCAGGATCAAGTCTTCGGGCTGCATGGGTCTCCTTGCGCAGAGTTGAGATCGAGGCTATCAGTCGGAGGGAGGGGGCATATTCAATTTATGGGAACATACATTTCCACACCCACGGCGTTGGCCGGCACGCGGTGGCCTCAACGGTCACCGCCGCAGTATTTTTCGGGGCTCGACGGCGAAGGACAGTAGGATCCGGTCGAGGATCTTGGCGGCCCGACGGCGCGCCCTGGCGGGATTCGCGGCATGCGCGACTAGGAGCGAGGCCTCCTCGAGCGCGGCGACAAGCATGTGCGTCAACTCCCCGACGGGTTGGTCGTCGATGATGCCCTCGGCGATCGCCTCGCGGACCACCTCGTTGATCAGGGCAATGCTGTTGCGCTCTTGAATTTCGCGTAGGGTCTGCCATCCGAGCACGACCGGCCCGTCGACGAGTATGACCCGCTGTACTGCGGGTTCCTGCGCCGCCTCCAGAAAACCGTGCAGACCGCTCGTGAGCCGCTCCCACGGGTCTGCCCCCGGCGGGGGAGCGGCGATGGATCGAAGCGTGAGATCGTTCTCCACGTCTTCGAACACGGCGCGAAACAGTTCGGCCTTGTCCTTGAAGTGATGGTAGAAGGCGCCGCGCGTGCCGACGCCCGACTTCGTCACGATGTCGCCGATGCTCGTGTTCAAGAATCCGTGTTCCACGAACAGTTCCCGACCCGCATCGATCAGGTCGCGACGGGTCCGCTCGCCTCGGGCGCGCCGATCGTCGTCAGCCCCGCCGCGCTTCGCCATGCCGACGATCGTAGCAACATTCAGGCTGAATGTTGAGGGCCCCGCGGAAGCGTCGTCAACGCACGATCCCGCGAACGGTCATGAGCCCAAGTTCGGCGTGGGACTTGAAACCCGGCGGCGCGTCGCAGATGGCGGGAATGGAATTCACGGGTTCCATCGCGGTCCAGGCATAGCCGATGTAGCCGGGCTTAGCGTGCTCTCGTGCATCCTGGCTGCCCCGCAGGATCAGCTCGGTGCCCGGATCGCCCTCGATCACCACGCGGTAGTGGTAGTACGGCTCCCAATCGGGCTTCGGGTCGATGGCATCGTGTTCAACGAACGAGTAGAGCTCATGCAAGGTGATGAATGGCCTGCCGTCCACCCACGCCGTCCAGAGGTGATGCTGGGAAGCGACGGTGCCCTTCTTGATCACCCCTTTGAGGCCCGGCATGTCCATATCCGGAGTCCCCTCATAGGGGATATCACGGGTGGCCGTGCCCAGCTCCACGTCCGTCGTGAACTTCTCGACGGTTTTGCCCAGTCCTTCGACAACCATCGTCAGCGACTGCGCGAACAACGACCACGCTTCTTGGAAGAGATTGCCCTTGGCGAACTCGGTCGGGGTCTTTCCAAACCCCATCTCGTCCAGATACTTCAAGGTGTCCTTGTTGAAGTTCACCGCCTCGTAGATGTGGATGTGGTCGGTCTTGCCGACGATCCGGGCCAGCGTCAGAACGAGCAGGTCCGCGGCATAGCCGGGGTGGATGCCACCTCCGTGGAACGAAGTACCGCCGTCCTGGCACGCCGCTTCGATCTTGTCGATGTCCGCGCTGTTGGTCTCGGTCCGATGCCACCACGCGCCGCCGGAGGCGACAACGCTCTTTCCCCCGCGGAGCAGGCGGCAGATCTCGTCGACGTCCGACCAGAGTGGCGCGTAGAACACACAGTCGGCGTCGAGGGCCTCCAGGGCGGACTTGTCGGTCGTTGCCAGCACGCCGATCGGCCCCACCCCGACGAGCTCGCCTGCGTCCCTACCGACCTTCTCCGGGCGATTGCAGAGCACTCCGACCACTTCGTACAGGGGATTGTGTGCGAAGTGACGCAGCGCCAGCGTGCCGACATTGCCCATGCCCCACTGGATCACGCGATACTTCTTCTCGGCAGGCGGCGTCCGGGATTCCAGCGGCGATGTGAGCGTCATGGCGTCTCCTTCGGTGCGACCCCCTACTCGGCAAACTATCAGTTCAGAATGCTGATATGCAGTGGCCGTAAACGATAATTTCCGGCCGTCGCGGAGTTCGGGAATCCGCGGTGTCCAGCCAACCTTCGTCCTGTATGTTGCCGCTATGGCAGACGACGAGATTCGCGCATATGGTTCGGTCGCTCCCCTGAAAGTCGGCTTGCTGAACGACTATCCGACCAGTGGCGACACCGACAACGACAGCACCGATGCGCTACGGCTGGTGATGGACGAAGCCCTTCATTCCGGGCTGCTCGACCGGCCGATCGAACTGGTGACACGCAACGTGGTTGGCTTGCCCAACGGCACATACCTTGCGGTCGAACGGGCCTTCGACGAGCTCGTGGCGGAGGGTTGTCTTGCGATTTATGGGCCGTGGGTCTCGGACAACGTCGTGCCGCTGCGTTCCCATGTCGAGGCCACCGCACGGGTTCCCATCGTCACTCTCTCCGGGTCGGAGGGGGCGCTCGGTGAGTGGTGCTTCGCGCTGAACAACGGCTCGATGGCCGAGGAGCCGGTGATGCTGGCCTCGGTGATGATCGGCGATGGCCGCTCGCGGATCGCCATCGCCTACGAGGCGTCGCTGATCGGCAAGGAGTATCTCGCCTTCGCTCAACGGGCATACGACACCGCGGGTTTGAAGGTCGTTACGACCGTGGCGATTCCCCAGGTGGAAGCCGACAAGTCTGACGCGGTCGCCGCGCTGCGTGCCTCGGCTCCCGACGCGCTGGTGCACGTCGGTTTCGGGCACGGCCTGTGGGGCTTCACGGATGCACTGCTGGCTGCGGGCTGGGATCCACCCCGGTACACGACGACGGCGTTCGAGATGGCCCATATCAACCCGGAGTGGAGGCGTCAGCTGTCCGGGTGGATCGGCCTGGACAGCTACGACGAGCGCAACACCGTCGGGCAGGCCTTCCTCGATCGGTTCGAGGCCCGATACGGCCGTCGCCCCGGCCACTCGATGCCGGGTTTGTCACACGACGCGGCCACCGTGATCGTGCGCGGCCTCGCCGCTGCTCGCCCGCTCACCGGGGAGGGCGTGAAGAACGGGATGGAGCAGGTCAAGCTCGTCCCGTCCGCCAGCGGCGCCCCGGGCACCTTCCTGCGGTTTGGCCGGTTCATCCGGCAGGGCTGGCTGGGTTCGGACTATCTCGTGGCCCGGCGCGTGCTGCCCGACGGCAGCGCACACGTCTTCCATGCGGCGCCCAGCGACCACATCGCCCGCGCGGTCACGCGCGCCTCACGCTAGTTGGATCGCACCGAATACCGGCGCGGTGACGATGCCCGGGGGTTGGGCGAGCACGTAGGGAATGGCGCGAACCGCGCCCATCGCGATCATCAGGTGGCCCGCAATGGCGTGCTGGCCGGGTTGCGGCGAGCCGTCTGATCCGACGTCGAGCTGGAGTTCGAAGCTCGGCTCGCCTTTGATGACCGCGCGGATCAGCGGCGCTTTCTCGCCGGGCGCCAGCGGCGCCATGCCCCACTGGGGAAGGTCGCGGGTCAACACCCACTCCTCATGGATGGCCAGCAGTGGACGGTCCGACCAGTGGCCGACCCATGAGAACCGCTGCCCGACGACCGTACCCGCCTGGATCGTGCCGGCGCGGACCTCGATGTCGTGGGGCAGTGTGGTGGCGTCGACCGCGACGTCGATGTGCGACAAAGTGATTCCGAAGACGTCGGCGGTGGCGTTGAGTGCCTGACGGTAGGCCAGGTCGAGCTTTTTGAGGATCGGGGAATCGACGGTGACGTCGCCCGGCGGCCTGCCCATACCCATGAGGTCGACGAGCATCGGTCGACTGTCGACGGCCGAGACGTCGGTGGCCTCGTAGAGGTCGATTCGGTCGATTGTCTTGCTCAGTCCCGTCACGGTCGCGACGAGTCGCTCGAACATGAATCCGGGGTTCTCGCCCGCGGCGTGGAAACGTGACCCGCCCCGCCGGCAGGCGTCGACGAACGCCGACTCGGTTTCGGCGCCGTAGGTAGGCAGGTGGTTGTACGACGTGGTGGTGATGACCGTGCTGCCGGCCGCGAGGAGGCGGCAGATGTCGTCAGCGTTGGTCTCGATGGCGTGGGCCTTGCTGGCTGCATGGACGACGACGTCGGCGCCCAGGGCGATGATCTCGTCCTTGTCCGTCGTGGCGAGCACGCCCGTGGTCGCAGGCAGCCCACAGAGCGCGCCGGCGTCGTGGCCGGCCTTTGCCGGGTCGTACACCAGCACGCCCGCCAATTGGTAATGAGGATTCTCGATGAGCTCCCGCAGCGCGGCGCGACCGACGGCACCGGTCGCCCACTGCACGACGCGAATGACCAATCGAATGCTCCAGGTTGTGCTTTCGCGATTGAGACGAGCTCTGGTCGGCCCAATATACATGAGGTACGTTTGCAACCAACAGAGTGTAGGTTGGGCGGCTGGAGGAGAGGTGGCACGTGGCGGATCCGGCGGTTACCGACGACATCGAACAGCGCATCCGAGAGGCGCAGGAGAAGTTCAACGCCGGAATGGGTGCTGACGGCGACGCGACCCCTTACCCGCTGTTGCGCGAGCTCCGTCACAAGGCAGCCGTTCACCCCGGCTGGCCGGAGATGGGCGTTCCCCGCGATGGACCCGACGGCAAGCAGACGTTCACGGCCTACTCGTTCGAAGCCGTCAAGGCCGTCTTCACCGACAACGTCACCTTCAGTACGCGGATCTACGAAGACATGGTGCGGCCGTTGCAGGGTCCGACAATCCTGGAGATGCAGGAACCGGAGCACGCGACCTACCGCAGATTGCACGAATTCGCTTTCGCCAAGTCCTCGATGAAACGCTGGGACACCGAACTCGTCGGCCCTCTCGTGGATCGCACAATCGCCAAGTTCCGCGACGACAAGCGCGTCGACTTGGTCGAAGCGGTGTTCATGCCGATCCCAGTGCGGATCATCGCGGCCCTTCTCGGCTTGCCGGAGTCGGACATCGGCGAGTTTCACCGGCTGGCCATCGACCTGTTGGGCTTTCGCGGCGACATGGAGACGGCGATGAAGGCGTCGGCCGAAATGAAGGAATACTTCGTCGGCATCCTCGCCGACCGTCGCAAGTCGCCGAAGGACGACATGGTGACCATCCTGTCGCAGGCCGAGATCGATGGCGTCAAGATGTCGGACGAGCAGATCTACGGATTCATGCGCAATCTCCTGCCGGCCGGAGCGGAGACCACGTCACGATCGACCGCCAGTCTGGCGTTCGCTCTGTTGACTCACCCCGACCAACTCGACGCGGTGCGTGCCGACCGGAGTCTGCTGCCGCAGGCAATAGAGGAAGGGATCCGTTGGGAGACACCGTTGTTGAACTTCATCCGGGAGGTCAGTGCCGACACCGAATTCTTCGGCCACCACATCCCGAAGGGATCGACGATGATGGTGAACCTGGGCAGCGCCAACCATGACGAGACACGCTGGGAGGACCCCGAGTCCTTCAACATCTTCCGGGAGCGCAAGCCGCATATCGGGTTCGGCCACGGCGCCCACTTGTGCCTGGGAATGCACTTGGCCCGGCTGGAGAGCACCAAGTTCTTCAACGCGCTCTTCGACGAACTGCCGGGGCTGCGGCTCGACCCCGACGCACCGCCGCCCTATGTGACCGGCACGATGTTCCGGTCGCCGCCGCGCCTCGACGTGGTGTGGGATTGAGGATCGCCTGACATGACTCGCGTGATCCAGTGGGCGACCGGCGTGACCGGCATGATGTCGTTGCGTCACGTCTTGGGCCGCCAGGATCTGGAATTGGCCGCGGTGCGCGTGTACGACCCGGCGAAAGCCGGGCTCGACGCGGGGACCCTGTGCGGACTCGCGGAAGCGGGGGTGCTGACGTCGGCCGATCGCGACGCCGTCATCGCCACCGACGCCGACGTGGTCCTCTACATGGGCAAGGTGGAGACCGACACGCCAGGCTGCTTTGCCGACGTCTGTGACCTTTTGGCTTCAGGTAAGAACGTGGTGGCCACGGGTAGCCGGTTCGTCCATCCTCGCTCGCTGCATGAATCGCTGGCTGACGGCATCGAGAAGGCTTGCCGCGCAGGAGGCTCATCGTTTCTCGGGCTCGGCCTTTACCCGGGCTTCGTCGGCGAATCGCTGGCGCCGATCCTGTCCCGGCTCACCGAGCGCACCGACCGGATCAGTGTGCGGGAGGTGCTGAACTACTCGACATACGCCAGCCACGACCTGATCTTCAACGCGATGGGGTTCGGCCATGCACCGGACGACACCACCCCCTTGCTGACCAACAGGGACTACGCGGCAAGCGCATGGATTGGGAGCGCGACGGTGCTGGCGCAGGCGCTCGGGCTGGAAATTCACTCCGTCGAGGGGTTCCGGGAAGTCGCGACGACGCCGCGGGCGCTGACGGTGGCTGCCGGCGAGATTCCCGCGGGAACCGTGGGAGCCATGCGATTTGGCGTCGTGGTCGACTGCGGCGAGACCACGATCTCCGTCGAGCACCTCACCAGGATGGCCGACGACCTCGCGCCCGAGTGGCCGACCGAGATCGGTTATGCGGTGAGCTTCGAAGGCAAGCCCAGTATGAACCTTCACCTCGTCATCGGCTCCCCCGGGGAAGATCACGCCGAGCAGGGTTGCCTGGCCACGGCTATGCATGCCATCAACGCCGTCCCGGCCGTGGTCGCGGCCGAACCGGGGCTGTACGACCTGTCGACGATCGCGCCGTTCGTCGCCCACTGGACCGAGCGCGGCGTCGTGTCCACGACGCCGCTGCCTGCGGGAGGCTGCAATTGATCTCGTTCACCGATCGTGTCGTCCTGGTCACCGGCGGTGCCCGCGGACTCGGCGAGGCGTACTGCCATGAGATGGCCCGCCGCGGAGCCGCCGTGGTGGTCCACGACAGCGGCGTCGAAACCGACGGGAGCGGAGGCGATGCCGCGCCGGCCGATGACGTTGCCGCGGCAATCCGTGCTACGGGCGGACGGGCTGTGGCGTGCGCGTCGGACGCCAGCACCGAAGAAGGGGGCAGGGCCGCGGTCGACCTCGCCGTGCGGGAGTTCGGGCGCTTGGACGCGATCGTCGCCAACGCCGGCATCATCCACGACGACCCCCTCCCGGACTGGCCGACCGAACGCTTCGAGGCGCTGCTGCGCCATCATCTGTTGGCCGCTTTTCACGTTGTCCGACCGGGTTTCGCGGTGATGCGGGACGCCGGATACGGCCGGCTGGTGTTCGTGTCCTCCGCGGCGGGGGTCTTTGGGCAGCCAGGCTTGACCGGATACGCCACGGCGAAGACGGGGATGCTCGGGTTGATGAACGTCGCGGCGCTCGAAGGTGCGCAGTATGGGATACACGCCAACGCCATTATGCCGATGGGTGACACGCGAATGGCTATGGCGCTCATGGGCGAGGCCGGGCGCACGGCCGATGCGCGAGCGTTCCTGGAGACGCTGCGACTCGATCAAGTGGCGCCCGTCGTTGCCTACCTCGCCAGCGAGCACTGCACACTGACCCACAGGGTCCTCAGCGCTTTCCGTGGACGGGTAGCTGCGCTGCAGATCGGTGTGACTCGTGGCTGGTTCGGCGTCGACGGCGCCTTCGGCGCCGAGGACGTGGCGGCCAACCTCGACCGCATCCTCGATCCGTCGGGGATGTTCGTGCCCGGCAGCATCTTCGATGAGATGGAGCATGCGTTCGCAGCG
>CAYNLB010000134.1:0-12004 GCA_964397935.1 uncultured Mycobacterium sp.
CAAGACCGGCGATCGCGAGCGCGGCGAAGCCGGGCGAAGCGGGTAACCGCCATCAGGACTGCCCGACCGGAGGCGCTACCCAGCGGCCAGTTGCTCGGCGCGCCGCTTCAGGTTTTCGGCCAGGTGATCCAGGACGTTGCCGGCGAGCGACTTCACCATCGGCGCGGGGATCGGCGTCGAGGTTTCGACGTCCAGGTCCACCGTGAGCAAGCTGGCAGCGCCGGTCGACACCACGCTGAACAGCTGGTCCTGCTTGCTGAAGAGGTCACCCTGCTGTAGGACGGTCTGGATCTGGTTGTCCCCCGGGTAGTACACGGCCTGAATAAACGTGGCCTGCATGCCCTGATAGTCGGCGTCGAGCCGCAGCTGGCTGGGGCGCCCGTCGTCGTAGCGGGCGAGCACCCAAAGGCCTTGAATCTCTTCGTTCCACTGCGGGTAGGCCTCGAAGTCGGCGACGATCGCCATGACCGCTGCCGAGTCGGCACTGACCTCAACGGTCTTGCTTAAAACTGGCATTGGCGAAGCATAGCCGTACGAACGAAAGCCCTGGCGGCAGGCGTAATCTCGCGCTTAGGAGTCCACGCACGCCGTCGACAGCAGCGAGCGGATGGGGCCGGGGATGGCCACGGGCTTGCGACTGGTCCGATCGACGTACACATGCACCCAATGTCCCAGCGCGGTGATCGGCTCGCTTTCGTGCACACGGAACACACCGAGCCGATAGGTGACACTGCTGTTGCCCAGACGCGTCACCGCCAGGCCTACTATCAGGCTTTCGGGGAAGCACAGTTCGGAGAAGTAGCGGCAGCCGGACTCGGCGACAATGCCCAGCGCAGGCATGGTGATCGGGTCCAACCCGGTGTTCGTGTTGATCCAGGCGTTGATCGCGGTGTCGAACAGCTGGTAGTAGACAGCGTTATTGAGGTGGCCGAACATGTCGTTGTCGGCCCACCGGGTTCCCACCGGCCACAGCACCGGGAAATCGCTGGCGGTGAGCCCGTCTGGTGTGTCCGGAACCGAAGGGACCGACGGTTGGCAAGCCATGGTGGTATTTCAGCACGGTTCACATCCGGGCTACCAGTAGCGCAGGGCTTGCCGAAACAGCTCCGCCAGAACCGGTTTGCTCATCTCGCGGGGAGCGTTCTGTAAAAGGCGCTGTTGAGGGTAAGCACCCGCCGTGAGAGTCGCCACGTCATCTTCGGTGTAGCCCACCCCGCTCAGCCCGTTCGGCATGCGCACCGCTCGCATAATCCGGATCAGTTCGGTGGCCAGCACCTCGCCCGCATCGTTCGCACCGGCGCCCTGCGTGTCGGCGCCGAGCAGCCGCGCGCCCTCCAAATGCCGCTCCGGGCTCACCTCCGCTGTGAAGCGGAACGACGACGGTGCATTGAGGATGACGGCCATGCCATGCGGCACGAGCGGCTCATCGGCCGGGTAGCCCGCGGGCCGGAAGTCGCGCACCAACCCCGCCACCGCGTAGGCCATCCCGTGCGGCGCGTGAACGCCCGCATTGCCAAACGCGATGCCCGCAAGCGTTGCAGCCCACATCATCTGCTCACGGGCTTCGGTGTCGGAGGCATCGTTCACCGCGCGCTCCAAGAACTGCCCCAACAGGCGCAACGCCTCACGGCAGCCCAGATCACTCCATGGATTGGCGCCCTGGCTCATGGGTCTCAGGCTGGGCCGTAAGGGAGCGCGCCGCTGGAAGTAGGGCCGTGCGGTGTAGGACTCCAAAGCATGTGACAGCACATCCAGCCCCGCGGAGGCGACGACCTCAGACGGCAGACTCGCGGTGCAGTCGGGGTCGATGAGCGCCTCGGTGGGGCGCAGCGCGTGCGAAGCGATGCCCGTCTTCGCCGACAGCGACACCAGGTCAAAGATGGCGATGCCGGTTACCTCGCTGCCGGTGCCCGCCGTGGTGGGGCATGCGATGTGCGGCTTGAGCGGGCCGGGTACGGGTTTGCTCTCGCCGACGGGCGCGTTGACGTAGGTCAGCAAGTCTGCGGGATGGGTGCCGTACAGATTGGCGGCCTTGCACGTGTCGATGACGGAGCCGCCGCCCAGCGATACGTAGCCATCGGGGCCCAACTCCTGCGCGAAACGCACCCCATCCAGAAAAGACGCATCGGTGGGCTCCACATGCACGTCGGTATAGGTGACTACGTCCAGTCCGGCCGCGACAAGCGAATCGTGTGTCTTGGCAAAGATGGGCAGTCCGGCCACGCCGGCATCGGAGAACAACGCCACCCGCCGCAACCCGAGAGCGCTGGCCCGCTCCCCCACCTCCGCCAAGCAACCGCGCCCGAAAGTCACCCGTGACGAGTCGACGGTGAAGGCCCCGTCGCAATCCTCAGCAGCAATTGGGACATCGCAACACGCCATCGGTCCTCCTGAGCCGGTCGCCACGGCAATCTACCGCACGCGGCCGAGGATCAGCCGGCCGCTACCTCGGGTGCAGGGGTGCGACGGGTTCCACCGGCGTCTCGGGCAAACGGTGGTTTTCGATGTAGTCCCAACGGATCTGGTAGCCGAGCCCGGGTGCTTGCGGCAGGCTGACGAATCCATCCGGGCTGAGCGGGTCACAGGGCGCCTCGAGATAGGGTGGCGTGGCGTCATACCGAATCCCGGGCCCGAGCAGGCCGCGTTCGTAGTATTCGCAGACGTCTTCACTCGTGGCGCCCAGGATTTGTAGGTTGCCGAAGCCACTCATGTGGATCTCGCAGCGCATACCCGCCGCCTCACACATTCCGGTCAGTTTCATGACTCCGGTGATGCCTCCGCGCAAAACGTCGATGCGGCTGATGTCGGAAGCATTGCGCAGGATCCAGTCTGCGCGGGTATAGATGCCGCCCTCGGCGATTTCCGGTGAACAGATCGGGATGTCGAGTTCTTTGGCGAGGGCCGTATACGAATCAACTCGGTACTCCGGCATCGGATGCTCATACCAATAAAAGCCCAGCCGTTCCAGCTCCCGGCCGACCCGCAGCGCGTCCGCGTAGGTGTGGTAGGTGCCCCACGGGTCGAACATCAGCACCATGTCGTCACCGACCGCGGCCCGAACTTCCCTGCACACCTGGATATCCCAGTCCACGTAAGACGGACGGGGTAATGCGGGCTGGCCCGTCTCGGGATTCCAGTAGTGGTACGGATGGATCTTGTAGGCGGGGTAGCCCTGGCGCGCGCACTCAGCGGCATGGGCGGCGTACTCGTCCGGCGATCCGAGATTGTTGAAACTGCTGGCGTAGGCCTTGACCCGGTCGCGTGCGCCGCCCAGCAGCTTGTGCACCGGCAGCCCGGTCACTCGTCCTGCCAAATCCCACAGGGCCAGATCGATGACGCTGCAGACGTTCTCGGGAAGCTTCGCTGCCCATAGTTGCCGCCAGATCTCTGCCCGGTCCAATGGGTCCTGTCCGGCCAGCAGCGGGCTCAGGAATTGCGCGATCAGCGCCCGGTCGCCCGGGAGCAGGCCGTCCTGGTCCCCGTGGAAGTGACCGCCGAAGTAGTAGCCTTCGATCCCTTCATCGGTGCGCACCCTGGTGACGGTCTGCACCACACGGTAATCAGTATTGAGCTGGCCGAAAGAGATTCGATCGACGAATGTCTCGAAGGGTACGACCTCCAAGCCCGTGATCTTCATGGCACGACATTGTTCCGCGGGCCCGGATGTTGCGAGTAGAGGCAAAGGTCCCGGTCTCAGGACCCGTCCCACGCCCTCGACAGGGCGTGCCCCTGCAGGGCGAACAACCGCTCGGAGACCGGCCAGTCGGGTAGCAGCGAATCGAAGCCGTGACAGGTGCGCGCAAACACGTGCAGCTCGGCAGAGACCCCGGCACGGAGCAGCAGGAGCGCATAGTCGACCGCCTCGTCGCGAAACGGGTCGATCTCCGCGCAGGTGACCAAAGCCGCTGGCAGGCCTCCGAATCGGCTCCGCCGGGCCGGCACTGCAGCTTCTGCCCCACCAGCCGGACCCAGATAGTAGCGCCACATCAGGGCCGCGGCCTCGCTGTCGAAAGCCGGGCTGGTGCAGAACTCCGCTTTGGACGCGGTGGCCCGGTCGTCCAGCACCGGCTGGTGCAGCAACTGGAACACGACCGGCGGCAGCGACCCGTCGGCGGCACCGTGCGCCAGGCATGCCGCCAGGGTGGCCCCGGCACTGCTGCCCGCGACGGCCAGCCGCCCCGGATCGACGCCGAGTTGCGCCGCGTTGCCCGCCACCCACTGCAACACCGCACGCGCGTCCTCGAGTGCGGCCGGATAGGGGTGCTCGGGCGCCAGCCGGTAGTCCACCGACACCACCGTGCAGCGGCCGCGACGGGCGAGCTCTACGCACTGGCGATGGTCGGTGTCCAGATTCCCCAGCGCAAAGCCCCCGGCGTGGCAGTAGATGACCGCCGGTGCGGGCGCGGGGCCACCGCGATAGATCCGTACCGGTACTTTGCCGGATTCGGATGGTGCACTGTCCTCGACGATCTGGACGCCCCGCGCATCAGTTTGTTCGGCGGCGACGCGGCGGCGCTGGTCGAACGGTTCCCGGGTGAGTTGGATCGCGGCCAGCGAAAAGTCGGTCCGCGCGGTCGCGAGGTCGCGCAGGGCGGGGTCAAGCCGTTCGGCGCCGTCGAGTTCCGTCATCTACTGCCCCGCTCCAGCGCCGGGAATGCGTCTTGGGCGGACATTGCCGGGGCCCCGAAGCGGAAGTCGGCCGGTTTGAACCTGCGCGTCATTCCCCAAAAACTACGCGCGCTTCGCGGCCACTGGGTGACCACCCGACCGTTCGCGGCCCGGAAGTAATTGCTGCACCGGGTGGTCCACACGGTGCCGACCATCCAGCGGTCGATCTTGGCGATGAAATCGGCCAGCGCGGTGGGCCGCACCGCAATGTATCTTTTACCCCTGCGCCGCATGTACTTCAACGCCCGCACGATATACGCGGCCTGGGCTTCGAGCATGAAGATCACGCTGTTGGAGCCGACATTGGTATTGGGCCCGTACAGCATGAAGAAGTTCGGGAACCCGGGAACGGCCATGCCGAGGTAGGCGTGTGCGCCGTCCCGCCAGACTTCCCGCAGCGTCGTTCCGTGTTCGCCGACCACGTCCATTTCGCCCAGGTAGTCGGCCGCGGCGTAACCGGTTGCACACACCACGATGTCGACGTCGCGTTCGGTGCCGTCTTCGGTGACCAGGGATCGTGCACGCAGGTAACGCGCCGGGCTGGCCAGCACCTCGACGTTGGGCCGGGTCAACGCGGGGAGATAGTCGGAAGAGAACACCAATCGCTTGCAGCCCAGCGGATGGTCGGGGGTGAGTCTGCGGCGCAAAGCCTCATCGGCGACGGACTTCTCCAGCAGGCCACGGGCGATCGCGGTGAAGTCCCGCGTCTTGTCGCTGCCGTGCTCGATCACTGAGATGTTGGCTTCGCTGCGCAGCCACAGCCGGGTCCGGTACAGCTTTTTGGCGAACGGAATGTGCGCGAACATCCAGCGTTCCCGCCGCGTGTAGTGCCGGTCCGGCTTGGGTAGTATCCAGGTCGGCGATCGTTGCACCGAGTACACCTTGCCGGCCACCTTGGCCAATTCCGGTATCAGCTGGGAGGCCGTCGATCCGGTACCCAGCACCGCAATCCGCTTACCCTCGAGGGGCATCGCATGGTCCCACCGCGATGAGTGCATCACCGTCCCGGTGAACGGCTCTTCTTCCACGAGATCGGGAAGAAGCGGCCGGGTGAACAGACCAACCGCCGACACGACCACGTTGAAATGGTGCTGTTCGCCGCCCGCGGTAGTCAGACACCACCTCTGTGTGTCGGAATCCCAACGTGCGGAGTGAATCTCGGTGCGAAGTCTCAGGTGTGGTCGCAGACCGTACTTGTCGGCGCAACGCTGAAAGTAGGCCAGGATTTCGGGTTGCGAAGACCACAGCCGCGACCAGTTCGGGTTCAAGTCGAACGAGTAGGAATAAAGGTGCGACTTGACGTCACACGCCAGTCCCGGATAGGTGTTGATCCTCCAGGTGCCTCCCACGTCGTCCTCGCGGTCGAAGATCGTGAAGTTGTGAAAGCCGGCGCGGGTCAGAAGGATGCCGAGCGCCAGACCGCCGGGCCCGGCACCGATGATGCCGATACCACCGCTGCCGATCAGATCTGCAGACATTGCCCTCCATCCACGACCAGTTCCGAACCGGTGATGAATGAGGCCGCGTCGGAGACCAGGAACGCCACCGCGTCGGCGACTTCCCCGGGTCGGCCGATGCGTCCGAACATCGCCGTCGCGGCCAGCCGCGTCTGGGTGTCCTGGTCGAGCATCGGGGTCGCGACCGGGCCCGGGAATACGGCATTGACCCGGATACCGGACGGGGCGAGTTCGGCCGCGACGGCCTGGGTCAGGCCGCGCAGCGCCCACTTCGACGAGCCATACGCGCTGTGCTGCGGAAAAGGGCGGATCGCTCCGGTGCTGCAGATGTTGACGATAGAGGCGGCCTGTGCCTCATGGAGCCGGCCGAGGGCAGCGCGGATACCCAGGAAGGCACCCAAACAGTTTATCCGCCAGGCGGTTTCGAAGCCTTCAAGGGTCTCCTGGGCGATCGAAGCCCGGTGGAGCACGCCGGCACAGTTGACCAGAACGCTCAGCCCGCCGAATCGGTCGACGACGCGCTCGACGACAGTGTCCCACTGCGCCGGGGAGGTGACGTCGAGTTCGACAGCTACCACGTCCTGGTCGCCCAATTCGTCCACCGCCGACACCACGTCATCGGTCCGCCGATCGCATGCGGCCACCGAATAACCATCGGCGCGTAAGCGTCTGGCGATGGACCAGCCCTGCCCGCCGGCCGCGCCGGTCACCAGGGCCACACGTTCGTTCATGTCGGCGTCACCTCGGGATTGTCGGCCGGTCCTCCGCGACGCGGACCAGTTCGTCGTCATACAACGCGGACCGCAGGTGCGGGTCACCGGCCCTGACGGACAGCACCTGCGACCCGACGTTCGCGGTTTCGGCGCGAACATCGATGTTCGAGACACCGATCAGGTGCGACCCGCGCGGGGCATCCCGGAACATCCTGGCGATGCCGTCATGCCTGGCGAACGACCGGCGGTGAACCGGGAATTCGCTGTCGGCCGTGAACAGCCGCACGCACTCGTCGACGTTGCCGGTGTCGAGCGTGAGGGCGTAGCCGGTAAGCAGCTCGCGGATCGCGAAAAGGTCAGCGGTCATTGCTCATTGGCCTCACGTAGATGCTCGGCCGCCCCACGCCGTAGTGCCTGCGATTCGGCCGCCAGGGTGATCATCCGGAATCCGAGCCGCGCCATGGCACGACCCGTCTTACCATCGCCGGCGTGAATGCCGGTGACCAGCCCCGCCTCGGAGGCCGCTCGATGGATCCGCACTATCGCGTCGAGCACTTCCGGATGCCTGGTCGCCCCAACGACGTCGGCGCCCAGTGAAATGGCCAGATCGGCCGGACCGACGTAGATTCCGGTCAGACCGTCGACAGCGCAGATCTGGCTGATATCGGACAGCGCCGCCGCCGTCTCTATCATGGCGAATACGCTGACCCGCGATTCGTGCGCGACTGGGTCGTGCCCCAAGCTGGTGCGCAGCGGGCCGAAGCTGCGGATTCCTGCCGGTGGGTAGCGGGTGGCGGCCACCGCCGCGGCCGCCTGGTCAGGGGACTCGATCATGGCGATGACGACGGCGTCCGCGCCGGCGTCCAGCACCCGACCGATGGGAGCCGCCCCGGCGTTGGGCAAGCGCACCACGGTGCCGATCGGCAGGTGCTCGATCCGTCGCAGCGTACGGGCGATATCGGCGTCGTCGAGGTAGCCGTGCTGCGCGTCGAATCCTACGTAATCATAACCGGTGCGGGCGAATTCATCCGGGCCGAGCAGCGTCGGGCCGGTGACCCATCCGCCCCATATCCGGGGCGCCCGGTCGAGTGCCCGTTGCAGATTACTCTGTGAAGCCTCTGTCACCGTCACTCCGCGATCGCGATCTTGATACGTTCCGGATCCGGCCGGCACGCGAGCTCGAACGCGCCCTGCACCTCGTCGACAGCGAACGTGTGGGTGAGATAGGAGCCGAGCAGCCCGGGATGATCGGCGACGAACTTGTCCGCGAGCTCCAAAACGCGTCGCCGGTCCCGCGTCACACCGGATTTCAGCGTGAGGTTGTTGCGCAGCATGCTACGCATGCTGATCGGGTAGGTGTCGTCGTCGGCAACCCCGAAATAGAAAACCGTGCCCCCGGGGGCGGCGGCGTCGATGGCGTGCCCCAAGGTGGCCACCTGGTGGCCGACGGCTTCGATCACGACGTCGGCGCGGTCGCCGGCCGCCAGCTGACTCACCCACCGATCGCTGGTGGCGCGCACCGCGTCGTCGACCCCGAACACCGTTGCCGCGCCGCGGCGGTCGATGGGGTCGACCCCGGTGACGCGCCGGGCGCCGGCCGCCTTCGCGACGTAGGAAAAAAGCAGGCCGATCGAGCCCTGGCCGATTATCGCGACGTGCCGGCCGACCAGGTCGGGCAGCTGCTCACACGCGTAGAGGACACAGGCGAGCGGTTGCAGGCTGACGGCCTGCGCCGGGGTCAGCACCGGATCGTACGGTGCCAGCCCGTTGCCGTCGCTGACCACGCGCTCCATCAGACCGTCGAACCCCGAGGCCCAGCCGACCACGCGGTCGCCGATGCGGTGATCGGGATGCCGGCTGGCGATCACCTCACCGACGACCTCGTGGATGGGGAAACCCTCCTTCTCCGCGGCGCTCGGCCCGTCGTCGCCCGGGAGGCGTCCGCGCTCACCGCGGAAGGCCGGCAGGTCGCTGCCGCAGATGCCCGCGGCCAGAAATCGCAGCAGCACCTGGCCGTCGGCCAGAGACTCGGGTGTTTTGTCAGGAAGCGTCGTCCGCTCGAAGAGGTACGGGGCAACCATCCGGTAGGACCACACGTCAGACCTCCACCGGGATCGTGTTCCATCCCCACTGGAAGCTGGACGGCAACCGGGTGGCGGCCTCGCCCTCGATCGCATATTCCGGCACCCGGCGCAGCCATTCCTGCAGCAGCACATCGATTTCCAGCCGGGCCAGGTGATAGCCGATGCAGAAGTGCTGGCCGCGACCGAACGCCAGCGAGCGCTTGATGGGGCGGTTCCAGATGAATTCGTCGGGCTCCGGGTACTCGCGCTCGTCGCGGTTGGCCGATGCCAGCAGGGTGATGACGCGCTGCCCCGGCTCGATGGTTTCGCCGTGCATGCTGAAGGGTCTTCGCGCCGTTCGGGCGAACCACTGCGCCGGT
Organism: uncultured Mycobacterium sp.; assembly: GCA_964397935.1. GTDB lineage: Bacteria > Actinomycetota > Actinomycetes > Mycobacteriales > Mycobacteriaceae > Mycobacterium. Next base: position 9,282 of record CAYNLB010000134.1, read on the forward strand.
GCGCAGTACCGGATCATCTCCTCACGTGCGACCGGCACGTTGCGCTCGGGATCGGCGCGTACCGCGGCCATCTGGTCAGGCCGCTGACTGAGCTCCCACAGACCATGGGCGACGATCTTGGGCACCGTCTCGGTCCCACCGATGAAGATACAGAGCATCTGGGTTGCGACTTCGACGTCGTCGAGCGCGCTGCCATCCGGCAGACGATAGCCGAGCAGGCCGTCTACTACGGGCAGGCCGGGCAGTCCATCCTTCGACCGGTCGGCCCGGCGCCGCTGGACCACCGGTATGAGGTATTCAAGATAGTTGGGCCGGGCTTGCGCGGTATCGACGCCCTCACCGGGCTCGGAAAGGCTGCCGGCATTGACGGCGGCCAACACTTGCGGTGCGAGATCGGCCGGTATTCCGAGCAATCCGCACACCATCGAAGCCGCAACAATGCCGCCGTAGTCCTGCGTCAGGTCGAACGAGCCTTGCGGCAGCAGCAGATCGAGACGTTCGTTGGCCAGGGCGCGGATCCTGCTTTCCAGCCCGGCAACCGATCTCGGGCGCAACGGCTGGGAGTGCGCACGACGGATCTCGGCATACAAATCCGTATCGAACACCGCGTGGAATGGCAGCGGATGCAAGGGCGGGTCGTCGACCGGCCCGCTGTTGTGCTTGGCCAACACCGACGCCGCCGGCAGCGTGCCCTCCGATGCGACGAACGTGCCGTCGTTGACTTCCAGCACTTGCCAGATGTCCTCGAAGCGGGACAGGGCAAAGGTGTCCCACTGGGGCATGTAGTACACCGGATACTGATCGCGCAGGATTCGGTAGTACGGCAGCGGGTTTGCCATTACCTCCGCGTCAAAGGGGTCGTAGGCGAAGTCCACCGGTTCGCGCTGGCTCATCACTGCAGCGGTGACGGCGGTAGGGCCTGCAGGATCGAGTCTTCCCAGCCATCGCGCAATGCCGGCGCCACACTCATCCACGTGACGATCTCGGCGGGGGGGTTGTCCTTGAAGGACGGGTAATGCTCGGCGAAGCATTGCCACCCACCGTCCAGTGCCCAGTAGTGGATGACCTCGTTGTAGCGGAAGGTGGTGGTGAACGAACCCAGCCAGCGCTTGCCCGTGCGCTCCGACCATGGGACGTAGAGCCGCTCCAGCTCGCGGATGTAATCGTCTTGGCGGCCCGGCTTGGTCTGCATGATCTCCTGAATGACCAGCGGCGCAGCGAAATTGGCCTCGCGGAGTTGGGCGAGCGTTTTGTTGCTGGGTCCCGGGTACATGATCCGTCCCTCCCCCGAGGCGCCGATGTCGGCCAGAAACGCCGACCAGTTGCCGGCCCGGGCCTCGTGGCTGCCACCGCGGGCCTGGGCGGCCCCGATCCTGGCGTAGTCGGCGAATGCGTCGATCTCCCAGATGATCGTCACTTGCGGCCAGTGACCGTTGTAGGGGGTGGATTCCCAGATCGCGAACAGGCGGGCGCCGAGCTCTTCCATCATCGGCCGATAGGTGTCGGAGAAGACCTCGGTGAAGTGCTCGCCCCTCCCGGATCCCAGCGAGATGGTCTCGTGCAGATAAAGCAGTGTATGGCCATAATACTTCTTCATCGGTCGAGCCGAACCAACCCTGAGTTCGCCCGCGAGCAGGCATCACACAGCAGCATCTCGGTGAGATCGACTGTCGGGTCCGGGATTCCGGCCGCCTCGAGCGCGTAGCCCTTGAATGTCCGCGCGGCCGCGCTGAGCACGTGCTTCGCCTGGGTCATCGCGCGGTCTACCCGCAGAGGCCAACCCTGGGGCGCTTGGCCCCACAAGGCGACTTCGGTCAGTCGGCTGTCCAGCGACTCGAGCACCTTGTCACGCACGCGCGCGTCGGCGGTGAACACCTCGGCGCTGACGGCCAGGCTCTGGCGGGTCGAGCCCGTCCCCATCCACTCGAACTGCGCCTCCAGTTCACCGGCCTGCACCCCCAGGATCCGCAGCGGCCGGGTATCGCAGCGGTCCGGCAGTAATACGGTCACCTGCCAACCGGCCATCACCCTGTCGTAGAGCCAACCCCCCGCCGACTGCACGACATCGACTGTGCTGGCCGCGACGACGTCGAGCCGGTATCGCAGGCATTCGCCGTCGGCGCGGGATGCCCGGGCAGCGGTCACCCGGCTGCGCTCGCTGACGTCGAACGTTGGAGAGACCATCGATCCATTCCTCCCGCCACACGCCATGATTGTGTCGGCGTGGATCCGCGCTTGCCATGGGCTGTTCGCCGCGGGGTCACGCGGCTCACCGGACAGCGTGACACTTCGGCTGAAATTTGTAAAGGTCCGCGCACCGCTCAGGACCCGCGGCGAGCCTTGAGTTCGGCGAGAACTTCGTCGGTGTGCTGGCCGAGTTCCGGTGCCGCAGAACGCGGTGCCCACGGCGTGCCGTGGAAGTCGGCCGGTGTGGCCACCATCGGCACGCTGGATTCCCCGTCCGATACCTCGACGATGCCGCCCGCGGCGTGGAACTGCTCGTCGGCGACGACATCTTCGAGTGTGTTGACCGGCGACCAGAAGAAATCCGGTTCGTTGGCGAAGGCCTCCGCCCATTCGTCGAGTGAGCGGGTTGCGAATATCGCGTCCAGTTCCGCGATGAGCGCTACGGCGTTTTGGGCGCGGGCGCGCGCGTCCCCGAACCGGGGATCGGTCAGCCACTCGACGCGACCCACGGCGCGACACAGTGCGGGCCAGTGGCG
>CAYNLB010000135.1:0-11949 GCA_964397935.1 uncultured Mycobacterium sp.
CCTAGCCCCAGATATCGGTGATCGGGGGAGCGCTGGCCGCGTAACCCGTTTTGGGTAGCCCGTACATCTGCTCGAGCGTGGAGAGCACGTTGTAGTGGCTGATCTGCTCGGGGTAGGTGCCGGGGCGGACATGCGCGCCGTAGAACACCGTCGGGATCCGGTTGTGGCTGCTGTTGTCGTCCTCGTCCCAGGTCACGATCAACAGGCTGTTGTTGGCGACCGCCCAGTTGGCGTACCCCACGAGGTTTTTGTTCAGCCAGGCATCGCCTTGGGCGATCGAGCCGTCGTGCATGTTGTTGTCGTTGTTGGGGATGACGAACGACACGGTTGGCAACCTGCCGTAGTTGCCCATCGGAAACGCCGAGAACGGCAGCGATGTCGTCGGCGGGACATTGGTGAAGTTGGCCCAGGGCACGTGTTTGCGCGCGTACTTGCCCGCGCTGCACACCGGCGAGCCGACCGCGGGCAGGCCCTCGGAGAACCCGGCGAACGTGTAACCGGCGGCCAGTAGTTCAGAGGCCAGGTTGGGAGCGGCTCCGGCGTTGACCGGGCACGAGTCCTTCGTCACCCCGAAGGTGTTGCCGGCGAACAGCGCCAGGTAGTTCGGCTCGCTGGGATGTGTTTCGGCGTACGACTGGACCATGTTCGCACCACCCGCGGCCAGGGCGTTGATGAACGGCGCCGACTTGTTGCCGATGATCCTGGCCTGGGCGCGGTTCTCCTCGATCACGATCACCACGTGCGCCGGTTGCGGGAGCGCCGCCGCCCGCAGCGCCACGCGGGGGCCCAACGGACTGGCCAACACCACCGCCGTCAACGCCGCCGCGCCAGCCAGCCGCAGGGCTCGATAAGTCCTGCCTGTCGACCTGATTCGGCGCCGCACCCGGGGAGTATATGGGCGCAAACGGCGGACCGACGGCGCCGACGCGAGCGTGTCAACAGGGCTTTAGCCGATCGTTATATAGGGTCAAATCCCGTGGAGGTGCGAGTCGTTGACCACCCGCTGGCGGCAGCCCGGCTCACGACGCTGCGCGACGAACGCACCGACGACGCCGGCTTCCGGGCCGCGCTGCGCGACCTGACCGCGATGCTGGTCTATGAGGCCACCCGGGACGCGGCCCGGGAGACATTTCCGATCCGCACGCCGCTGGCCGAAACGCTCGGCGTGCGCTTAGCGAACCCTCCCCTTCTGGTGCCCGTGCTGCGGGCCGGGCTGGGCATGGTCGACCAGGCGCTTGCCCTGTTGCCGCAGTCCCGGGTCGGATTCGTCGGCGTCGCCCGCGACGAGCGGACTCACCAGGCGCACGGCTACCTCGAGTCGCTGCCCGACGATCTGGCCGGCCAGCCGGTGATGGTTCTCGACCCGATGCTGGCCACCGGCGGCTCGCTGAAACACGCGATTGGTCTGCTGCACCAACGCGGCGCCGAGGACATCACCGTGTTGTGCGCGGTGGCCGCACCGGAAGGCGTTGCGGCCCTTGAGAAAACGGCGTCGGGCGGGCGACTTTTCACCGCGGCCGTCGATGAGGGGCTCAACGAGGTCGCCTTCATCGTGCCCGGTCTCGGCGATGCGGGTGACCGCCAGTTCGGGCCCCGCTAGCCCAGTAGTGCGCTGACCGCGCCGATCAGCTCGTCGCGCAGCGCGTCGGCCCGCTCCCGCGCTGCCCGCAGCTCGCCGGTGACCGCGCAGCGAACCTCGGCATAGCACTTCACTTTCGGCTCGGTTCCCGACGGCCGCACCACCACCCGCACCGACGCGTCGCCGTCGCCGCCGGTGAAGATCAGCGCGTCGGTGATGTCGGTGGTGGTAGCGGTGAACCCGGCCAGCCGAGCCGGTGGGGCCGCCCGCAGCCGCCGCATCAGTTCGGCGGCCTCGCCCGCGTCGGCGACCCGACGCGACACGGCCGCGACGTCGTGCACGCCGTAACGCCGGGCGAGCTCATCGAGCAGGTCGGGTACCGAACGCCCGCTGCTTTTCAGCGCGCACACCAGGTCGCACACGAGCACGGCGGCGCTGATGCCGTCCTTGTCACGCACGACGTCCGGGTCGACGCAGTGCCCGATCGCCTCCTCGTAGGCATACACCAGAACGCCGCCGGGTACGTCCGCGTCGGCGCGCGCCAACCACTTGAATCCGGTGAGGGTTTCGACATGGACCGCGCCGTAGTGGGCGGCGATCGCGGCCAGCATCCGTGACGACACCACGGTGCTGGCCACCACGCTCGTCTTGGCGGGCTGCCGATGGGAAAGAATGTAATCGCCCAATAGCCAACCGGTTTCGTCGCCGGACAACATCCGCCACCCCGAGGGGGTGGGTATGCCGACCGCACAGCGGTCGGCGTCGGGGTCCAGCGCGATCGCGACGTCGGCCCTGACCGCCGCAGCCAGGGCAAGCAGTGCGTCCGTGGCGCCGGGTTCCTCGGGGTTCGGGAACGCGACGGTGGGGAAGTCGGGGTCGGGCGCGAACTGTGTCGACACGGCATGCACGTCGGGGAATCCGGCACGCCGCAGCGTTTCGACGGCCACCGCGCCGCCCACCCCGTGCAACGCCGTCATGGCCACCCGCACCGGGCCGGCCGTGCGACGCAACCCGGCCGCACGCTCGATGTAGCGCTCGACCAGATCGGTCGCAGCGGGCTCGACGGGTCCGCGGGCGATCCGGTCGGCCGGGGGAGCCTCGGCCATCGCGGATTCGATCTGGCGGTCGGTGGGGGAGACGATCTGGATGCCGCCGTCGAAGTACACCTTGTAGCCGTTGTCGGTCGGCGGGTTGTGTGAGGCCGTGATCTGTATCCCGGCGGCGGCGCCGGTCCGGCGCACCGCGAACGCGACCACCGGCGTGGGCACCGCATCGGGCAGCAGCAGCACGGAAAAGCCATGGGCGGCAAAGACTTCAGCTGCCACTGCGGCGAAAGTCGCCGAGCCGTGCCGGGCGTCACGCCCAACGATCACCTGCGCACCGGCCAGGCCACGGCGCTGGAGCACCCGCGCCACCGCCCAGCTGACGCGCGCTACCACGGCGACGTTCATCGCGTCGGGCCCGCCACGCACCGGACCGCGCAGGCCCGCGGTGCCGAAGGTGAGTGGGTGGGCGAACCGCGCGGCAAGCTCGTCGGGACCACAAGCGGCGAGCTCGGCGGCCGTCGTCGGGTCGGGATCGTGGGCGATCCACTCCTCGGGCGTCATGAAAGTCAGAACTGCGCTATGACGTCGGCCAGCAGGGCGCCCATCCGCCGTGCCGAGGCGGCACCCGTCGCAAGTACCTCGGCGTGGCTCAGTGGCTGGCCGCCGAGCCCGGCGGCCAGGTTGGTCACCAGCGACACACCCAGCACCTCGGCGCCGGCCGCGCGGGCCGCGATGGTCTCGTGCACCGTCGACATGCCCACCAGGTCGGCGCCCAGCGTGCGCAGCATCCGGATCTCGGCCGGCGTCTCGTAGTGCGGCCCGGGCAGGCCGGCGTAGACACCTTCGGCGAGCTCCGGGTCGGCCCTACGCGCCATCTCCCGCAGCCGCGGCGCGTAGGCGTCGGTCAGGTCCACGAACCGTGGACCCACCAACGGTGACCGCGCGGTCAGATTCAGGTGGTCGCTGATCAGCACCGGCTGGCCGATAGCCATGTCCGGGCGCAGTCCACCGGCCGCGTTGGTGAGCACGATGATGCGCACCCCGGCCGCGCAGGCCGCCCGCACCGGGTGCACGACGTCGCGCAGGTCATGGCCCTCGTAGGCATGTAGGCGACCGACCAGCACCAGCACCCGGTGCGCGCCGACGCGCATCGACAACAGTTCGCCGCTATGCCCGGCAGCGCTCGGCGGTGCGAACCCCGGCAGTTCGGCCTGGGGCAGCACGGCGGTCGGGGAACCCAGCGCCGCAACCGCCGGCGACCATCCCGACCCGAGCACGAGGGCGACGTCGTGCTCGTCGATCCCGGTGCGCTCGCCGATGACCTGCGCCGCCCGCCGCGCGAGGCTGCCGGGATCGGGCGCGGGGTCGCTCACAGTGCGCGAGCTTAGCCCGGCAACGATGCGGGCCGGTATATGTCAAAATCTGCCACATGGGTTTTCGTAGCTGGCCGGTTGTTGGCCTGCCCGTCGCCGTTGCGATGACGGTGGCGGCATTCACCACTGGCTCTCCGTCGGCACATGCCGAGGGATGTCCCGACGTCCAACTCATCTTCGCCCGCGGCACCGGCGAGCCGCCTGGCTTGGGGGCCGAGGGTGATGCGTTGCTGGCCGCGCTGCAGCCCGCCCTCGGCTCGCGCAGCGTTGAGGCCTATGCGGTGAACTATCCGGCCAGCTACAACTTCCTGACCACGGCCGACGCCGCCAACGACGCTCGAAATCACATCGCCGCCATGGCCGACCAGTGCCCGGCGACGCGGCTGGCGCTCGGCGGCTTCTCGCAGGGCGCCGCAGCGGTCTCGATGTTGGCGGGGGTGCCGCCCGTCGGCGAGCGCATCGGCAACATCGGGTCGGCTCCTGCGCTGGATCCCGGTCTCGCGGGAAAGGTCAGGGCAGTTGCGGTGTTCGGCAATCCCGGCGATCGCTTCGACACGCCCCTGTCGACAACCGGTCAGTTCGCCGGCCGCGCCATCGACCTGTGCAGCCCCGGCGATCCCGTCTGCGTCGTCGGCGGTCGCGACCGGGATGCGCACCACGACTACGCGTCGCCGCCCTATCCCGGCCAGGCGGCGGGATTCATCGCCGGACTGGTGTGACCGTCGTCGGTGTGTGGCGGTGAGATACTGCGAGAATGCCCACTACCACCTTAGACCGCGTCGAGGACGTCGTGCGGCGCCGTGGTGCCGACCTTGTCGGCCTGTCGCATGCCATCCATGCCGAGCCCGAGCTGGCGTTCGCCGAGCATCGCAGCTGCGCCAAGGCCCAGGAACTGGTCGCCGAACGCGGTTTTGAGATCACCGCGCGTGCCGGTGGTCTGGACACCGCATTTCGCGCCGATTTCGGCAGCGGACCGTTGGTGGTCGGGGTGTGCGCCGAGTACGACGCGCTGCCGGAGATCGGACACGCCTGCGGCCACAACATCATTGCGGCGTCGGCGGTGGGTGCCGCGCTGGCGCTGGCGGAGGTGGCCGACGACCTGGGCCTGCGGGTGGCCCTGCTGGGGACTCCCGCCGAGGAGGCCGGCGGCGGCAAGGCACTGCTGCTGCAGGCCGGGGTGTTCGATGACGTCGCGGTCGCGGTGATGGTGCATCCCGGGCCGGTGGACATCGCCGGGGCGCGGTCCCTGGCACTGTCGGAAGCGAACGTCCACTACCGTGGCAAGGAGTCGCATGCGGCCGTCGCGCCGCACCTGGGGGTCAACGCCGCCGACGCCGTGACCGTCGCGCAGGTGGCCGTCGGGTTGCTGCGGCAGCAACTGGCGCCGGGGCAACTGGTCCACGGGATCGTCACCGACGGCGGGCAGGCGGTCAACATCATCCCCGGGCACGCGAGCTTGGAGTATGCGATGCGGGCGCTCGACTCGGATTCGCTGCGAGAGCTGGAGGGCAGGATGTACGCGTGCTTCGCCGCGGGCGCACTGGCCACCGGCTGCGTATATGACATCGACAACCCGATGCCGGCGTACGCCGAGCTCAATCCCGACCCGTGGCTGGCCGACGCCTTCCGCGAGGAGATGCGCCGACTCGGACGCGAGCCGGTGGCGCGCGAGGTCGAGGCCGCGCATCCCATGGGCAGCACCGATATGGGCAACGTGACGAAGGTGCTGCCGGGGATCCATCCGATCATCGGGGTCGACGCCGGCGGCGCCACGGTTCACCAGCGTGCCTTCGCCGCTGCCGCCGCCGGCCCCAGCGCCGACCGCGCGGTCGTCGAAGGCGCGATCATGCTGGCGCGCACGGTCGTCCATCTCGCGCAAGCGCCTGCCGAGCGGGACCGGGTGATGGCGGCTCACGAACGTCGGGCACACGGATGAGCCTCGCCGACACCGCCGATGCATGGCTGGCCGCGCATCAGGCAGACCTCATCGAGTGGCGCCGGCACATTCACCGCTATCCGGAATTGGGTCGGCAGGAGTATGCCACCACCCAATTCGTCGCCGAGCGGTTGGCCGACGTGGGGCTCAAAACGAAGGTCTTGCCCGGCGGAACTGGGTTGATCTGCGACATCGGCCCCGAGCACGAGCCGAGGATTGCGCTACGGGCCGACATGGACGCGCTACCCATGGCCGAGCGGACCGGCGCCCCGTACGCCTCCACCATGCCCAACGTCGCGCACGCCTGCGGGCATGACGCGCACACCGCGATCCTGCTCGGCACCGCGCTGGCGTTGGCGTCGGTACCGGAACTGCCAGTCGGGGTGCGGTTCATCTTCCAGGCGGCCGAGGAGTTGATGCCCGGCGGCGCGATCGACGCCATCGCGGCCGGCGCGATCACCGGGGTGTCGCGGATCTTCGCCCTGCACTGTGATCCCCGACTCGAAGTCGGCAAGATCGCGGTCAGGCATGGCCCCATCACCTCGGCGGCCGACCATATCGAGATCACGCTGTATTCGCCCGGCGGGCACACATCGCGGCCGCACCTGACGGCCGACCTGGTCTACGGGCTTGGCACGCTGATCACCGGGCTGCCCGGGGTGCTGTCGCGCCGCATCGACCCGCGCAACGGCACGGTCCTGGTATGGGGCGCGGTCAACGCCGGAGTGGCCGCCAACGCCATTCCGCAGACCGGCGTGCTGTCGGGCACCGTTCGCACGGCGAGCCGGCACACCTGGCTTGAACTGGAAGACATCATCCGTGAGACGGTGTCCGCGCTGCTGTCGCCCCTGGCCATCGAACACTCGCTGCAGTACCGGCGCGGCGTGCCGCCGGTGGTCAACGAAGAGGTCTCCACGCACATCCTCACCCACGCGATCGAAGCCATCGACCCCAATGCGCTGGCCGATACCCGCCAGTCCGGCGGGGGCGAAGATTTCTCCTGGTATCTGGAGGAGATCCCCGGTGCGATGGCGCGGTTGGGCGTGTGGTCCGGACACGGACCCCAGTTGGATCTGCATCAGCCGACATTCGATCTCGACGAACGAGCCCTGGCGATTGGCCTGCGTCTGATGGTCAACATCGTCGAGCAGGCGGCGGCTTTCGATCTCTAGCGCTCGCGGACAGGACTCAGGTAGTCCCCGGGCCGATGTTGTGAGCAGGGCGCGTCCGCAGATGGTGTACGTAATCCGCCGGCGCTCCGGCGATTTCGGCGGCATCGGCCATAACGCCCAGGTATCGCGCCGACGGCAGGCCGCCCTCCCAGGCGTCTAATACATAGAGCCACGCCAGCACGGGATCGGTGTTGGTGTCCGACGATATGCGCTCCACCCGGCACCGGATCTTCTGGTGGATCCCGAACTCCGAGCCCTCCCATCGATCGAGGTTCTTCTCGTCCGCCGGCGTCATGTCGTACAGCACGACGAACACACTCGAATTCGGATCTTCGACGACGGTGGCCAGCGCGCCTTCCCAGCTGATGTCCTCGCCGCCGAACGTCAACCGCCAGCCGTGCAACCAGCCGGTTCCGGCCATCGGCGAGTGCGGTGCGCGCTTCAGCATCTGCTCGGGATCCATGTTCGACCCGTAGGCGGCGTAGAGCGGCACGGGGAAAGCTTAAACGGCGCGCACTAGCGCGGTGTGCACCCGAGGCTCCCACCGCGCTGCAAGGTGCACCGCTGCACCGATAGGTTAGGGCTGTGGTGACCCGCATCGTGATCCTCGGCGGAGGCCCGGCCGGTTACGAAGCCGCGCTGGTCGCCGCCACCTCGCACCCCGATTCCACCCATGTCACCGTGATCGACTGCGACGGCGTCGGGGGGGCGGCCGTGCTGGACGACTGTGTGCCGTCCAAGACGTTCATCGCCTCGACGTGGCTGCGCACCGAACTTCGCCGGGCGCCGCGCCTGGGCTTCGACATCGACATCGAACACGCCAAGATCTCGCTGCCGCGGATCCATGCCCGGGTCAAGAGCCTCGCCGCCGAGCAGTCGGCGGACATCGCCGCGCAGCTGCTCAACGTGGGTGTGCATGTCATCGTCGGCCGCGGTGAGTTGATCGACCCCAGACCCGGGCTGGTCCACCACCGGATCAAAGCGACCGCCCCCGATGGCACCACCAGTGAGCACGACGCCGACGTCGTGCTGATCGCCACCGGCGCCAGCCCGCGCATCCTGCCGTCGGCCCAACCCGACGGCGAGCGCATCTTGACCTGGCGGCAGCTCTACGGCCTCGAAGAATTGCCCGACCACCTCATCGTGGTGGGCTCGGGGGTCACCGGCGCCGAGTTCGCGCACGCCTACACCGAGTTGGGCGTGCCGGTCACCGTGGTCGCCAGCCAGGAGCGGGTGCTGCCGTACGAAGACACCGACGCCGCACTGGTCATAGAAGAGGCGTTCGCTGAACGCGGCGTGGCGCTGGTCAAGCACGCCCGCGCGGGGTCGGTCACCCGCACCGACACCGGGGTGCTGGTCACCATGACCGATGGCCGCACGGTCGAGGGCAGCCATGCCTTGATGACCATCGGGTCGGTGCCCAACACCAGCGGTCTTGGCCTGGAACGGGTGGGCATCGAGCTGGGGCGTGGCAACTACCTGGGCGTGGATCGGGTTTCGCGAACGTCGGTCCCCGGTATCTACGCCGCCGGCGACTGCACCGGACTGCTCCCGCTGGCGTCGGTCGCGGCCATGCAGGGTCGGATCGCGATGTATCACGCGCTGGGTGAGGGGGTCAGTCCGATCCGGTTGCGCACGGTTGCGGCGACGATTTTCACCCGACCCGAGATCGCAGCCGTCGGGGTGCCGCAGTCGGCGATCGACGACGGTTCGGTGACCGCCCGGACCATCATGCTGCCGTTGCACACCAACGCGCGGGCAAAGATGTCCGGGCTGCGACAGGGTTTTGTCAAGATCTTCTGCCGTCGCTCCACCGGCGTGGTGATCGGCGGCGTGGTGGTGGCGCCGATCGCCTCCGAACTGATCCTGCCGATCGCGGTGGCGGTGACCAACCGCATCACCGTCAACGAGTTGGCCCAGACGCTGGCCGTTTACCCGTCGTTATCCGGGTCGGTCACCGAGGCCGCTCGACGGCTGATGGCACACGACGATCTGGACTGAAGGCCGACTCGAGCCCGCTTGACGAACTAGCCTTGGTGGACGACACCTACCGACGAGTAACCGACGGGAGCTTCCCAAGTGAGGAATCCTCTGCCGTGAGTGATCCGCTGCACGCACCCAGTGAGCGAACCTCGCCGTCGTCCGTGCTGCGACCGGAGCAGCGCGAGATCGCCTGGGAGCGGCTTGGTACCGAGCAGTTCGACGTGGTCGTCATCGGCGGCGGGGTGGTGGGTTCGGGATGCGCGTTGGACGCCGCCACCCGTGGGCTCAAGGTGGCGCTGGTCGAGGCGCGCGATTTTGCTTCGGGCACCTCCAGCCGCTCGTCGAAGATGTTTCACGGCGGGCTGCGCTACCTAGAACAATTGGAATTCGGGCTGGTGCGCGAGGCGCTCTACGAACGTGAGTTGTCGCTGACCACGCTGGCGCCACATCTGGTCAAGCCGATGCCTTTCCTGTTCCCGCTGACCAAGCGCTGGTGGGAACGCCCATATATTGCCGCGGGCATCTTCCTTTACGACCAACTCGGCGGAGCTAAATCGGTTCCGGCGCAAAAGCATCTGACCCGCGCCGGTGCGTTGCGGTTGTGCCCGGGCCTCAAGCGCAGTTCGTTGATCGGTGGGATTCGCTACTACGACACCGTCGTCGACGACGCCCGGCACACCATGACCGTCGCGCGCACCGCCGCCCATTACGGCGCGGTGGTGCGGTCGTCCACGCAGGTGGTCGCGTTGCTGCGCGAGGGTGATCGGGTGACCGGCGTGCGGGTCCGCGACTCCGAGGACGGCGCCGTCACCGAAGTCCGCGGCCACGTCGTGGTGAACGCGACCGGAGTGTGGACCGATGAGATTCAGGCGTTGTCCAAGCAGCGCGGGCGATTCCAGGTGCGGGCGTCCAAGGGCGTGCACGTGGTGGTTCCCCGGGACCGGATCGTCAGCGATGTCGCGATCATCCTGCGCACCGAGAAGTCGGTGATGTTCGTCCTCCCGTGGGGAAGCCACTGGATCATCGGAACCACCGACACCCATTGGGATTTGGACCTGGCCCACCCCGCGGCCACCAAGGCCGACATCGACTACATCCTCGGCACCGTCAACACCGTGCTGGCCATCCCGTTGACGCATGCCGACATCGACGGGGTGTACGCCGGGCTGCGGCCGCTGCTGGCCGGGGAAAGTGAGGAAACCTCGAAGCTGTCCCGAGAGCACGCCGTCGCGGTGCCCGCGCCCGGCCTGGTGGCCATCGCCGGCGGTAAGTACACCACCTACCGGGTGATGGCCGCCGACGCGATCGACGCTGCCGCGGAGTTCGTCCCGGCCCGGGTGGCGCCGTCGATCACCGAGAAGGTGAGGCTGCTGGGCGCCGACGGTTACTTCGCCCTCATCAATCAGGCCGAACACGTGGCCGAGCGCGAAGGCCTGCACCCCTACCGCGTTCGCCATCTGCTGGACCGCTACGGTTCGCTGATCGGCGAGGTGCTGGATCTGGCGGCCGACGCGCCCGACCTGCTCACCCCGATCAAAGAGGCGCCGGGCTATCTGAGGGTGGAAGCCCTGTACGCGGTGGCGGCCGAGGGCGCCCTGCATCTCGAGGACGTCTTGGCCCGCCGGACGCGCATCTCCATCGAGTACTCGCACCGCGGCGTGGACTGCGCCCGGGAGGTCGCCGATGTGGTCGCGCCCGTGCTGGGTTGGACCGCCGAGGACGTCGAGCGTGAGGTCGCGAACTACGACGCGCGGGTGGAGGCCGAGATACTGTCGCAGGCCCAGCCGGACGACGTGTCGGCAGACGAGTTGCGGGCCAGCGCACCGGAGGCGCGCGCCGAACTCCTCGAGCCGGTACCGCTCAATTGAAATCCGCGCCACTCCCCGTGCGGGATGGGCTCGGCCCGGCGCGCGTGCGGTTACATGGCGGGCCGGTGCTGTCCGAGTTGACCGCGCGGTTCGGCGAGTCGGCCCGCGCCAAGGTCCTGGCCGGTCAGGTCGTTGACGCCGACGGCGGGGTGGTCGATGACGGCACGGTGCTGCCGGCCGGGTCGAGCGTCTACCTCTATCGGGAGTTACCGGACGAGGTGCCCGTGCCTTTTGCAATCCCGGTGCTTCATCGCGACGCGAACATCGTGGTCGTCGACAAACCACACTTCTTGGCCACCATGCCGCGAGGTCGGCACGTCGCGCAGACCGCGCTGGTGCGGTTGCGCCGTGAATTGGGACTACCCGAGCTGAGCCCGGCGCATCGGCTGGACCGGCTCACGGCCGGGGTCCTGGTGTTCACCACCCGCCGCGAGGTGCGCGGCGCATACCAAACTCTGTTCTCCCGGGGCCTGGTGAGAAAGACGTATCTGGCGTGGGCCGCCGTGGATCCGGCCCTGGTGTTTCCGCGGGTGGTGCGCAGCCGGATCGTGAAGCGCCGGGGGCGGCTGCAGGCGGTCTGCGAAGCGGGTGCGCCCAACGCGGAGACGCTGGTGGAACTGATCTCGTCCGACGGCCGGTACCGGTTGACCCCGCGCACCGGACGCACGCACCAGCTGCGGGTGCACATGGCCTCGCTGGGGCTACCCATCCACGGTGATCCGTTGTATCCCAACGTCATCGACGTCCCGCCCGACGACTTCAGCACGCCGCTGCGATTGCTGGCGCAACGCATCGAGTTCCACGATCCGATCACCGGGGTGTATCGCGAGTTCCTCAGCGGCCGACCCGGGCCGTGAGCTGCCGGGATCGGTTGCGGTGTCGCGGGGTACCTCGGGGCCTGTGCGACGGACGTGTCGTACCCCCGTGGAATAGTCGAACCTATGTTCGAGTATTGGCGCGCATCACGTCCGACGCCGGAGTCGGCGGCGTTG
>CAYNLB010000136.1:0-11815 GCA_964397935.1 uncultured Mycobacterium sp.
TGCTGGCCGGGTTCGGCGCGCAGCACCGCAAGATGGGCAAGAGCCTGTACCTGCGGAATCCGGTGTTCGCCGAGTGGATCGAGAAGGTCGACGCGCTGGTCCAGGACGAGTTGGGCTACTCGGTGCTGGAGTTGATCCTGGACGACTCTCAGGACTACGGCATCGAGACCACCCAGGTCACCATCTTCGCGATCCAGATCGCGCTCGGTGAGCTGCTCAAGCATCATGGCGCCAAGCCCGCCGCGGTGGTCGGCCAGTCGCTGGGTGAGGCCGCGTGCGCCTACTTTTCCGGCGGGTTGTCGTTACGCGACGCCACCCGCGCCATCTGCTCCCGCTCGCATCTGATGGGTGAGGGCGAGGCGATGCTGTTCGGGGAGTACATCCGGCTGATGGCGCTGGTGGAGTATTCCGCCGACGAGATCACGACGGTGTTCTCCGATTTCCCCGACCTGGAAGTGTGCGTTTACGCCGCACCCACCCAGACGGTCATCGGCGGCCCGCCCGAGCAGGTGGACGCGATCATCGCCCGCGCGGAATCTTCGGGGAAGTTCGCCCGCAAGTTCCAGACCAAGGGCGCCAGCCACACCCAGCAGATGGATCCGCTGCTGGGCGAGCTCGCGGCCGAGCTGCAGGGCATCAAGCCGATGAGCCCGATGGTCGGCATCTTCTCGACCGTGCACGAGGGCAGCTACATCAAGCCGGGCGGCGAGCCGATCCACGACGTCGACTACTGGAAGAAGGGACTGCGCCACAGCGTCTATTTCACCCAGGGCGTCCGCAACGCCGTCGACAGCGGGCACACCACGTTCCTGGAGCTGGCGCCCAACCCGGTGGCGCTGATGCAGGTCGGTCTGACCACGGCGTCGGCAGGCCTGCATGACGCCCAGCTGATCCCGACGCTGGCCCGCAAGCAAGACGAGGTCGAGTCGATGATCTCGACCATGGCGCAGCTCTACGTCTACGGCCACGACCTGGACATCTGGACCCTGTTCTCCTGGCCCTCCTCGGGGCCGCCCGGACCGCAGGATTACGCCAACATCCCGCCGACCCGGTTCAAGCGCAAAGAGCACTGGCTGGACGTCAACTTCCACACCGGGAGCAGCTCGGTGGTCATGCCGGGGGCGCATGTCGCGCTGCCGGACGGCCGGCACGTGTGGGAGTACGCGCCCCGCGGCCTGACGGATCTGGCCGCCTTGGTGAAAGCCGCTGCGGCCGAAGTGCTTCCAGACGCGCAACTGACGGCGTCGGAGCAGCGCGCGGTGCCGGGCGAGGGCTCCTGGCTGGTGACGACGCTGGCTCGGCATCCGGGCGGCGCTTCGGTTCAGGTACATGCCCGCATCGACGAGTCCTTCACGCTCGTCTACGACGCGCTGGTCGCCCGCAGTGGTTCGGAAGCGGTGTTGCCGGCCGCGGTCGGTGCGGGTGCAGCGGTCGCATCCGGCGCGGCGACGGTCGCGCCCGAAGAGCCCGCCGCCGAAGCGGACGGTGGAACGCTGTCCGACAGCCTGACCAACCGCTACATGCCGAGCAGTTTCACCAAGTGGTCACCGGATTCGGGCGAGACCATCGGCGAGCGGCTGGGCGCCATCGTCGGCGCGGCCATGGGGTACGAACCCGAGGACCTGCCGTGGGAGGTGCCGCTGATCGAGCTGGGCCTGGACTCGCTGATGGCGGTGCGGATCAAGAACCGCGTCGAATACGACTTCGACCTGCCGCCAATCCAATTGACGGCGGTGCGGGACGCCAACCTCTACAACGTCGAGAAGCTGATCGAGTACGCGGTCGAGCACCGCGACGAGGTCGAGCAGCTGCACGAGCACCAGAAGACGCAGACGGCCTCCGAAAACGCCGCTGAGATCGCCCGGGCGCAGGCCGAGCTGATGAGCGGCGCGAACACCGCCTCGGAGGTTTCCCCGGCCCCCGATCCGCAGTCGGAGCCCCCGGCCTCGGACGTGCCGATCCCCCCGCCACCGACCGACCCGTCGGGGCCGTCGGCCAACGGCGGGCAACCGGATGCGAAGGGGCCCGCCGAGGGAGCGCTCAACCAGGATGCGGTGGCCAGGGCGCTCAATTCCGACGTGCCACCACGGGACGCCGCCGAGCGAGTCACCTTCGCCACGTGGGCGATCGTCACGGGCAAGTCCCCGGGCGGCATCTTCAACACGCTGCCCAAGCTGGACGGCGACAGTGCCGCGAAGATGGCGCAGCGGCTGTCGGAGCGCGCCGACGGTCCGATCACCGCCGAGGACGTGCTGACATCGGAGAACATCGAGGCGCTGGCCGAGAAGGTGCGCGGCTACCTGGAGGCCGGGACGATCGACGGGTTCGTCCGCACCCTGCGGGCGCGCCCCGAGGGCAGTTCGAAGACGCCGGTGTTCGTGTTCCACCCGGCCGGCGGATCGACGGTGGTGTACGAGCCGCTGCTGAACCGGCTGCCGGCCGACACCCCGGTGTACGGCCTCGAGCGAGTCGAGGGCTCGATTGAGGAGCGCGCGGCGCAGTACGTGCCGAAGCTGATCGAGATGCAGGGTGACGGGCCCTACGTTCTGGCCGGCTGGTCGCTGGGCGGCGCGCTGGCCTATGCCTGCGCGATCGGGCTCAAGCGGCTGGGCAAGGACGTGCGGTGGGTCGGGCTGATCGACGCGGTGCGCCCGGGCGAGGAGATCCCGCAGACCAAGGAGGAGATCCGCAAACGCTGGGACCGCTACGCCCGGTTCGCGGAGAAGACCTTCAACGTCAGCATCCCGGAGATCCCCTACGAAGAGCTTGAGAAGCTGGACGACGCGGGCCAGGTGCAGCTCGTGCTCGAGGCGGTCCAGCAGAGCGGCGTGCAGATCCCGGGCGGGATCATCGAACACCAGCGCACGTCGTACCTTGACCAGCGGGCGATCGACACCGCGCAGATCGAGCCCTACGACGGGCACGTCACCCTCTACATGGCCGATCGCTACCATGACGACGCGATCATGTTCGAGCCCCGGTACGCCACCCGCAAACCGGACGGCGGCTGGGGCGAGCACGTGTCCGATCTCGAGGTCGTGCCGATCGGCGGCGAGCACATCCAGGCCATCGACGAGCCCTACATCGCCAAGGTGGGCGCACACATGACCGAGGCGCTGGACAACATTGAGGCGGGGCGCCGCCGGACGAGTGAGGTGGGCAAGCAGTGACGGAAACGGCGCCGGCTCCCATCCAGCACACGACGGCGGAGAAGCTGGCCGAGCTGAATGCTCGCCTGGAGTTGGCCAAAGAGCCCGGCGGTGAGAAAGCCGCCGCCAAGCGCGACAAGAAGGGCATCCCCAGTGCCCGCGCGCGCATCCACGCGCTGGTCGATCGGGGCACTTTCCTGGAAGTCGGGGCGCTGGCCAAGACGCCGAACGACCCGAACGCGCTCTACGGTGACGGGTGCGTCACCGGGCACGCCATGATCGACGGCCGGCCGGTCGGGGTGTTCTCCCATGACCAGACGGTGTTTCAGGGCTCGGTCGGTGAGATGTTCGGCCGCAAGGTCGCCAAGCTGATGGAGTGGTGCGCGATGGTCGGGTGCCCGATCGTGGGCATCAATGACTCCGCCGGCGCCCGCATCCAGGACACGGCCACCTCGCTGGCCTGGTATGCGGAGCTGGGCCGTCGCCACGAGCTGCTGTCCGGGCTGGTGCCGCAGATCTCCATCATCCTCGGCAAATGCGCCGGGGGAGCGGTGTATTCGCCGATCCAAACCGATCTCGTGGTGGCGGTGCGCGACCAGGGCTACATGTTCGTCACCGGTCCCGACGTCATCAAGGACGTGACCGGGGAGGAGGTCAGCCTCGACGAACTGGGCGGCGCCGACGCCCAGGCACACTACGGCAACATCCACCAGGTGGTGGAGTCCGAGGCCGCCGCTTTCCAGTATGTGCGCGACTTCCTGTCGTTCCTGCCGTCCAACTGCTTCGACAAACCGCCGGTCGTCAACCCCGGGCTGGAGCCGGAGATCACTCCGACCGACCTGGAGCTCGACTCGATCGTGCCGGATTCGGACAACATGGCCTACGACATGCACGAGGTCCTGCTGCGGATCTTCGACGATGGCGACTTCCTCGATGTGGCCGCGCAGGCCGGGCAGTCCATCATCACCGGGTACGCGCGGGTCGACGGCCGCACCGTGGGCGTGGTGGCCAACCAGCCGATGTTCATGTCCGGGGCGATCGACAACGAGGCGTCCGACAAGGCCGCGCGGTTCGTCCGGTTCTGCGACGCCTTCGACATCCCGCTGGTCTTCGTGGTGGACACGCCCGGCTTCCTGCCGGGGGCCCAGCAGGAGAAGAACGGCATCATCAAACGCGGCGGCCGGTTCTTGTACGCAGTGGTCGAGGCCGACGTGCCCAAGGTGACGATCACGGTCCGCAAGTCCTACGGCGGTGCCTACGCTGTGATGGGCTCGCGGCAGCTGACCGCCGACTTCAACTTCGCCTGGCCCACCGCGCGCATCGCGGTGATCGGCGCCGAGGGTGCCGCCCAGTTGCTGATGAAGCGGTTCCCCGACCCGACCACGCCGGAGGCGCAGGCGATCAAGAGGGACTTCATCGAGGGTTACAACCTCAACATGGCGATCCCGTGGGTCGCCGCGGAGCGCGGCTTCATCGACGCGGTCATCGACCCGCATCAGACCCGGCTGTTGATCCGCAAGTCGATGCACCTGTTGCGGGACAAGGAGCTGTGGTGGCGCGTCGGACGCAAGCACGGCCTGATCCCGGTCTAGTTCCTACGTCTGCTCGCTAGAAAGTCAGCGCGCCTTCGACGAGTTCGTCGAACCGCTTCAGCGCCTCGTCGGATTCGGCGTCGATCCCGCGCAACGGCCCGTGATCGGCCAGATACCGCTGTGTGTACAGCCGGGCGACCAGTGCCTTGCGGTCACCGCCGTGGGTGGCCCGCTCCCAGGCCGCCTGCTCGGTCAGCAAGGCCGCGGCGTAGACGTCCCCCATGAACTGGGCCAACGGGAACAACCGCGCCTCGGCCGTTTCCCGGTCGAGTTTCGTCCAGGCGGTGATCGCCGCGTCAAGATCCTCGATACGGCCCGCGACCAACCGAGTGGTCTCGTCATCGTCGGAGACCGATACCGCGTCGCGGAGCCGCGCCAACAATGTCTCGTGCGCGCGAGACTGCTCGATACCCCGCCGCACATCGAGGCAGAGGATGTTGTCGGGGCCTTCCCATATCGTGTTCACTTGCGCATCGCGCAACAGCCGCGCCACCGGCCAGGTCTCGATATAGCCGTTACCGCCGTGGATCTCGATCGCATCCGAGGCCGCAGTGATCCCGAGCCGGCACACCTTGAGCTTGGTGACCGGCACCGCGATGCGTTGCCGCATTCCGTTGGGCTGCCGATGGTTGGTGGCGCCGGTGCCGTCGAAAAC
Organism: uncultured Mycobacterium sp.; assembly: GCA_964397935.1. Taxonomy (GTDB): domain Bacteria; phylum Actinomycetota; class Actinomycetes; order Mycobacteriales; family Mycobacteriaceae; genus Mycobacterium. The sequence goes on from CAYNLB010000136.1 coordinate 5,397, forward strand.
CAGCGCGAGCGCCGCTTCGATGTCGACGATCATCTCGGCGAGCTTGCGCCGCATCAGCGGCTTGTCGATGAGGGCCCCACCAAACGCGCGCCGCTGCCGGGCATAACACAGTGACTCGACCAGGGCGCGGCGCGCGTTACCGAGCCCGAACAGGGCGATACCGAGGCGTGCGGCGTTGGTCAGTTCCATCATGCGTCCGAGCCCCTTGCCGTCCGATGGGCCGGCGCCGGCGCTGGGCTCGCCGGACAGCAGGAACGCCTCGGCGTCGACGAACTCGACCTCTCCGGAGGCCACCGAGCGGGTGCCGAGCTTGTCCTTGAGCCGGCGCACCCGAACGCCGTTGCGCGAGCCGTCGCGGCGGGTGCGAAGCACCAGGAAATTGGCGACGCCGCGGGTGGAGTCGGGAGCGCCTTCGGGTTTGGCCAGCACGACGAACGCCTCCCCGGCGCAGTTGGACGCGAACCACTTGAAGCCGTTCAATGACCACGAGTCGCCGTTGCGGGTCGCCGTCGTCTCGAGCGCGCCCAGGTCGGAGCCGCCGGTTCGTTCCGTGAGCAGCTGTGCCGTTTCGCCGGCCCAGTCGCCGGAGGCGAATTTGGCCAGCACATGCTCTCGCACATCGGCCGGGGCATAGGCGGCCACCAGCGACTGCACCATGCCCCCGCCGGTGCCGAGCGCGCAGCCCATCCCGATGTCGGCCTGATTGAGCAGGTAATTGGAGGCGAACAGCGGCAGCGACGAGCTGACCTTTGCGGCTCGCGCCTCCGCACGCAGGGCTTGCTGCGCATCCAGAATCGCCCGCTTGGACTGCGTGAAAGACGCCGGCATGACGACCTGGCTGATGTCGTGTCCCCACCGGTCGTAGCGCTCCAGTCGGGGCGGGTTGCGGTCGGTCTCCTCGGCCCATCGCGCCACCGGGCCGCTCATCAGTTCACCCATGCGAGTCAGGTGGCGCTCGGCGAGCTTCAGCTCGTCGGGCTGCAAATAGTAGGCCATCGTGAACCGCAGGGTGGGATCGCTGAGGTACCAATTGAGATCGGCCGCCCCGCGATAGTTTTCCGTTCGGTAGCGCTGCGACTTCTCTGCAGTGGAGAAAGGCAGCGTGTCCACCGCCTCTGGGGCGTAGTCGCTCATGCCTGCGACGCTACGCGCCGGGCCGGGGCTTATGCAGTAGCGCGCAGCGGGCGCCGGCGGCGATTCGGGTAGGCGCCCAACCTGCTGGCGCCGGCGCGGCGGGCCAGCGCCTCGGCGTCGACGATCAGGACGCTCTTGCCCTCCACGACAATCCAGCCGTGGCTCGCGAAACCACGCAGTGCCCGGTTGACCGATACCCGGTCTGCGCCCACGAGTTGTGCCAGCTCGTCCTGGCTGAGCTCGTGCACGACCCGCAACGCGTCGCCCTCGCGCGTGCCGAAGCGCTGGGCCAGCAACAACAGCTGCCGAGCAACGCGGGCGGCTACGTCGCTGGAAACCAGCTCGACGAGTTCGTCGTCGGTGTGCCGCAGCCGTCGGGCCAGGACTTGCAGCAACCGCTCGGCGATCGCCGGCCGCTCGGCCATCCACCTTCGCAACGTGGCCCGGTCCAACCACATCGCCCGCACGTCGGTGATCGCCGTGGCGGTGCAGTTGCGCGGGCCCGGGTCGAACACCGCCAATTCGCCGAAGATGTCTGGGGGGCCCAGGATCGCGCGCAGGTTCACCCGGCCGCCGGGCCCGCGAAGGCTGATCTTGACCCTGCCCGCAACGATGATGTACACCCGATCACCGGGGTCGCCCTGGGCGAAAATCATCTGCCCCGCTTCGAATTCGGAGGGGTGCAGCTGCTGGATCAATCTCGCGGCGGCTGCCGGTTCGACACCTTGCAGGATGCCGACCCCGATGATGGGCGCAGTGCTCATGAGAGCCCTCCTGTTCGATGTCAACCCATCGCTGGGCCGGTGAGGAAGACCAGCCGGAAGTTGCCGATCTGGATCTCGTCGCCGTCGGCCAGCACCGTCGAGTCGACGGGCTTGCGGTTGACATAGGTGTTGTTCAGGCTGCCGAGGTCAACGACGTGGAATCGGTTGTTGTCCTTGCGGAATTCGGCGTGCCTGCGGCTGACCGTGATGTCGTCGAGGAAGACGTCGCTGGCGGGATGCCGGCCGGCGGACAGAATGGGTTTGTTCAATGCGAACACTGCTCCCGCATTCGGACCCCGCTTCACCACGAGCATGCCCGAGCCGCGCGCCAACGTCGCCATATCGTCGACTGCCGCGTCGGCGACGGCTGCTGACGCGTCGAACTCGTCGCGAAGCTCAGCGCGCAAAGCGGATCCGATGTCGCCGGTGCTGTCCTGCGAAACTTCGTGCTGTGTTGGCCGCTGTGACGTCGACACCGCTAATCACGCAGCTCGCGGCAGATCCGGGTTTGTGCTCGATGCTCGTGACGTCGGCCTGCTCGGTGCCGGTGCCCAGCCGACATAGGTGAGATACAGCCCGACCAGCGCGAAAGCGATGCCAAGCGTTATCCACCACGCTTGCGCGCCGATCATGGCGTTGGCTACCGAAACGAAAACCTTGGGAAAGGCCACCAGCAACAACCCGCGCAGCACGATAAACCAACCCAGCAAGGACACGATGATCTCCGGGGCGCCCCGCCAGTATTGGTGCCCGGCAACGATGCTCAGGCCGAACACCAGGATGAAGGCGCCGGCGACAAAGGTCCACATTGAATTCGCCTCGAACTGCGCCAGCAGTCCCTGCATGTCGGATGCGCGCGCCACAGCCGTGACATCGATGATGACGAGAAAGGGCCCGAGTACACGCGAAAGAAAGCGCGTCCGGTCATGCGAGGGTCGTGCAGCGTTCATTGCCATGCCTTTCAGCAGATGCCGACCCTTGTCGGCTCCTGTATCGGACCATTCGGCCGAAGTGTCAAGCTAGGGACGGAAGTCCCGTCTGGCCGGGGCATTCGTCCCGACGCTTACGGCCGGCGGTGACCTATGGCCCTCCCTCAGCGGGCCGCCGGCGGCGCATGATCGGCGCACAGCCAACGACTGAAGGAGTCGAGATGAAGGCGAATGTAGGTGACTGGCTCGTGATCAAGGGGACGACGACGGAGTTAGCGGATCAGCGTGGCCTGATCACCGAGGTGCATGGGGCCGATGGCGCGCCGCCCTACCTGGTGCGCTGGCTTTCCACCGGCCATGTGGCGACGGTGTTTCCCGGCTCGGATGCGATCGTCGTCACCGCAGCCGAACAAGAACAAGCGGACGAACGGGCACGGCAGCGGGTCGGCACGGTGCAGTCCGAGCTGAGCGGCAAAGGGGGAACCGAATAGCCGGCTGCATCGCCGAAAGTCGGTCGGTGGCTATACCGGTGCTACGAACTCAGACGTGTAGAACTCGGCCGGGTTCTGGGAGTGTGGGTTCGGCCGTTCGATGATTACCCAGACGCCGGTCGTGCCCGGCCGAATGGTGTCTTGCACAATCGCCGTTCCGCTGCCCGCCGCGTCGGTGTCCAGGCCGGTGAACGCGGTGCCCGGATCTCCCGGTCCGCAGGTGGCCGAGGCCGGACGAGGTTCTTGGATCAGGCCGACGTCGAAGTGGGTGTTCGGCTCGGGCGCATCCACCAGGTGCACTTCTGCGACCGCCGTCGATTCGGCGTGGTGTATCAGGACCGAACCGGTGCCGAGTGACGTGGCCGACACCATGGGTACGGCACTGACCAGGCTGAAATCACAATGTCGGAGCTTGGCGTCCAGCACGACGGTGGTGCCGCCGCCGGCCGCTGCCCCGACGATTTCGAACGAAGCCGCAGGGGAGATGAGCACCGCCATTGCCCCCGTGCAGGCCCCGAATCTCGTTAGTTTGTGCATTGGGCCACCTTCTTCACCTGGCGTCAGCTGACTCACAGCCAGCAGTGGTATGACCGGCGGCCGCCGAATTCAAACCATTTTTCGCAGAATTACTCGGCCGTAAATTCAGTGCGCTTATTCGACGGGTGGCAAATTGTCGTCATTGCATTTTCCCGAGCCTCGCAAGGAAACGGATTTCGACACGAAATCCATTCACAGGCAAAGTTCACGGCCTACGGCGACGGAGCCCGTTGTCCGGACGGGAACTTTCGCGAGGACGCACGCGACTAGCTGTGGAGCCTAAACCGGATCCGTCATCGGCTTTGCGGACGGGACTGTTGGGGAAGCCAACTCGAGGAGGTGACCACGTTGTCTTTTGTGACCGCCCAGCCGGAGCTGTTGGCGACCACTGCCGTCAACTTGGAGGGTCTTGGTTCGGCGCTCGCCGCCCAGAACGCGGCATCGGCGGGCCCGACCACCGGGATTGTGCCCGCCGCAGCCGACGCGGTGTCCGCGCTCACCGCAGCACAGTTTGTCACGCATGCACAGATGTACCAGGCGGCGAGCGCCCAGGCCGCCGCGATTCACGAGATGTTTGTGAACACACTGGGTATCAGCGCGGGTTCGTATGCGGCCACCGAGGCCGCCAATGCGATTGCGGCCGGTTGACGGGGACCCGTCATGATCGATTTTGGGGTGGTCCCGGATTTCGGGATGTTGCCGCCGGAAGTCAACTCGGCGCGAATGTACGCCGGGCCCGGCGCGGGGCCGATGCTGGCAGCCGCGTCGGCCTGGGACGGCCTGGCGGCCCAGTTGGGCTTGACGGCCGGCGGTTACCAGACGGCCGTGTCCGAACTGGCCAGTTCGGGGTGGGTGGGCCCGTCGTCGGCCTCCATGGTCGCCGCGGCGGCGCCGTATGTGGCGTGGATGAGCGCCGGTGCAGCTCAGGCCGAGCAAGCGGCCAGCCAGGCCAGGGCCGCGGCGGCGGCGTACGAGGCGGCGTTCGCGATGACGGTGCCCCCGGCCATCATCGCGGCGAATCGGGCGACATTGATGATGCTGGTCGCGACCAACCTGCTGGGTCAGAACACCGCCGCGATCGCCGCCACCGAGGCCCAGTACGCCGAGATGTGGGCTCAGGACGCCGCGGCGATGTACGGGTATGCGGCCGCTTCATCGACAGCCGCGGCGCTGACGCCGTTCACACCGCCCGAGCAGAACACCAACGAGAGCGGCCTGACCGCTCAATCCGCCGCGGTGGCTCGCGCCGCCGGCACGGCGGCAGGCACACAGACGCAACCGCTCATGGCGTCCGGCCCGCAGTTGATGTCGGCGGTGCAACAGGGGCTGGACAGTATGGCGTCGCCGTTGTCTTCGATGACCGATTCCACCATGTCGGACATGTCGGGCATGTCGGGCAGCATGGGCATGATGATGCCCGCGCAGGAGTTGTCGATGCTCGCCATGAACGGCACCATGCCGCCGATGATCGCGATGATGAACGCCATGACCGGCTCGATGATCGGCCGGATGGGCGTTATGGGCCCCATGCTGGCCCAAATGGGCGAAATGGGCGAAATGGGCACGATGGGGAGTGCCGGCGCGGCGCTGGGAGAAAGCGCCATGCCGGCGATGGCGTCGACAATGGGCAGCGCCGCCTCCGTCGGCGCGCTGACAGTGCCCAACAGCTGGGTCGCGGCGGCCCCGGAGATCCAGCTTGCCGCCGGCTCGCTGCCGATAAGCGGATTGGCCGCCGCCCCGGAGGTCGCTGCGACAGGCACCGGGAGCCTGTTCGGCGAGATGGCGCTCGCCGGCTTGGCCGGACGCGCCATGGCGGGTACCAGCATGACCGGTCGTGCTCCCGGCAACCCGCCGCCCCGGCAGCGGCCTTACCCGGCGGAGCAGGACGGAACCAAGCCGACGGTGGTCGTGATCCGGTCGCACGCGCCCGTCGAGGTCAGACCCGAATCGGCCGACGGGCAGGACTGATCGGCGACCGGCAACCTCGTCGGTTGCCCGCTACGGCTTGATGCGGATATGCCCGGGTGACCACCATCCGGTGCGGGTCGCCGTGCCCAGGTCGAGTTGCGCGGGATGGGCATCTGCGATGGTGTCGAACTTGCGCAGTGAGCCCCAGTCCCGGCCCCAGTCGCGGGACAGGTAGGTGGACATCACGTGGGCACGCAGGAGCAAATCGGTGATGCCCAGCAAGCCGCCGTTGACGCCGTCCTGCCAGGTGTCGGTGTCCTGCTTCTTGGCGTTGTAGTCGGGCGTGATGCGGAACTTCGGGATCTCGGTGACACCGTTGACGTGCAGCATCGGGTGCTGGCACGGGAAGGCCAGGCCGACCGCCCAGTCCATCAAGACCGGCTGCGACGACCCGACGTATTCCTGCACCGAGCGCAATTCGGGTACCCGCGGCGGGGTCACCGCGATCCAGTCTTCCGGCGTCAGGGAAAGATCGTCGGCCACCACCCGGACCGCGACCGCGTCGGCGGGCATCTGGGACCGGGCGAATCGCAGGTTGCGCCATGCCTTCGGCTGTTCCCCGTACAGGTCGTAGGGCATCAGCCGCCCGGCCGGCA
>CAYNLB010000137.1:0-9339 GCA_964397935.1 uncultured Mycobacterium sp.
CTAGTCGGCTCGCCGCAGGACGATCACATTGTCTTTCAGTGTGGCGGGTTCGCCGTCCGGCCCCACCGTCTCCCGTTCAACGGTCTCCGTTCGCACGCGGGTCCAGGCGTTGGTGTCCAGCCGCAACGAGGCGAGCACGTCCTCGATACCGGGAAAGCAATGATCGTGGTGCTGGGCCCAGGGCGGGGGCTCCGCGTGGTCGACGATCAGCAGCACACCACCGGCGGTCACCCGGTCAGCCGCCTGTCGCAGCACGGCCTCGCGCTCCAGTCGGGCCGGCGAATGCAAGTACTGGGCGGACACCAGATCGAACATCCCTTCCGGGAAGGTTTCGTTGAGGTCATGGCGCTGAAAGTCAATGCGTTCGAGCAGATGTTGCGCGGCGGCGGCCTCGGTCGCTCGCTGCAGAGCGGTGGCCGAGACGTCGACGGCCACCACGTGCCAGCCGCGCTCGGCCAGCCACAGGGCGTCGGCGCCCTCACCGCAACCCAGATCGAGAGCCAGACCCGCCGGCAGTTCGGCCGCAACCTCGGGCAGGCGGGCGTTGACCCGTCCGCTCCACGCCCGTTCGGTTGAGCGATACCGGTCTTCCCAGAACTGTGCAGCATCGTCAGGTTCAGGTGAACTGTCCACACGGCGAGCTTGCCCACGGCGAGCGAAATTGCCAAGCCGAGTTGCCATCCAAACGATGCCCACGATTCGATCGACACCCGGATACGCCGGGAGCTGCGGCTCCGGCGCGGGATGATGCTCCATGACGTCGGCGCGGTCGACGGCCCGGCGGAGGTCCAGGTGATTTTCGGGCCGCATGGCTAGCGACTGCACCCGCACAGCCGCCGGACGCCAATTGTGCGACCGCTTAGCACTTACCATTGCCCAACGAGAACGTAAATGTCAGTCTGACGAGATGACAGAAACCGACGGGTACGTCGATCAAACGGTGACGGGCGTCGCCGAGCCGCAGCCGATGTACAAGGCGTTGCGCGAATCGACCCCGGTGTTCCGGTCACCCGAGGCGGTGGTTCTGAGCCGCCTCACCGACATCGAGATGGCCCTCAAGCGCACCGAGTTGTTCTCGTCGAACATGGACGCGGTCGACCTGGGCAACGTGCGGCCACTGATACCACTGCAGATCGACCCGCCCGAGCATGCGAAATACCGCCGCATCCTCGATCCGTTGTTCACTCCGCGGGAAATGGCCCGACGTGAACCACGCGTCACCGAACTGGTGAACGAGATGATCGACGCCTTTGCCGATCGGGGGGAATGCGACTTCCACACCGAGTTCGCCGTCCCGCTGCCGTGCACCGTCTTCCTGCAGTTGTTGGGCCTGCCGCTGGAAGACCTCGAGCAGTTCCTGGAGTGGAAGGACGGGGTGATCCGCCCGGAGGGCGACTCGGGCTTCGACCGCCGCCATGAATCCTCGGCAGCCGTGGCGCAACAGATCTACGACTACTTCGAGCGCGCCATCGATGACCACATCGCCGCGCCGCGCGACGACGTACTCTCCGCCATGATCGCGGCGAACCTCGCCGGTGAACCGCTGTCACGCGAGGAGCTACTCGACATCTGCTTCCTGTTCTTGATCGCGGGGCTCGACACGGTCACCGACTCGCTCGACTGCTTTTTCGTGTATCTGGCACAACACCCCGACCACCGTCGTCAACTGGTCGAGCAGCCTGACATCCTGCCCAGCGCGATCGAAGAGCTGCTGCGCTGGGAGACACCGGTGCCTGGCGTCGTTCGGGTCGCCATGCAAGACGTCGAGGTGGCCGGCTGCCCAATCAGCAAGGGCGAGCGGGTCAGCCCGTTGCTCGGCGCTGCGAACACCGACCCGGCCGAGTTCCCCGATCCAGACCTGGTGGACTTCACCCGCAACCCGAACCGGCACCGCGCATTCGGCGGGGGTCCACATCGCTGCCTCGGCTCCCACCTGGCCCGCATGGAGCTGCGAGTAGCGTTGCGCGAATTCCACCGGCGCATACCGAATTACGAAATCAAACCCGGCACCCAGCTGACCTACACCGCTGCGCTGCGCTCGGTGGAGGCGCTGCCGCTGATCTTCCCGGTTTCGTCGTGACCCGCGTTTCCGTCGACCTCGACCGCTGTACCGGGCATGGTCGCTGCTACACGCTGGCCCCCGATGTCTTCGATGCCGACGAGGTGGGCCACTCCGTCGTGCGCGTCGAGGAGATCGCCGGCGAACTCGAGTCGCAGGCCGTCCTCGCCGAGCAGAACTGCCCGGAGGGCGCGATCACGCTGCTGCGCTGAAGCACATCACGCTTGGCGCCCGCGGGTGAACGCGGCGATAGGACTTCGAACGTGTGCGTGGGGCGGGAAATTCGTGAAATCCGCGCCCTGGACGCACGGCGAAAGCCCAGGCCGCACACTCGTCGTCGGGCATCGATGTCTCCTCATCGGCTACAGATAGCCCGTCTGGTTCACCAATCGCACCGAAGACGCTCCGTCGGAATAGAACTCGGCGATACTCAACGACGCCAGGTCCAGGTGTAGCCGGTACATGATGCCGGGCCCGGCGTCCAGCGCCAGCCGCAACAGCATCTTGATCGGCGTCACGTGCGACACCACCAGCACCGTCGAGCCTTGGTGTGCGGCGATGATCCGTTCGCGGGCCCGAAGCACCCGGTCCAGCACCGCATCGAAGCTTTCCCCGCCCGGCGGCGTGGTGCTGGTGTCGCGCAGCCAGCGCGTGTGCAGCTCCGGGTCGCGCTCGGCGGCCTCGTTGAACGTCAGCCCGTCCCAGGCCCCGAAATCGGTTTCGATCAGGTCGTCGTCGACGACCACGTCGAGGGCCAGCGCCTTGGCGGCCGTCGTCGCGGTGTCATAGGCGCGTTGCAGCGGGGAGGAGAACACCGCAGCGATCCCACCGCGCTGCGCCAGATACCGCGCCGCCGCGTCGGCCTGACGCCGGCCCACCTCGCTGAGCGCCGGGTCGCCATGGCCGGAATAGCGGCGCTGCACCGACAACTCGGTCTGTCCGTGCCGCAGCAACAACAACCTGGTCGGGGTACCGCGGGCACCCGTCCAGCCGGGTGCCTTGAGGGATTGTGCCGAGGCGTTTTTCGCGTCGCCCACCGCAGCCGGCACGGCTTCGTGTCCCGGGTCGTCAGCGCCCGCCGCGGCGTCCATCGCCTCGTTCGCCAACCGATCGGCGTAGGAGTTGCGCTCCCGCGGAATCCATCGGTAGCTGATCCGGTCGAACCTCGACGCCAGCTTTTTCGCCTGGGCGTGCAGTTCGGCCAGGTCCGGGTGCTTGACTCGCCACCGCCCGGACATCTGTTCCACCAAGAGCTTGGAGTCCAAGAAGACGGTGGCCTCGGTGGCGCCCACATTGACGGCGTCTTCCAATCCTGCTATCAGGCCGCGATATTCGGCGACGTTGTTGGTCGCGCGGCCGATCGCCTGCTTGGCTTCCGCGAGCACGGTGGTGCGGTCCGCGGTCCACACCACGGCGCCATAGCCGGCCGGCCCGGGGTTGCCGCGTGACCCGCCGTCCGCTTCGATGACGACTTTCACTTGCCGGTCCCCTTGACTCGCAGCAGGATCGCGCCGCACTCGGGGCATCGGAGCACCTCGTCTTCGGCGGCGGCCGAGATGCGGGAAATTTCGCCGCGGTCGATCTCCAGCCGGCAGGCACCGCAGCGACGTCCCAGCAACGGCCCGGCCCCCGGCGCTCCCCCGGCGCGCTGTCGTTCGTAGAGCGCGGACAGGGCGGGGTCCAGTGCCGCGTTCAGCGTGTCGCGTCGCCGGGAATGCTGCTCGCGGGTCTGACTGATTTCGGCCTGTACGGCATCGAGTTCCTGCTGGGCGCTGGCCAATTCGGCCTGCATGGCCTCGATTTTCTCCTGCTCGGCGTCCAGCTGTGACTGCAGCGTCTCACGGCGTTCCATCACGTCCAGCAGCGAATCTTCCAGGCTTGTCTGGCGGCGAAGCAGGGTCTCCAATTCGTGCTCTAGATCCGACAGCTGCTTGGCGTCCGTCGCGCCGGACTGCAGCAGTGACCGGTCGCGGTCCTCACGCTGCCGCACCGACGCGATTTCGGACTCGAAACGCGAGACCTCGGCGTCCAGGTCTTCCAGCGCGATCTGCAACGCACCCAGCCGGTCCCTGGCGGCGTTGCATTGCTCCTGTATCCGCTGACAGGACTCTTGCTGGGGCAGATGTGCGGCCCGGTGCGCAATGCGAGACAGCTCGGCATCCAATTCCGACAACTCGAGCAGCGAAAGTTGCTGTTCTACCGCGGCTTTCATGATTGTTCGCTCCTGGTTTCGTTGCCGAGGTTCCACGGGTCGGTGCGAATGGTGGATACCCGCACGGCCAGCGCCGCACCGAAACGTGACCGTAGTAAATCGGCGACCTGCTCACACCAGGGAAATTCGCTTGCCCAATGCGCCACGTCGACCAGGGCCACATCGGAGGCCCGGCAATGTTCGTCGGCCGGATGGTGTCGCAGATCAGAGGTTACATACGCCTGCACGTCCGCACCGGCGACGGTAGCCAGCAGCGAGTCCCCGGCGCCGCCGCAGACGGCGACCCGCGACACCGGCATGTCGGGGTCCCCTGCCGCGCGCACTCCCCACGACGTGCGCGGCAGCGCGGCGTCGACACGGGACACGAAATTGCGCAACGGTTCCGGGCGGGCCAGCGTCCCGATGCGGCCCAATCCGGTGTCACCGGGCAGGGGCGCCAACGCGAAGATGTCGAACGCGGGTTCTTCGTATGGATGCGCGGCACGCATCGCGGCCAGCACGGCGGCCCGAAGCCGCGCCGGCGCGATGACTTCGAATCGGTCTTCGGCCACCCGCTCGACGGTCCCGACGCTGCCCACCGCGGGTGAGGCGCCCTCGTGCGGCAGGAACTGTCCGGTACCGCTGACGGTCCAGGCGCAATGCGAATAGTCGCCGATGTGGCCGGCGCCGGCCTCGAACACGGCCGCCTGGACAGCCGCTGCGTTCTCGAGAGGCACGTAGATGACCCACTTGTCCAGGTCGGGTGAAGCCGTGAGCGGCTCGATGGCGGCTTCGACGGTGAGGCCGAGTGCGTGGGCCAGCGCATCGGACACGCCCGGCGCCGCCGAGTCGGCGTTGGTGTGGGCGGTGAACAGTGACCGCCCGGTTCGGATCAATCGGTGCACCAGTGCGCCCTTCGGCGTGCTGGCCGCCACCGTGTCGACGCCGCGCAACAGCAGGGGGTGGTGGGCCAGCAGCAGGCCGCCGTCGGGTACCTCCCCGACCACCGCCGGCGTCGCATCGACCGCGACGGTCACCGAGTCCAGCACCTCGTCGGGGTCACCGCACACCAGGCCCACCGAATCCCATGATTGAGCAAGCCGCGGCGGGTAGGCCTCATCCAGCACCTCGATGACGTCGGCCAGCCGCACGCTCACTGATAGCTCCTGTCGATCGTTGCTTCGGAGATGGCTTGCACCAGCTGCGGCCACTCCCGGCGGACCGCGGCCCGCAGGTACCGCTCATCGAGGCCGACGAAGGTGTCACAGCGGCGAACGGCAATCCCCTGGTCGTGCAGTCTATTGAGAACCTGGCCGGCGTCCGGCCTGCGGAACAGGATGAACGGGGCCCGGCCCTCGACCACGTCGGCGCCCACCGAGGTCAGACCGGTCGCCATTGCGGCGCGCAGCTCCGCCAACCGCGCCGCGCCGGCGGCCGCCTCGCCGACGGCCCGCGGCGCACTGCAGGCGGCGATCGCCGCCAATTGCAGTGTCCCCACCGGCCAGTGCGCACGCCGAGCGGTCAGCCGCGCCAACACCTCGGGCGAGCCCAGGGCGTAACCCACCCGCAGCCCGGCCAGCGCCCAGGTCTTGGTCAGGCTCCGCAAAACCACCACATCGGGCAGCGAATCAGCGGCCAGCGATTCCGGCTCGCCGGGAACCGAATCGGCGAACGCCTCGTCGACCACCAGGATCCGTCCGGGCCGGCGCAACGCCAGCAGCTGCTCGCGGCTGTGCAGCACTGAGGTCGGGTTGGTCGGGTTGCCCACCACGACGAGATCGGCGTCCTCGGGCACGGTGGCATCGTCCAAGGCATCGTCCAAGGCAAACGGCGGCTTCAACACCACCTGGTACACCGGCACCCCCGCCGCGGTCAGCGCCACGGCCGGCTCGGTGAACGAGGGCGCGATGAGCGCCGCCCGCGCCGGACGCAGGTTCGGCAACAGGGCGAACCCTTCTGCCGCCCCGGCCAGCGGCAGCACCTCGTCGGCGGCTCGGCCGTGCCGTCCGGCGACCGCGTCTTGTGCCCGGCGCACGTCCTGGGCGCTCGGGTAGCGCGCCAGATCCGGCAGCCGCGTGGCCAGCCGCTGCAGCAGCCACTCCGGGGGCCGCGCGTGGCGCACGTTGACGGCGAAATCCAGCATCCCGGGCGCGACGGCCTGATCGCCGTGGTAGCGCGCCGCCGCAGGCGGGCTCAGGTTCAGACTCGCCATCCGTGAAACACTAGTGGGCCGCCCGGGCGCCCGGCAGCGCCCATCGAGGACAATGGTGAGGTGACAGGCACCGTAGCGGGATCCGATCGCCCGACGCGCCCCCAGGCCGCTGCGCGGCCGGAGGTGCCCCCCGCGCGTCCCGCATCGTGGTCGGGCGGCGCCGAGCTGGTGATCTTCGACCTCGACGGCACGCTGACCGACTCCGCGGAGGGGATCGTGGCCAGCTTCCTGCATGCGCTCGGCCACATCGGCGCCGCGGTGCCCGACGGCGACCTGGCCGCACGGATCGTTGGCCCGCCCATGGACGACACACTGCGCTCGATGGGACTCGGCGAGGACGCCGAGGAGGCGATCGCTGCCTTCCGCGCCGAGTACGGTGCCCGGGGCTGGGCGATGAACACACCGTTCGACGGCGTCGAGTCGCTGCTGGCCGACCTGCGCGCCGCCGGTGTCCGGCTCGCGGTGGCCACCTCCAAGCTGGAAGCCACGGCACGGCGCATCCTCGCCCATTTCCGACTGGACCAGCATTTCGAGGTCATCGCCGGAGCAAGCGCGGACAACTCCCGTAAAACCAAGGTCGAGGTGCTCGCCCACGCGCTTTCCCAGCTACAGCCGCTGCCCGAGCGTGTGCTGATGGTCGGCGACCGCAGCCACGACGTGCACGGCGCGGCCGCCCACGGCATCGACACCGTGGTGGTCGGCTGGGGCTATGGGCGGGCCGACTTCACGGATTTTGCCGCCGGTGGCGGCGTGACGCACGCCGCCACCATCGACGAGCTACGGAGGGTACTGGGTGTCTGATCGCGAACCGCTGCACATCACGTTCGTCTGCACCGGCAACATCTGCCGTTCGGTGATGGCCGAAAAGATGTTCGCCGACCAACTGCGGCGGCGCGGTCTGGCTGAGGCGGTACGGGTGAGCAGCGCCGGCACCGGCAACTGGCATGTCGGCGAATGCGCCGACAATCGGGCAACCCGCGTGCTGCGTACCCACGGCTACCCCACCGACCACCGCGCCGCACAGGTCGACGCGGACCACCTGGCGGCCGACCTGGTGGTGGCGCTGGGCCGCAACCATCTTCGGATGCTGCGTGAGCTGGGCGTCGACGACGACCGAATACGGATGCTGCGATCGTTCGACCCGCGCTCGGGTGCTCACGCGCTCGACGTCGACGACCCCTACTACGGCGACGCAGACGACTTCGAGGAGGTATTCGCCGTCATCGAGGCCTCGTTGCCCGGCCTGCATGACTGGGTCGACGACCGGCTCGCCCGGAACGGGTCGCCTTGATGCCCGGTTTGAAGCGGGGTCCGGCTTTCCTGCTGCGACCGGGGTGGATAGCGCTGGCGCTGGTGGTCATCGCCTTCACCTACCTGTGCTTCATGGTGCTCGCGCCCTGGCAGCTGGGAAAGCACAACAGGACGTCGCGGGAGAACCAGCAAATCCAGCATTCCCTCAACACCCCGCCGGTACCGCTGAAAACCCTGCTGCCCCAGCAGGATTCCGTGGCCCCGGACGAACAGTGGCGGCGGGTGACGGCAACCGGTCACTACCTGGCAGACGACCAGGTGCTGGCCCGACTTCGGGTAATCGAGTCGAAGCCGGCGTTCGAGGTGCTGGCACCGTTCGTTGTCGACGAGGGGCCCACGGTCCTGGTCGACCGCGGCTATGTGCGGCCCGAGCGGGGATCTCACGTCCCTCCGATCCCCCGCCCTCCCCGGCAGACGGTGACCATCACCGCGCGGCTGCGCAACTCCGAGCCCCCCGCCCAGGGCAAGGTTCCCTTCTCGCAAGACGGCGTGCCGCAGGTGTATTCGATCAACACCGAACAGATCGCGGCCCTGACCAAAGTTCCGCTCGCCGGGCCCTACCTGCAGCTGATCGATGACCAGCCGGGCGGACTCGGCACGATCGGCGTGCCGAACCTCGATGCCGGGCCATTCCTGTCCTACGGCATCCAGTGGATTTCGTTCGGGATCCTCGCACCGATCGGATTGAGCTACTTCGCCTACTCCGAGATCAGGGCCCGCCGCCGGGACAAGCAGCGGGGCGAGGCGGCGCCACCGACGGAGGCTCCGCAGAGGGTCGAGGACAAACTCGCCGACCGCTACGGCCGCCGGCGGTAACCCAACAGGCCGGCGAGCACCACGGCGCCCGCCTGCACCACCCACGACAGCGTCACCGCGCGGCGCAGATCGGCCACCGTCGGCTCCCGGCCGTCGCCGAGAGTCGGCCGGATCTGCAGCTCATGGTGGTACTGGGTGGGCCCGCCGAGCCGCACCCCCAGCGCCCCGGCGAAGGCCGCCTCGACCACCCCGGCGTTGGGGCTGGGATGGCGGGCGGCATCACGGCGCCAGGACCGCGCCGCACCCGACGGTGATCCGCCCACCAACGGTGCGAACATCACCGCCAGTGCCGCGGTCACCCGCGCGGCCACATAGTTGGCTGCGTCGTCCAATTTCGCTGCGGCCCAGCCGAAATGGACATAGCGCGGCGAGCGATACCCGATCATCGCGTCCAAGGTGTTGATGGCGCGGTAGGTCAACACCGCGGGCACGCCCCCCAGGCCCGCGCACAGTAGCGGCGCCACCTGGGCGTCGGAGGTGTTCTCCGCGACCGATTCCAGCGAGGCGCGGGTCAGGCCCGCGCCGTCCAGCCAGGCCGGATCACGCCCGCACAGTGACGGCAGCAGCCGGCGCGCAGCCTCGACGTCGCCGCGCTCCAGCAGCTCGGACATCGCCAGACCGGTGCGGGCCAGTGAGGTTCCGCCCAGCGACATCCAGGTCGCGGTCGCGGTGGCCGCGATCGACCAGGGCCACCCGCCACGGTCGGCGGCCCGTTGCACCGACACGCCCAGCACGCCCACGGCCCCGACC
>CAYNLB010000137.1:9439-11756 GCA_964397935.1 uncultured Mycobacterium sp.
TGCTGAACCCGGCGGCGGTGTTGTTGCCCGCCGCCAACGTGATCATGCAGTTGTCCCTGCCCGGCGTCGGTTACGGCGTGCTGGAAAGTCCGGTGGACAGCGGCAATGTCTACAAGCATCCGTTCAAGCGCGCGCGCACCACCGGCACCTACCTTGCGGTCGCGACCATCGGGACCGACTCCGACCGGAAGCTGATCCGCGACGCGGTGGACATCGTGCACCGGCAGGTTCGATCGACATCGTCGAGCCCGGTGTCCTACAACGCTTTCGACCCCAGGCTGCAGCTGTGGGTGGCGTCCTGCCTGTACCGCTATTTCGTGGACCAGCACGAGTTCCTGCACGGTCCGCTGGATGACGCCACCGCCGACGCCGTCTATCGCGACGCCAAGCGGTTGGGAACCACGTTGCAGGTGCCCGAACGTATGTGGCCGCCGGACCGCGCCGCATTCGACGAATACTGGAAGCGCTCGCTCGACGAGCTGCGCATCGACCCACCGGTGCGAGAGCACCTGCGCGGCGTGGCCGCGATGGCGTTCCTGCCGTGGCCGTTACGAGCGCTGGCGGGCCCGTTCAACCTGTTCGCGACGACGGGATTCCTGGCCCCCGAGTTCCGGGCGATGATGCAGCTGGACTGGTCGCAGAGCCAGCAGCGACGGTTCGAGTGGCTGCTGTCCGCCCTGCGGCTGGCCGACCGGCTGATTCCGCATCGGGCCTGGATTTTCGGATATCGGCTCTACCTTTGGGACATGCGGTTTCGCGCGCGACGAGGATGGCGGGTCGTCTAGGGCCGCACCGTGGCGAAGAACGCGCGCAGGTCCTCGACGAACAACTCCGGTTGTTCGAATGCGGCGAAGTGCCCGCCGCGCGGCATGTCGGTCCAGTGCGTGATGTGGTAGACCGGTTCACACCACGGGCGCGGTGCCTTCAACAGCTCACCGGGGAAAGCCGCTACGCCGGTGGGCAATTCGACACGGTCCAGCTGCCCCCAGACCGTGAAGCTCTCCCAGTACAAGCGGGCCGAGGAAGCGCCGGTCGCGGTCACCCAGTACACCATCACGTTGTCCAGCAGCTCGTCGCGGGTCAACGCGTTCTCGGGATGGCCGTCGCAATCCATCCATGCCCAGAACTTTTCGACGATCCAGGCCAATTGCCCTGCCGGCGAATCGACCAGCCCGTAGCCCAATGTCTGCGGCCGGGTCGACTGCTGCTTGGAATAGCCGGTCCCCCACTTGCGATGGTCGGCCAACGCAGCCAGAGCCCGTTGCTCTTCCGCGGTGGGGTTCTTGAGGGACTCGGGCGTGGGCCGCCCGATGGGCATGTTCAGGTGGATGGCCGCGCAGTGGCCTGCAGAATGGCTACTGTTTCGCCCGATCTGGGTGGTCACGGCCGCGCCCCAGTCACCGCCCTGGGCGCCGTAGCGGTCGTAGCCCAGCCGCAGCATCAGCGTGTCCCAGGCCTCGGCGATCTTTTCGACGCCCCACCCCGTGTGGGTGGGCTTCCCGGAGAACCCGTAGCCGGGCAGCGACGGACAGATCACGTGGAAGGCGTCTTCGGCGCGTCCGCCGTGCGCGGTCGGGTTGGTCAACGGCTCGATCACCTTGTGGAACTCCACGATCGAGCCCGGCCAGCCGTGGGTGATGAGCAGCGGTAAGGCGTCGTCGTGCGGTGACCGTTGATGGATGAAATGGATGTCCAGTCCATCGATTTGGGTGATGAACTGGTCGAAGCGGTTGAGCGCGGCTTCCCGCGAGCGCCAGTCGTAGTCGTTGGCCCAATAGCCGGCCAGGTCGCGGGTGTAGCCCAACGGCATCCCCTGGCTCCAGTCGTCCACACATTCGGCTTCCGGCCAGCGAGTGCGCGCCAGCCGCGACCGCAGGTCTTCCAGGACGTCGTCAGAAACATCGATGCGGAACGGCTTCACGATTTCATCATTCCTCATCGTTACGATCCCGCGGCCGCTGCGGACCGGGGCCCGGGCCGCCGGCCCGCTCGGGGTCGCTCACCCTCCGATCCGAATCCTGGGCCGACGTCCTGACCTGGCCCATCAGCTCGCGGATGTCGGTGCGCAACGCATCCACCGCGGCATGCAGATAGGCGGGTCGCCGGGTGCTGATCCTGGGACAGCGGGCGCACGGGCGGCACCGTCGGGCCCGCGCTGGAACTCTGAAAATCATCAGGATGCTCGTCCACGAACTCCGACATTGCCATATCGGTCCTGCCGACGCTTCGTTGCTCCAGCAAGCCGCTGACCCCGCAAACCCTGGTGGGCGCGGACGGTATCGAACCGCCGACCGCTGGTGTGTAAATCCGAGCCGTA
>CAYNLB010000138.1:0-11633 GCA_964397935.1 uncultured Mycobacterium sp.
TGGTCGTCGTGGTGGCAGTTGCCCTCGGTGCTATGGGCGTCAGCCAGCTTCGCGGAGTTTTCGGCTCCGATGAGATCTTTTCGGCGACCGGCAGCAGCGCCGAACCTCTCGTGCCCACCCACGTCAAGCGAGTGACATACGAGGTTTACGGGCCGGCCGACACGGCCGGAAGCGTGAGCTTCTTGGACAAGAGTGCCCAGCCCGAGCAGGCGAACTTCACCAGCCTGCCCTGGACCTACACGATCACCACGACGGTGCCGGCGGTGATCGCCAACCTGGTGGCGCAGGGCAACAGCGACACCATCGGGTGCCGGATCACGGTCAACGGTGAGATCAAAGACGAGCGGTCCTCGGACGGGCACCACGCCCAAACCTCCTGCCTGGTGAAGGCCGCATGAGCACCGACGCCGACAGCGAAGCCCGTCCGAAATTCATGCGGTTCGTCCGCGCGTTCGCGGTGCCGATCCTGGTGGCATGGCTGCTGCTGACCCTGGCCTTGAACGTGCTTGTGCCGCCGATCGAGTCGGTCGCACGCAACCACGCGGTCACGATGTCGCCGCAAGACGCGCCGGCGATGATCGCCGCCAAGCGCATCGGCGCAACCTTCCACGAGTCGGACTCCGACAGCATCGCGATGATCGTCCTGGAGGGCGACAAGAAACTCGGCGAAGACGCCCACCGCTACTACGACGGCTTGGTGGAAAAGCTGCGGGCCGACCCCGAACACGTGCAGCACGTACAGAACGTGTGGGGGGATCCGCTCACCGCCGCCGGCGTCCAGAGCCGCGACGGCAAAGCCGCATACGTCCAACTCAATCTGGCCGGCAACCAGGGCAGCACCCTGGGCAACGAGTCCGTCGAAGCGGTCCGCGAGATCGTCGACCGTTCATCGCCGCCCAACGGGCTCAAGGTGTACGTCACCGGCCCGGCGGCGCTGACAACCGACATGAACGAGGCCGCCGATAAAAGCATGTTCACGATGATGGGCGTGACGGGCGTGGTCATCATGATCATGCTCTTCATCGCCTATCGTTCCGTCAGCACGGTGCTTCTGGTCCTCGTCATGGTGGGTTTCGAGATGGGCACGGCCCGAGGGCTCGTCGCGCTTCTCGGAAACTACGATCTGCTGGGATTTTCGACGTTCGTCGTCGCGATGCTGTCCTCGTTGGCGATCGCCGCGGGAACCGATTACGCGATATTTCTCATCGGTCGGTATCAGGAGGCTCGTCAGGCCGGTCTCGACCGCGAAGCGGCCTATTACGCCATGTTCCGCGGGACCTTTCACATCATCTTGGGCTCGGGGTTGACGATCGCCGGCGCTACCTTCTGCCTCCACCTGGCGCGGCTGTCGTATTTCAAGGCGCTCGGCATTCCGTCCGCTTTGGGCCTGCTCGTCGTCGTCGCGGGAGCGCTGACCGCGGCGCCGGCCGTTGTCGCCGTGGCCAGTCGATTCGGCCTGCTCGACCCGAGGCGCATGATCAAGACGCGTGGGTGGCGGCGCATCGGCACCGCCACCGTGCGCTGGCCCGGCCCGGTTTTCGCGGCCTCGCTGGCCATCGCCATCGTCGGCATCCTCATCATGCCGACCATGAAGATCAGCTTCAACGATCGCTACTACATACCCGGCGACCTGCCGTCGAACGTCGGATACGAGGCCGCAGAGCGCCATTTCAGCGCCGCCACCATGAACCCCGACATCCTCATGATCGAGAGCGATCACGACATGCGGAATACCGGCGACATGATCATCCTCGACAGGCTCGCCAAAGAGGTCTTTCGTTCACCCGGAATCGCGATGGTGCAAAGCATCACCCGGCCATTGGGCGGGCCGATCGAGCACACGTCGATACCGTTCCAGATCAGTGCCCAATCGATCCCGATCCAGGAGAACCTTCAATTCATGAAGGACCGGATGGGTGACATGCTCAAGATGAGCGACGATCTCGGCGCCATGATCGGCTCGATGGAGCGCATGCAGGGGCTGATGGGCCGGATGAGCAACGCGACTCATCACATGACCGGCGACATGCACGACATGCAGGCGACGCTGGATGAGATGAGAGACCACCTCGCGGATTTCGACGACTTCGCGAGGCCGCTGCGCGGCTACCTGTACTGGGAGCAACACTGCTACAACATTCCCGTCTGCTGGGCGACGAAGTCGGTCTTCGAAGCGATCGACGGCGTGGACAAGTTCAGCGAGAACATGAGCACGCTGATCAAAGACGTGAACAACATCGACGAGATCATGCCCCAGATGCTCGCCCAGTTCCCGCCGATGATCGCCGTCGCGCAGTCCATGCGGGGGAGCCTGCTGACGATGCACAGCAGCTTCTCGAATCTGGTCACGCAAATGTCCCAGATGACCGACACGGCAAGCGCGATGGGTCAGGCCTTCGACGCCTCCAAGAGTGGTGACTACTTCTACCTGCCGCCGGAAGCGTTCCAAAACCCGGACTTTCAGCGCGGTCTGAAACTATTCCTGTCGCCCGACGGCAAGGCCGCGCGCTTCATCATCACCCACGAGAAGGACCCGGCAACCCCGGCGGGCATTGCTGCCGTCAAGCCGGAACTGAACGCCGCGCATCAAGCGGTGAAGGGAACGACGCTGACCGGCGCCAGGTTCTACCTTGCCGGGACGGCGGCCATCTATCGTGACATCCAGGCGGGGTCCCAATACGACCTGCTGATCGTCGGACTCGCGGCGCTGACGCTGATCTTCGCGGTCATGGTGATCATCACCCGGGCTCTGGTGGCATCCCTGGTGATCGTCGGCACGGTGCTGCTGTCGTTGGGCGCCGCCTTCGGGCTCTCGGTGCTGGTGTGGCAACACCTCTTGGGCTTGGATCTGAACTGGATCGCGCCGGTCTTCGGGTTGATCATCCTGCTCGCGGTCGGCTCCGACTACAACTTGTTGCTCGTCTCGCGGTTCCAGGAGGAGATCGGCGCCGGCCTGAAGACCGGCATCATTCGATCCATGGGTGAGACCGGTAGTGTCGTCACCGCTGCGGGCCTGGTCTTCGCCTTCACCATGATGTCGATGGTCGCCAGTGACCTGCGCTCGATCGGCCAGGCCGGCAGCACGATTGGCCTCGGACTGCTGTTCGACACCCTGATCGTGCGCTCGTTGATGACGCCATCGATCGCCGCGCTACTCGGGCGCTGGTTCTGGTGGCCGATACGAGTGCGCCCGCGCCCGGCCAGTGAGATGCTGCGGCCCTTCGGACCGCGCCGTCTGGTTCGTTCCCTGCTGCTCGGTGAGGAGGCGGACGCGGCGGCCAGGACCCGGGGACAGGCCGCACGGGGCTCGGACGTCCAACAGTCAGGCGGCGAGGAACCTGCCACCGAAGGGGCGACCTACTCGGGCGTCGACGGTTCCCATCTCAACCCGGGTAGCGCCGAGGCGTAAACACCCGATCGCCGAAATCGCTCAACTGCCACTGGGTTTGGGAAGACCCGACGATCAGCAGGCAGCGCATGTCGACCTCGGCGGGGTTCAGATCGGCCAGCCGTACCACGCGGACGTCTTCGCCGGGTCCGGAGACGTCGCGGCCGATCACCACCGGCGTGCCGGGTTCGCGATGGGCCAGCAGGATGTCGCGCATCGCGCCGACCTGCCAGGTGCGCGTCGCCGACGCCGGGTTGTAAACGGCCAGCACCAGATCAGCGGAGGCCGCGGCGGCCAGCCGGGCGGCGATCACGTCCCACGGTTTGAGCCGGTCCGACAACGAGATCACGGCGTAGTCGTGGCCCAGCGGAGCGCCGACCCGGCTGGCGACGGCCTGGGCCGCGGTCATCGCGGGGATCACCCGGATTCGCACGGCCGGCCATTGTTTGGCCTCTTCCAGCACGGCGGTGGCCATCGCGAACACGCCGGGATCACCCGAGGACACCACCGCCACGGTGTGGCCTTGTTCGGCCAGCGCGCAGGCCAGTCGGGCACGCGCGGGCTCGTCGGTGTTGTCGCTGGGATGGCGGCGCTGGCCATCGCGGGCCGGGACGCGGTTCAGGTAGCCGGCGTATC
This sequence comes from uncultured Mycobacterium sp., assembly GCA_964397935.1. GTDB lineage: Bacteria > Actinomycetota > Actinomycetes > Mycobacteriales > Mycobacteriaceae > Mycobacterium. Next base: position 4,025 of record CAYNLB010000138.1, read on the forward strand.
CGATCAGATCGGTGGCGGCGGCCAGCTCTCGGCGGCTCTGCGGCGTCGTCCAGTCGTTGTCGCCGGGACCCAGGCCCACGACCGCGACCGTGCCCGCCGCTGCCGACTGCCGCTTGCGTCGGCTACCCGGCAGCATGGCCAGCGAGAAGTACGGCACGCTGGTCTCGTCGACTTGCGAGGCGGGCAGGATTCGTTGCCCGGGCGTGCTGGCCCGCTCGACATAGAACGCGTCCTCGAGCTGTCCGGCCGCCGAAAGCGCTTCCCGGACAGCGTGATAGGAGCGGCCCAGTTTGAGCACGACCGCCGCGTCGGTGTCGGCGAGCCGCCTGGTCAACTCGGCCACCGGCAGGGTGCCCGGCAGCACCGACAACACCTCGTCGCCGGCCACCAGCGGCGTCGCAATGGCCGCGGCGGCCGCGCTCACCGAGGTGACACCCGGCACGATGACCGCGTCGAACCGTCGCGTCAGCCGGGTGTGCAGATGCATGTAGGAGCTGTAGAACAGCGGGTCGCCCTCGGCGAGCAGGGCCACGCTGCGGCCGGCGTCGAGGTGGGTGGCGATGCGCCCGGTGGCGTCGGCATAGAAGTCTTCGAGCGCACCGGCATAGCCGCCGGGATGGTCGGTGGTCTCCGTGGTCACCGGATAGACGAGGTGCTCCTCGATCTGACCGGGCCGCAAATAGGGTTCGGCGATGCCGCGGGCGATGCTGCGACCGTGCCGGGCGCTGTGATAGGCCACCACATCGGCCTCGCCGATCACCCGGGCGGCCTTGACCGTCACCAACTCCGGGTCGCCGGGCCCCAGCCCGACCCCATATAGCTTGCCCCGGAACGTCATTCGCGCTCGCTCGCGATCGCGTTCACCGCCGCGGCGGCCATGGCGCTGCCGCCGCGGCGGCCGCGCACCACCAGATACGACATCCCGCGTGGGCGGTCGATGAGCTCCTGCTTGGACTGCGCCGAACCGACGAAGCCGACGGGCCCGCCCAGCACCGCGGTCGGCGGAGCAACCCCTTCGTCGATCAGCTCGAGCAGGCGGAACAGCGCGGTGGGTGCGTTACCGATGGCCAGCACCGCACCGGGCAGCCGGTCGGCCCACAGCTCCACGCCCGCCGCCGATCGGGTGGTGTGCCGGTGGGCGGCCAACTCGGCGGCGCGCGGATCGGCCACCAGCGACACCACTTCGTTGCCGGCCGGCAGCCGCGCGGTGGTGATCCCCGCGGCCACCATCGACGAATCACACAACACCGGGGCGCCAGCTCGCAAGGCGGCGCCGGCACGCGCGACCACATCGTCGGTGTACGCAACGTGCTCGGCGACATCGACCTGCCCGCAGGTGTGGATCAGCCGGACCACGACCCGGGCGACGTCGGCGGGGAACCGCGTCAGATCGGCCTCGGCGCGGATGGCCGCGAACGACTGCCGGTAGATCTCCGCCGCGTCCCGGATGTAGTCGATCACCTGCTCACCCTACGGCGTGTTGCAGTGGCGCCCCGCTGCGCCCGGCTTCGCCGCGCTGGCGATCGCCACGGGGTTCAGCAGCGTGTATCCATCCCCGGTGGCAAGCAGCACCTCGCCGGCGTGTGGGTTGCCGCAGGCGCGTTCGCAGCCGACGAAGTGACGGTGCACCGGGTAATCGGGGTCCAGCGACCGTTCGGCGTGCGCTCGCACGTCGGCGGCCGAATGCGCGCATCCGGGGCTGCCGGTGCAGGCGCTGACGTTCAGCCACGGGGAGTTCTCGTCGAACACCAGGCCCAGCGGGGCCAGCACCCGGAGTGTGACGTCCGCCACCTCTTCGCTGAGGTCGCACACCAGCACCGATCGCCACGGCGTGATCACCAGCGGGGCCCCGACGGCGGCGAGGTAGTCCGCGACGTGGGCGGGCAGCACGCCCAACGGGATCGCGGCGCCCAGTGTCACCCGGCCGTCGTCCTGGTCGATCCAGCCCACCGGGGGCTTGGTGACGGCGGGAAACGTCGCGCCGCCCGGCTCGACATCGGGCAGCAGCGCCCGAATGTCGTCCAATTCCTGGATGCGCCAAGCTTTTCCATGTATGGCGACGAAACGCTCCGCGATGCCGATCAACATCTCGACCACCTGGCCGGCGGCCAGCCGGACACCGGTGTCCCGTCCGGCCAACAGCAGCGCACAGCCGTCCGGGAGCACATGCACGCCGACATCGGCACCCTGTCCGGACACGTCGGCGCGGCCGTCGTCCAGGCTGAACCAGAATCGGCCACCCAGCTCCGCCAGCCTGGGCTTCGCGCAGATCGCGGCGTCCAGCTCACCGACCCATGCCCGCACGTCGGCGCGTCCGCCGGAACGGCCGGACAGCGGCGAGGCGACGATGTTGCGCACCCGCTCATGTGTCGCCGACGGCAACAGCCCGGCTTTGGCGACCGCCTCGGCAACCGCCGTCACGTCGGTGATCCCGCGCACCTGCACGTTGCCCCGCGCGGTCAGCTCCAGGGTCTCCGAACCGAACCTGCTTGAGACACTGGACAGGGCCGCCAACTGGGCGGTGGTGATCATGCCGCCGGGCAGCCGCACCCGCACCAGCGCGCCGTCGGCGGCCTGATGCACCTGCAGCGCGCCCGGGCAGGCGTCGGTGTCGCGGGCTCTGACCACGTGTTCAAAGTACGGCCTCGCGGCTCCGCCCGACACCGGGCGGGCGTCGACAGGAGAAAGATACGAAGTTCCACTTTTTGCTCAGGCAGGGCGGCAGTCGCCCTAACAAGCAGGTAGCGGCCAGGTGCTTGCCGGCGAATCCGTTGCTACGCCTGGGGCCGTCGGCGTAGTGTGCAGGCCAGCGAGAGGTCCGGGTGGTTGTCATGGCACGGAAGCGCCCACTGAACGTCGCGATCATCGGCGCCGGGATGTCAGGCCTTTGTATGGCGGTCAAGCTGCAGGACGCCGGCATCGACTCGTTCACCATCTTCGAGAAAGCGCACGACGTCGGAGGGACGTGGCGCGACAACACCTATCCGGGACTCACCTGCGATATCCCGTCGCGCTACTACTCGTACTCGTTTCGACCGAATCCCAATTGGTCGCACCTGCTGCCGCCGGGTCTTGAGATACAGGCGTACTTCCAGCAGGTGGCCGACGAACGCGGCATACGTCCGCATATTCGGTTCGGCGCCAACGTCACCAGTGCCCGGTACGACGATGGGAAGTGGCGGCTCACCACCACCGAGGGCGAGGAAACGTTCGACGTGCTCGTGACCGCGACGGGGGTGCTGCGGGTGCCTCGCTATCCGGAGATCCCAGGGCGGGAGACGTTCGGTGGTCCCGCGTTTCATTCGTCGCGCTGGGATCACTCGGTATCCCTGCCGGACAAGCGGATCGGCTTGATCGGGACCGGCTCGACCGGCGTGCAGATTGTGGCAGATCTCGGCGGCAAGGTGCGCGGGTTGACCGTGTTCCAGCGCACCGCGCAGTGGGTCTACCCGATGCCTAACCCGCGCTACTCGCGGCTGACCCGGGGTGCGTTGTCGCGGTGGCCGAGGCTGAATGCGCTGGGCTACTGGTTCTGGGGGTTGTTTGTCAGGCGCGTATTCGGCCGCGCGCCGATTCAACCCGGATTCCAGCGGCGTTTCGTCCAGGCCGCGTGTCGATGGAACCTGCGGCTTTCGGTGCGTGACCCCGAATTGCGGGCCAAACTCACCCCGAAAGATCAGCCGATGTGCAAGCGGCAGGTTATGGCCGGACATTTCTACCGTTCCGTGCAACAGCCAGGCGTCGAGGTGATCACCGACCCGATCGACCACATCGAGCCCCGCGGCATTGTCACTGCAGACGGCACCCTGCACGAACTGGACTTACTGGTCTATGCCACCGGGTTTGACGCCCGGGCCTACGTGCGCCCACTCGAGGTGATCGGGGAGGGTGGACTCACCCTGGACGAGGCATGGGCCGACGGGCCGATGGCATACCGGTCTATCGCGGTGCCGGGATTCCCCAATCTGTTCATGCTGATGGGGCCGCATTCGCCGATCGGCAACCAGTCCCTGACCCCGGTCGCCGAGGACCAGGCCGACTATGCGATGTGGTGGATCGAGCAACTTCGCAACGATGTGGTGCGCACCGTCGCACCGACCGAAGCGGCCACGAAGGAATACAACGAGCGCATGAAAGCGGCTATGCCTCAAACGATCTGGGTTACCGGATGCAACAGTTGGTATCTGGGAAAGGATGGCCTGCCGGAGCTCTTCCCCTGGACACCGGAGACTCACCATGAGCTCTTACGTCAACCCGAGTTCGCCGATTTCGACGTGCGCATCGCCTGACGAGCCGCGCGGAGGTCACGAGACCGAGCTGAGGCGATGACGTGACTGCGGCTGGTGTGGTTTGCGGGTCGTGCGGTATGGAACTGCGGGGCAACGCGAAGTTCTGCGACGCATGCGGCGCTGCCACGCCCCTGTCGCACCAGCCTGCCGAGTACAAGCAGGTGACGGTGTTGTTCGCCGACGTGGTGCATTCGATGGATATCGCCGGGGCGCTCGGGGCAGAGCGGCTGCGCGAGCTCATGGCCGAGCTGTTCGACTGGTCCGCGGCGGTGGTGCAGCGCTTCGGCGGCACGGTCGACAAGTTCACCGGTGATGGCATCATGGCGGTCTTCGGTGCTCCGGTGGCGTTGGAGGACCACGCTGTTCGTGCCTGCCTGGCTGCCATGGGTGTTCAGGAGGAGGCGAAGCGGCTTGCCGTCGACGTGCAAGACCGTGACGGTGTGGAATTGCGGCTGCGGGTGGGACTGAATTCCGGTGAAGTGATCGCCGGTGAAATCGGTTCGAGCCCAATGAATTACACCGCGATCGGCGAACAGGTCGGCATGGCGCAGCGGATGGAATCGGTAGCCCCGCCGGGTGGGGTGATGCTGAGCGAGTCCACCGCGCGGCTGGTCGAACACTGCTTTGTGCTGGGCGAACCCGAGATGGTGCGGATCAAGGGCGCGGAGTCGCCGGTGGGGGCACGCCGCCTGGTGACATCGGGGTCCGGCGGTGGGCGCCCGGCCCGGCGGCTGTCAACGCTGGTGGGTCGCGATTGGGAGATGAGCACCGTCGCCGGGATTCTCGACCGGGCGATCAGCGGCAGGGGGCGCGTGGTGGGGCTGGTGGGGGCGGCCGGTATCGGCAAGAGCCGCATGGTGGGAGAGACGGCCTCGATAGCGACCCAGCGTGGCGTCGAGGTTTTCACGACATACTGCGAATCTCATACCAGCGATATTCCTTTTCATGTTGCGGCGCGCTTACTTCGGGACGTGTTCGCGATCAGAGGCCTCGAGGATGACGCGGCACGCGCGACCGTGCGCGCCCGCATGGCCGACGCCGATCCGGAGGACCTCGCGTTGCTCGACGACCTGCTCGGCATCGGTGTCCCCGACGTCCCGTTGCCCGATATCGACCCCGCGGCGCGTAGACGGCGGCTGGCCGCACTGTTGAACGCGGCCGCGGTCGCCCGGACAACACCAGCCGTTTTCGTGATCGAGGACGCGCACTGGATCGACGAGATCAGTGAGGCCATGATCGCCGACTTCGCCGCAGTCGTGCCGCAGACGCGCTCGTTGGTGCTCATCACGTACCGGCCCGAATACCACGGGTCGCTCGACCAGTTGCCGAGTTCGCACCGGATTTCCCTTGTTCCACTCGACGATTCGGATTGCACAGCGTTGGCCGCCGAGTTGTTGGGCGCCGATCCGTCGGTCAGGACGCTCGTCGGGCAGCTCGCCGAACGTGCCGCCGGCAACCCGTTCTTTACCGAGGAGCTCGTTCGTGATCTGGCCGAGCGCGGTGTCGTGCACGGCGAACCCGGTGCCTATGTCTGCCGACAGGGTACTGAGGAAATGCACGTCCCGGCGTCCCTGCAGGCCACCATTGCTGCCCGCATTGACCGCCTCGGCCCGACGGCCAAATGCACGTTGAACGCCGCGGCGGTCATCGGACTGCGATTTGACTCCGGCTTGCTTGCCGGCCTGGTGGAGTCCGTCGAGTTGGCAGAGCTGATCGGAGCCGAACTGATCGACCAGGTGACGTTCACTCACCACGACGAGTATGCCTTCCGGCATCCGCTGATCCGCAGGGTGGCGTACGAGTCGCAGTTGAAATCGGACCGTGCCCAACTGCATCGACGCCTGGCCGACGCGGTCGAAGAATGCGATCCTCGGTCGACCGACGCAAATGCGGCGCTCATCGCCGAGCATCTCGAAGCGGCGGGAGATCTCCGCGCGGCGTTCAATTGGCACATGCGCGCGGGCGCATGGGTCCAATTCCGCGACGTTGCGGCAGCTTACAGAAGCTGGCGGCGGGCACGCGAGGTCGCTGACCGGCTCCCCGCCGGTGATCCGGACCGGTCCGCCATGCGGATCGGTCCCCGAGTGCTGATGTGCGGCAATACCTGGAGAGTCAGTGGCAGCGTAGAAGACACCGGGTTCGACCAACTTCGCGACCTCTGCGCGTCGGCCGGGGATGATCTGTCGCTGGCCGTCGGCATGGCCGGGATGCTGACTGCACTGGTGTTTCACAACAAGTACCGCGAGGCCGCAAGTGTGGCATCCGACTGCAGCAGGTTGCTCGAGGAGGTCGTGGATCCGACAATCGCGGTTACGGCTTCCCTCGCGGCGGCCAATGCCAAGTTCCAGGCCGGCGAAGTTGTCCAGGGTTTGCGGTTGGCCCAGCGCGCCATCGATGTGTGCGACGGCGATCCCACCAAGGGCAGCATGATCCTCGGATCACCGTTGGCGTTCGCAATTGCACTGCGCGGGGCCAATCGATTCTGCCTGGGAATGCCCGGTTACCGCGAAGACTTCGACGCTGCGATCACCATGGCCCGCTCTGCCGAAGACACGTCGGTCTACGTAGCCACACTCATGTTCAAGTACTGCATTTCCATACATAATGGGGCCTTGCTGGCAGATCCGACCGCCGTTGCGGACACCGCCGAAGTGTTGGAGAGAGCCGAGCGTTGCGGTGACGACTTCGCAAGGGACGCCGCCCGCTTGACTCGCGGTCTCGTCCTCACCAACCGCGGTGGTTCGCAACGAGGAGCCGGCCTCGAACTGCTCGCGCAGTACCGCGAGGCTTCTCTGCGGCACGGCTACACGGCAAAGTCGGTGCGATTCGTCGATACCGAGGAAGCGAAGGAAAAGGCCAGAGTCGGGGATGTCGATGGTGCTATCGCGTCGGCACGCGAAAGCGTCGAGTTCGTATTTCCCTCCGGAGACATGACCTCACGCGGGCCGGCGGTCACCGTCCTCGTCGAATCGCTTCTCCGGCGCGGCACGGAGACCGACCTCGAAGAGGCCAAGGCCGAGATCGACAGGCTGGCTGCGGTGCCGACCGATCCCGGCTTCGTGCTACACGAACTGCCGCTGCTGCGTCTGCGCGCGCTGCTGGCGCGCGCTCACGGCGACGAGACGACCTATCGAAAGTTCCGGGATCGATACCGAAAGGTGGCCACAAAAGTCGGTTTCGAGGGTCACATGGCGATGGCCGAGGCGATGACATGACCGCGACAGGGTTGGGGTGCGGTTCGTGTGGCAGGGAGCTGCCGCCGGACGCGTCACTGGCCATCGCCATGGCGGGGCTGGTGATAGATCTCGCATATCAGGACC
>CAYNLB010000139.1:0-1775 GCA_964397935.1 uncultured Mycobacterium sp.
CGGGCCCAGCGCAACGAGGACGGTCCGGTAAAGGACGAAACTCACCACGGACCGCCGGGGGATCGGCGTTTCGACTACGTGCCGCTCTACATCCTTCGGGGACTGGAAGCACTGCACATTGAATTCGCGACGCCATGACGACGAGCGACTTCGGCGCCGGTCACGCGAGGCCGACAGGACGGAACCGCACCCTGGTACCGTAACGGGGCGCCAGCATGATCGAGCGTCGCACGATCCTTTCGGGATTCTCATCGACGGCGCTGAACTCGCCCTCGCGTAGGAGTGCGTGCAGCACGGTAATCAATTCTCGCATCGAGAAGCTCGCGCCCAGACAACGTTTGGCGCCTCCTCCGAACGGCACCCATGCGTAGGTCTGCGGACGGGTACCGAGGAACCGTTCCGGGCGGAACTCGTTCGGATTGTCGTAAGTACCGGGACTGCGGTTGATTGCGATGATATGGACGACGATTCGTGTGCCGGCCTCGACGCGGTAGCCGCCGATGGGAAACGGTCGCGCAGCAACACGAGCGGTAAAGGGTGCGGGAGGGCGCACCCGCAAGGTCTCGTTGATCACCGCTGTCGTGAATTGTTCCTCGCCACTCAGGGCTTCTGACTGTACGCGTCGCAACGCATCAGGATGATGCAGGAGAAGATCGAAGACCCACGCCAGTGTCGTCGCGGTGGTTTCGTGGCCTGCCAGCATCAGTGTGATCACATCGTCACGAATCTCGCTGTCGGAGAGCTGTTCGCCGTCATCTCCGCGCGCGCAGATGAGCAGCGACAAAATATCGAGTCGCTCGTTGAGGCGGGGATCGTCTCGCCGCTGGGCAATGAGCGGCATGACGACGTCGTCGATCTCCTTGTTCACTTGGGCACGAGCCGGCCACCACCGCAATGCGCCCAAGCGACGCAGCGCGTAGCGGAGTGTAAGTTGCTCGGAAACACCAAGATTCAACAATCGCTCGAATGGCTGGCCCAATCTCCGCACTTCGCCGGGATCGCCAACTCCGAAGGTGACCTTGACGATCACATCCAGTGTCAGCGCTCGCGCCGCCCTCAGCATCTCGAAGGGACGGTCAACGGGCCAGCTGTGCATTGCCGCGCGTGCGGACGCTTCCATGATCGGCACGTAACTGCTCAGCGCGGCGCCGTGCAGCGGCGGTGTCAAGAGTTTGCGCCGCCGCAGATGCTCCGGCTCCTCCTGGACGAACATGGATCTGGAGCCATAAATCGCCGCCGCGGGTCCCACCCCTTCTCCCCCGAGCAGGACATGCGCCGGGGCGGTGAACACCTGCTTTGCCAGCTCCGGGTCGGACACGACCGCGACGTTGCCCAGGCTGAGGATCGGCATAGTCATTATCGATCCGTATCGGCGTATGAGTCGCAGCATCCGCCGCTCGCCACCCACCAGATACGCGACCGCGTACGCCGCCGCGCAAGCCGAACGAAGCATGCGGGGAGCGGGTAAACCGGGCGGACGGCTCAAGGTATCCCGCGAGTCCGCCCGGCCGATTCGGGATGCTGCCACGCTGACGACAGAAACACGGCGTTTCTGCGCGGTCAAGATGCGGTTGATGCGAGCCGCACAACAGCGGTGGCGATGCCGGGTGGGCGACCACCAGGCGTCAGCAGTGTGTTACGCGCAGTCGGCGCAGATCGGAAGTCCTGAACCCGAGGTGCGCAACCGGCTGCGGTGCTGGACCAGAAAACAGCTCGAGCAGGTGAACTCATCGGCCCGCCGTGGTATCACTGTCACCGCCAGCTCTTCGCCGGAC
>CAYNLB010000139.1:1875-6622 GCA_964397935.1 uncultured Mycobacterium sp.
GTTGCCCTGTATCGGACTGCTGAGCGGCGGCACCGCCCACGCAGAATTGCAGGCGGCCGGTGCATCACCGATTTTCGACGACCCGCAAGACCTACTCGAGCACCTGGAATCGACCCGCATCACCGCACTGGCGCTTGGCCGCTGACCCTCGCCTCACCTCCCGCGGGTGCGCAGCACCAGCGGTAATACCCACCAAAAGAACGTAAACATCGCCACCGCACACGCTCCCGCTATGGCGCCCGCGTTGCCGCCGGACACCGCGGCAAAAACGATGACAGTCATGCCGGTCAGCGCCAGACCCAGTAGCGCCAGCCCGGTGTAGGCGCACCGGTGCGCTGCCCAGACCAGCACCCGGAGACGATGGCGCCTGAACAGCAGCCGGTGTATGCCGACAGGCGCGATCAGCAACACCGTCGCGCTGACCGCCAGAGCCACCGTCGTGAGATAGACATTGCGCATGTGGGGGGAGAGAACGTCGAAACGCTGCTGGAAGGGCAGTGTCAGCAGGAAACCGGTGAGCAACTGCACCCCCGTCTGCACCACCCGCAGCTCCTGCAGCAGGCTGTTCCAATTGCGGTCCAGACGCTCGAGTTCGGTTTCGTTGCGTTCGTAGCTATCCCACCACTGGTCATCTTTCGGATCGTCGACGTCCATAGCGGTGATCATCGCATCAGCCATCCGAGCAGACGTCGTTTCGAGGATTGAGAGCACCGCAGGTCGCCAAACCCACGAGCGAAGGCTATCTCAAAGCATCGGCCGCGTGTTGATCACCAATCATGTTGCAACGCAACTACACATGCTGGGACGGCTATCAGAGCCCAGGCAGCTGACAATCGCAGCCTAGCCGCCGCGCACTGCGCTCAACGCGTCGTCCAACGTGGGGTACAGCGGGAACGTCTTGTCCAGACCGGTCAGATGGATCGGCCTCCTGGTCGCCGGACCGCGGGCAACCACCCCGAACGCCGTGGAATTGCCGAGTTTCTCGTAGGTCGCCGCCAGGATCTTCAGGCCCACCGAACCGAGGAACTCCACCGCGGAAAGGTCGACGACCAGTGCGGCCGGATTCTCTTCAACCACCGCGCCGATGGCTTGTTCCAGTGCCGGAGCGGTGACCAAATCGATTTCGCCGCTGACACTGACCACCGACACTCCATCGTGGTCCGCAACCAACGTAGTGATCGAATCAGGAGCTGACAATGACGATCCTTTGTCCTGGGCGGTGAACGTGGTGCAAGCCTAGCCTGCCTTGCAAACTGCGAGAAGAATATGTCCTCAACACCTACGTCGCGACAACCCGAGCTAGTCTCACAAAAGGGCCCGCGCACGGCGGAGCGCGCGGAGCCACTCGGGAGGCCAGATGCCAGTTTCGCCGTCGAATTTCACCACCACCTCCACCGCCGCCCAGGCAGTCGGCATTTCCGGCGAAGGCCTGCTGCCTCGGCTGGTACAGCATCCGCGCCAGAATCGAACCGTTTTGCGCAAGGAGTGGGCCCGCAGGATCACCGAGGCCGCGTTGCTCACCGCGATGATCCCCGAGGAGATCTCCTCCGAAGCGACCGCCGTGGCCGTCAGCTTCGTCCGGGAACGCGAGCGCGTCATCCGACAGCAGCAGGAGACCATGCGTGAGCTGCCCGCGCCGGTGCTCCGGGTGCGCGAACAGGCACTGATTTGCCCATCATCGGTGTGCTCGACAGCCGGTGCGCCCGCCAGGTCACCGAACAACTGCTGCGCGCCGACCGCGCCAACCGCGCGAAAGTCGTGGTGATCGACATCACCGGTGTGCCGACGATCGACTCCACGGTGGCGAACCGCCTGGTCCACGCGGTGGACGCCGCCGGATTGATGGGCGCCGGCGTCATCATCACCGGCCTCTCCTGGCAAATCCCCCTGACCCTGGTGACCATCGGCCTCGCTCTGTCGGGCCGGAAACTGGCGCAGCGGAAGTCGACGATCGGACCCGACGGTGGCGGCTGACATCGTCGTCGATATCGACAATCCCGACGACATCGTCGCCGCGCGCAGAGCCGGGCATCAAGCCGCGCTCGACCTCGGATTCTCGCTGACCGACGTCACCATGATCGCCACGGCGATCTCCGAAATCGCCCGAAACATCACCAGCTACGCGGGTCGCGGCACTGTCTGGGTCGGCGTGGCCGACCGGGAGGGTCGCAAGGCTTTGGTGGTACGCGCCGAAGATCAGGGCCCCGGCATCGTCGACATCGACCGCGCCATGGACGACGGATTCTCGACCGGTCGGGGGTTGGGGATGGGCTTGCCTGGCGCCAGCCGCCTGATGGACCGATTGCTGGTGCAATCCACACCGGGCCGGGGCACGGTCGTCGAGATGTGGAAATGGGTCCCGCCCCGTGCATGAGAACGGCCGCTACGGGCCGATCGAGTGGGCAACCGCGGGTCGCCCGATGGGCGGACGGGTCTCCCGTCACCATCCGATCGCGCTCGACATCGATGAAGACGCCGCGCCGTTCGATGCCATGGACGGTCCGGGGCACGGTCCGGCCGCCGCAACGGCCGCACTGCGCGCCGTCGACGCGCTCGATGCGATCGAGCCGGCCGCGCGTCACCGGGGAGTGTCGACATGATCAACGCCGACAACTTCCATGCCGACTACGCCACTGCGCTGCTTGCCTACTTGGACACGCGCGACGAGGACAGCCTGTCCATCGGAAATGAGCTCGGACGCCGGGCCCTGGAAGAACAAGTCAGCATGCTCGACATCGTCGAGCATCACGTCCAGTTGATCCTGGAGATCTCGAAAGACGCCCGGATCGATGCGCCGGTAGCACTGGAATTCCTGTTGCAGACGTTGGCGCCGCTTGATGTCGCCACTCGCGGCTTTATTGACGGCGCCAGGCGCTACGCGGAGCAACGGGCTCGCGCCGAGGATCTGGCCGACCGTGACAAATTCCGTACCGCGCTGGTGAATTCGCTGCAGGAGGGGTTCTTCGTGGCCGACCACGAAGGCTCGATCATCGAAATGAACGACGCCTCGACCGAGATCCTCGGCTATCCCGCGGAGGGGTTGCCCTACCGATGGCCACACCCGTGGCTGATAGACAAATCGGCCGCGCGCCAACAGCAATTGCTCGTCCAGAGCACTGGCAGCACCGCCTACGAGACGCCCATCCGGCGTGCGGACGGCCGCCTGGCATGGGTGATGGTCAGCATCAACGCGGTAAAGGAAATGGGCGGCCACCGAGACGTGTTCGCCGGGACTATTCGTGACGTCACCGCCGAGCGAGCATTTGCGGCACGGGAAAGCGCGGTATTGCGCCTGGCCACCGCTGTGGCCGTGGCCAAAAGCGTGGACGAGCTGTTGTCGATCACGGTCGACGAGTGCAGCACGGCGCTAGACGTGCAACGGGTGATCGCGGTCTCGTGGCCGAACGGCGACGGCGATCCGACTCTTCAAGTGGCGGGCGAGCCCTCCGAATCAACCTGGCGCAGGATGGATCCGTGGTTGCGTCGCACCTTTGAGCACGCCCGGCACCAGTTGCCGCTGACGGCCAAGACGGTCGAGCGGCCCGACAATCCCGGCAAGGCGCAGGGATTGGTTGCGGCGCTCTCCGGCGCTGGGGATGTGGCGTTGTGGATGGAGCTGCGCTCGCCACGCTGGGTCAGCGTGGAAGATCGGCTACTGGTCACGGTGCTCATCGGCCACCTCAGTCTGGCCATGCAGCACGTCCGCCAATTCGAGAGCGCGCGCGAGACCTCGTTGACGTTGCAGCGCGCGATGCTGCCGCCGGTGCAGCCGCCGCCGGGCTTTGCCGTGCGCTACGAACCCGCCGTCCCACCACTGGAGATCGGGGGCGACTGGTATGACGTGCTACCGCTCGGCGACCACCGCATCGGCGTTGTTGTCGGCGACTGCGTGGGTCGTGGCCTGCCGGCGGCCGCCATCATGGGGCAGCTGCGCAGCTCGGCGCGGGCGTTACTGATCAACGGTGCCCAGCCCGCGTTGTTGCTCGAGCAACTCGACTCTGCGGCATCCCTCATCCCGAATGCATACTGCACCACGGTTTTCCTGGCGATACTGGATACCGAATCCGGGATACTGCAGTACAGCAACGCCGGCCACATGCCGGCCGTCGTCGCCGGTCCCGAGCCTGGCCCGACGACCGTGTTAACCGACGCCGCATCGGTCCCGCTCGCGGTCCGCCGAGACGGACCGCGACCGCAGACCACCAAGGTACTACCGCCCGGATCGACCCTGATGCTGTTCACCGACGGCTTGGTCGAGCGCAAACACGAGTCGATTGACGACGGAATCGCCCGCGCCGCGGATGTTCTGGCGCAAACGATGACATTGCCTCTGGACGCCGTGGCGGACGCGGTCCTTCATGAGCTTGCCCCGGCAGCGGGGTATGACGACGACGTGGCGATGGTGATCTACCGGCATCGGCAAGCGCCCCTTCGAATCGAAAGCGATTCCACTGCAGACAAATTGTTTGCCATCCGGCATCGGCTGGCCGAGTGGCTGTCCGCCGCAGGGATACCGGACGAGTTGACGGCAGACGTTGTCCTTGTCGTCAACGAAGCGTGTACCAACTGTGTCGAACACGCATATCGCGGACTTGCCAGCGGCTCGATAATCCTCGAGGTCGAAGCCGCTGACGGCGAAGTCCGGGGGCGGGTCACCGACTTCGGTTCGTGGAAGACGCCGAACCCCCTCCCCGGCAACAGCGGACGTGGCCTGAGGCTGATGAGGGCGCTCGCCGACACGATACGC
>CAYNLB010000139.1:6722-8178 GCA_964397935.1 uncultured Mycobacterium sp.
ACCGATCGCTATATCACCTCAAGGAGGGCGATCCGCACGCATTTGCGATTCCCCGGCTGGTGGGTCGCGCCAAAGCGGCGTTCGTGGCGGTCGAGTTCGACGAGTACGGCGCCGGGCAGGGCCCGCGTCTGCACCAGCAGCTGTTCGCCGACCTGATGGCGGCGGCCGATCTGGATCCGACCTATCTGGGCTACCTCGATGCCGCCCCGGCCGAAGCATTGGCGGTGGTCAATCTCATGTCACTGTTCGGGCTGCACCGCTCATTGCGGGGCGCCGCAATTGGGCACTTCGCGTCGACGGAGATCACCTCGCCGCCAGGATCCCAACGCATGGTTCAGGCTCTGCAACGGATGGCGGCACCGTCGGCCTGTATCGGGTTCTACAGCGAGCATGTCGAGGCCGACGCGGTCCACGAACAAGTCGTGCGCGGCGACGTTGTCGGCGATCTCGTTGCCCGGGAACCACAGCTGGATCGCGATGTCGTCTTCGGGATGCGCGCACACGCTGCGCTCGAAGATCGGCTGGCGGACAAGATCATGGCGTCCTGGAAGCAGGATCAGTCGTCGCTACGGCGGCCGCTGGAATAGCCTTCCGGTCCTTGCTTTTGCCGGGCCGGCACCGGCGATGGCTGGCGTCACACAACGGATACCTGCCGCTCCGCCGGCAGGTACAGATCGCCACCATGAACCGGTCCGACTCGACCACCTCGCCGCCGGGCATTTCGATTCGTACCGGACCGGGCACCAGCACGGGTCCGCCCGGTACCACCTGTACCCGGTTGGCGGTCACGGCTTCTGCGCCCGGATCACAACCAGCTCCTCTTCCCGGCGTCCGCGCGGTATCCGGCCGGTGTCCTCCAGCCAGGCTGCCCGGGCGGACATCACCGGCCCGAATGGAATCCACTTGGAGGCAATGGGTTCAGCCTTCATACCGGCCGACCGCAAGCTATCCAGCGACTGTGCTACACCGGCCAGCGCCGAGTGCACGAGTAACAGCGATCCCCCGCCGCGCAACAGTTTCGGCGCCGATCCGCACAGCGGATCCAAAATCAGCCGGCCGTCGAGGCCGGCGTTCCAGGCCCAGGACGGTCCGGCACTCGAACAGATCACTTCCGTGTCGATGCCGGGCGGAGTCGGCACATAGGGCGGATTGGACACGACCACGTCGAACGGCGCACAGTCGAGAGCCCCCATCCACGATCCCTCCCGAACCTCGACCGCTACCCCGGCAACGGCTGCGTTGCCCCGCGAACAGCGCACGGCATGCGGGCATATGTCGAAGGCGGTCACGCTGGCACAACCCATTGCGGCAGCGGCGATCGCGATGAATCCGCTGCCGGTGCAAAGGTCGAGCACCCGCCGTCCCGGAATGAGCGCCGTCTGCTGCATGACGTCTACCAGGAGTCGAGAGTCGTCTTGCGGCTGATACACGTTGGGGATAGCCGAGATGCCGCGTT
>CAYNLB010000139.1:8278-11576 GCA_964397935.1 uncultured Mycobacterium sp.
GGTGTAGCGCCGCAAGCAAGGGTTCGGCGGCTTCCTTGAGGAACAGATCCTGCGAATCCCCGCCGATCTGAACCAAGGCGATATCGGTGAATCCGGCTTCCCAGTACGCCCGGACCGCGTCGACGATCCCATCCAGGTCCGGTCCGCAGGGGATGCTCTCCGCGACGTCTTCGGGTCGCACGAATTGGGTGGCGCCGGCGAATCCGGCCGGCGTCGGTAGGTCGGCGTTCACGCTCCAGCCACCGACGAACCAGCGGAACTGGTCGTGCGCGCGTTCGATGGCGGCGCCGCGGTCCGGGTCCCAGGAGACCGGTATCTGGCCGACGATCCGCCCGCCACCGGCGAGGTTGGCGGCTTGGCGCGCACCGTGCCACTCGTGAAGAAGTTCGGCGTCGGGGTCGACTGCGATCAGATGCTCGGCCAGCCTGGCGAATTTGCCGATGGCCTTCTTACCCGCCATGGCCACCCCGATGCCGACCGGAACGTCAGGCACGTCCCACAGTCGTGCGGAGTCCACCTGGAAGTACTCGCCGCTCCAGTTGACCGGCCCGCCGCCGAATAGCTCGCGGATGATCTCGATGGCTTCGCACAGCATGTCCTGCCGACGTTCGACGGTCGGCCAGCCCCGGCCGACGACGTGTTCGTTGAGGTTCTCACCGCTGCCCAAGCCGAGGGTGAACCGGCCATCGGACAGTATCTGCACCGTCGCTGCCTGCTGCGCGACGATGGCGGGGTGATATCGCATCGTCGGGCACGTCACATAGGAGTAGAGGTCCACCCGCTCGGTGGCCTGTGCCACCGCGCCGAGCACGGGCCAGGCGTTGGGGGCGTGCCCTTGCGAAGCCAGCCACGGCGAGAAGTGGTCACTGCAGACCGCGAAGTCGAAACCGCGCTGTTCGGCTGAAACCGCATAGCGGACAAGATCTTTGGGTCCACTCTGCTCGGTCATGAGAGTGTAGCCAAAATTCGTCATGACGGCCTGGTTACCCAGCCGCACCGGTCGCAAACCGCCGGCGAATCGGGTGCGGCGTGGTGGTACGGCTCAGCCGTGCCCGGCCGTGCGGGGCTCCTCAGCGTTTCGTGCCTGCCTGCGTTTAATCGGCCACCCCGCCGGGAATGCCGCAGGTGGCGATGACTAGCACATCTCAAAGCCGTATTCGTCTGACCCATCACATCGTCGACCTCGACGACGGGCGCCGGATCGGCCTTTCCGTCGGCGGCCGTGGAGTGCCGCTGGTCTTCATGCACGCGCTCCTGCTGAGTCGCCGCGCGTACCTGCGCATGCTCAGCCGGATCGCCGGTCTGGGGTTTCTGGTCGTCGCCGTGGACGCCGCCGGTCACGGCGACACGTGGCGGCTGCCCAAAGACCGTTGCAGCTTCAGTGATCGCGCCGACTCGGTGTTGCGCACGTTGGACGCCCTGGGCATCGGACAAGCGGTGTTCGCCGGCCATTCGATGGGTGGACGAATGACCATCCAGCTGGCCGCGCGCGCGCCCGAGCGAGTGCTGGCCGCCGTGCTGCTAGACCCAGCAGCCGGGGCGCGGTTCGACGCCACCATCCCACACCTGGTGAAATCCCCCGGCAGGGCATTGGGTGCGGCTTCCATTGCGTTCCGTGACACACTGGCCCCGTTGCGGCTGGAAGCCGGCCCACAGGTCGGGTACTTGCGCCTGCTCGCCTCGGTGGCGACTCCTAATTTGCTTAATCCGCTGGGAGCCGTCCGGACGATCAAGGCCATCATCGAGTCCGGCGATTACACGCCGATGCTGCAAACCATGCACGTCGAGGGGATGCCGACGATGGTGGTGCACGCGGAGAAGGACAAGATCGTGCCGTTCAGCTCTGCACGCGAAATCGCCAACGCAGCGGACGCCACGCTGTACCGGGTGCCCGACGCGTACCACTCATGGCTGGTCGCCAATCCCCTGCAAGGGGCCGACGCGTTTCGTCAGTTGCTCCGGAGCGAACTGGGCGAGGTGATCCGCAACGCTGCCGACACGATCGGCATCGCCGACGTCAGCGACCACGAGGCTTGGGAGCGTGAGTTGCTGGACCCCGATGCGTTGCTGCTCGAGTTCATCCGCGACGACGGCGTCGCCGCGATCGGGGCGGAGGAACTCAACCATGTCGAGCTCGAGCTGGTACGCCACACGCAGCGCCCGCACCAGCGGATGTCGTGGCCGCGACGGATGTATCGGCGCTGGGCGGCCAAGCACCTGCATCATGCGCGATCGATGATCCGCCAGAACACCCGAATCCGGCCAGACCACCGTATGTAGCCGTCGTCCCCGTTCCCGGGGCCGCCCGATCTCAGCGGACCGCGATCCTGTGCTGCTCACGGCCCACCAGCTCTCCGATAACAGGTGCAGCCGGGATTTCACCCGCAATCAGCAGCCCGCCCGAGGTCTGTGCGTCAGCGAGCAGCGCAGCGACATGGGGGCCAAAGACATCCACGCACAGCTGTTCGGGCGCGGTCGGGGCGGACGCGAGCAGCTTGCCGTGCCGCGAGCGAAATTCCGTTCGTATTGCGGACGCGCGGCGCTCAAGACATCGGTGTCGGAGTGGCCCCAATTTCCCCGAGCGGTCGCGGCGGCACGGGCGTTGCGCGCCGCCGCGGCGCGCGTCATAGCCGCTCTTTGACAGCGGCAGACAGGCGTGCGCCGTCGGCCTTCCCGGCCGCGATCGCGGTGGCCGCCTTCATCACCATTCCCATCTGCTTCATGCTCGGCCGCTGGCCGATCTCCTCGGCCACCTGGGCGATTGCGGTGTCGGCAACGTCGGCCAACTCGGCCTCGGTGAGCGGCGTGGGCAGGTATTCGTCGATGACTCGGGCTTCCGCGTGCTCGTTGGCAGCGAGATCCCCGCGGCCGTTTTGGGTGTAGATCTCGGCCGATTCGCCGCGCTTGCGGGACTCCCTGGCCAGCACCTTGATGACTTCGTCGTCGGAGAGCTCCCTGGCCTGTTTGCCCGACACTTCCTCCGACTGGATCGCGGCCAGCAGCATGCGCAGGGTTGCCGTTCGCAACTTGTCCCGACTTTTCATCGCCTCGGTTAAGTCTGCCCGCAGCCGTGCCTTGAGTTCCGCCATGACTGAGACGCTACGCGCCACCCGGTCGGCCAAGATTGAGAAATGCCCGGACCGCCGACAGGATGGAGGCCATGACGAACGATGGGCCCGGCCGCAGGGCCGGTTGCCATGCTGGTTTGAGAGACCGCTGCCCACTGTGAGCGCCCCGCCGCCTGGCTATCCGGTTGGCCCGCCACCGGGGTACGGCCCCCCACCCGCATATGGCCCGC
>CAYNLB010000140.1:0-11379 GCA_964397935.1 uncultured Mycobacterium sp.
ATCTTCACCATCAAATCGCTTCCGGCGGTCCGCCCCGTCAATCATCTGGTGGACGGCGACCGGATAATCATCCGGACCCGGTTGACCTCGGCGATCTCCGCGGCCGTGCGGTCCAGCAACGGCGTCGTGGTCGCCTACGAGGCCGACGATATCGACCCCGCGACCCGGACGGGCTGGAGCGTTGTCGCTACCGGGCGCGGATACACCATCACGGATCCCGACGAGGTCTTGCGCTACGAGCAACTTCTCGAGCCGTGGGTCAACAACGCCGACACAGTCGTCGCCATCGAGCCTGAGATGGTGACCGGCTTCCGCATCGTCGCCGCGGAGGCCTGAAACCCTCCGCGGCAAGCGCCGGCATCCCGATCAGCGCTCGCGATCGATGAGGCCCAGCGCGCGCTCGAACAGATGCACGGTGGCCGCGTGCAATTGGTCGCCGACCTCTTTTTCGGCCTCGCCCGCACAGGCCCGCGCCAGCGTGCCCTCGATCACGATGCCGAGCTTGAAGCAGGCCAGCACCGTATACCAGGTGATATGTGACAAGTCGCGGGTCGTGTTGGCGGCGTATCGGTCGAACAGTTCGTCGGTGCTGGCCAAGCCGTCCTGGCCGCCGAGGGCGTGGCTGAACACGCTGGAACCGTCGGGCTGGCGCCAGGTGGCCAGCAGCCAGCCCAGGTCCAGCAGCGGGTCACCGATCGTGCACATTTCCCAGTCGACGATGGCGACCACCTGCGGCCCGGTGCGGGAGAACATTACGTTGGCGGCGTGGTAGTCGCCATGCATGATGCCGGGCTTCCAGGCGGTCGGGCGGCGCCGTTCCAGCCAGTCCGCCACCTGCTGGACTCCCGGGATCTGCGGCCCGGGGTAATTCTCGTAACCGCGATAGGAGTCCAGCTCCGAAAGCCAGCGCGGCACCTGGCGTTCCAGGAAACCGGCCGGCTTGCCGAAGTCGGCGAGGCCGACAGCGACATGGTCGACGCCGCCCAGCTCGGCCAACGCGTCGGCCATCGAAAGCCCCATCTGGAATCGCACACCGGGATCGTTCGCGTGTAGCGGCGGCAGCCCCTCGCCCGCGTTGAATCCGTCGACCGGATCCATCAGGTAGAAGACTGCGTCGCCGAGCACACCGGGGTCGTCGCAGGTGGCGATCAGGTGTGGGTGCGGTACATCCGAACCGGCAAGTGCCGCAAGGACCTTCGTCTCGCGTAGGATCACGCTGTTGCTCCGCGGACGCAGATGTCGCGGTCCGCGCCGCAGCACGTACTCCCGGCCGGCCCGGCTGAATCGCAGCATGACGTTCTGGGTTCCACCGGTGACGGCGGAAACGTCCTGAAGCGGACCCTCACCGAGTCCCTGCGTCGACATCCATTCCGCGACGGCCGGCAAGTCCACGTACTCCACGTTCATTCCTTGGGGTGCGGCGTGTATCGCACGGTCTGCGCCCTGATCATGCCGTCGCGGAAGACGAAGGTGTCGACTCCGTCGTTCACCCGGTTGACGGCCGAATCGGCGGCCCACTCGAGGAACAGCAGATCGCCCTCGAAGACCTGGTTTTTCAAATCCCAGGTTGCATCCGGCAGATCCGCGAGCAACCGCGCGAACGCGTTGCGGATGCCGTCCCCGCCGCGCGCGACGCCGGCCGGGGTGATCAGCACGGAATCCTCGGCATAGTCGGCGACGATCTCGTCGAGGTCGCCTGCGGCCAGCGCCTTCCCGTGGTGGGCGAACACTTCCTGCGGGGTACGCCACGGCGTAGGCGTCTGCGGTGTCATGGCGCTCCTTCGCGTCCCGTGGACCGTCTGGGAAAAGAGTAGGTCAGCGGCGACGCGCCGCTCCGCGCGGCAGCGGCTGGAAGAATAGTGTGCATAACTTACGTTTCTGGGGTGGGAAGGGAAATGGCGATGCCGCGGACCGACGACGATTCCTGGGACATCACTCAAAGCGTGGGAGCCACGGCACTGGGCGTTGCCGCCGCCCGTGCTGCCGAGACCGAAGGCGAGAATCCACTCATCAACGACCCGTTCGCGCGCGTGTTCGTGAACGCGGCGGGCGAGGGCATGTGGAGCGTCTATGCCGATCCGGCGCTGCTGGCCAAGGCCGTCCAAATCGAACCGGAGGTGCAGGCGCGGATACGGCTGATGATCGACTTCATGGCGACGCGAACAGCGTTCTTCGATGAGTTCTTTCTCGGCGCCGCCGACTCCGGGGTCCGGCAGGTGGTCATCCTGGCGGCCGGCCTGGACGCGCGCAGCTGGCGGTTGCCGTGGCCGGACGGCACCACCGTCTACGAGCTCGACCAGCCCAAGGTGCTGGAATTCAAAACCGACACGCTGCGCGACCACGGCGCCCGGCCGACGGCCCAGCTGGTGAACGTGCCGATAGATCTGCGCCAGGATTGGCCGAAAGCCCTGCGGGAGGCCGGGTTCGACGCGTCTCGGCCGGCCGCCTGGTCGGCGGAGGGCCTGGTCCGCTACCTGCCGGCGCAGGCCCAGGACCTGCTGTTCGAGCGAGTACATTCCCTCAGCGCCGACGGCAGCTGGGTGGCTTCCAACGTGCCGGGCGCGGGTTTCACCGACCCCGATCGGGTACGGGGTCAGCGCGAGATCATGCGGCGCATGCGTGCGGTGGCCGCCAAGCTGGTGAACGCCGAGATAACCAACTACGACGACCTCTGGTACCCGGAGGCGCGCACGCCCGTCGACACCTGGCTAGGGGAGCATGGCTGGGAGGTATCGGCGGTCACGTTCCCGGAGTTGATGGCGCGGTACGGCCGCACCATTCCGCCCGGCGCCGAGGACACGATGCCGCCGACCAAGTTCGTTTCCGCGCAGCGACGATCGGGCTGATCGCGCAGCTTGGCTCAACGCACCCTATGTTTAGACATAAGTCGAATGGGTAATTTGAGTGCCACGAGAAGCCTTTCTCGGGCACAGTGGAGGTCACTATGCGAGGTCGGGGAGTTATCGGCGCGCTGGTTATGGTCTGGCTGCTCATCGGAGTTTTCGCGGCTTTCCAACGCGATTACTTCACGCGTGGCCCGGCAAGTTGCGTCACAGTCGGAAACATCGCGCTAACCGTGGTTGCGGGGCCATTGAATTATCTTGGGGTCAATCCAAAAATCAGGGATTGCCGCATACCGCAGCCCAGTTCTATGCCCAGTGGCCTGGAAACCCTTACGTAAAGGAAGTTGTCATGGTCGTCGTAGGCGCTATCTTGCTCGTTCTCGGATTTATCTTCGGCATGAACTGGCTGGCGGGGCTCGGCATCGTGTTGCTGATCATTGGTGCGGTGCTGTGGATCATGGGCTCGGTGGGCCGTCCGGTCGCCGGCAGGCGCTACTGGTATTGACAGCCCACCGGAACTACGGGATCGCGTGACCGCCAAGCAGTCGCGCGATCCGTTTCACAGGACACGCAAAGCAAAGCCATAGCCGCGGCTTAGTCGGCAGCGGATACTGGTAGCTGTGACACAACCCCGAGCCTCGGTAGAGCGGGTTGTGATGTGTCGTGCCGACGGCAACCCCGTCAATGTGCTCGTCGTGGACGACGAGTCCGTGCTGGCCGAAATGGTGTCGATGGCGTTGCGGTACGAGGGCTGGGATATCGCCACCGCCGGCGATGGGGCATCGGCGATCTCGGCTGCCCGCGCCCAGCGGCCGGATGTGGTCGTCCTCGACGTGATGCTGCCCGATATGAGTGGTCTCGAGGTGCTTCGCAAACTGCGCGAAGAGAACCCGCGGCTGCCGGTGCTGTTGCTGACGGCCAGGGATGCCGTGGAAGACCGCATCGCCGGGTTGACCGCCGGCGGCGACGACTATGTCACCAAACCGTTCAGCATCGAAGAAGTGGTGCTGCGCTTGCGGGCACTGCTGCGGCGCACCGGGGTGACGACGGTGGACAGCGGCGCGCAGTTGGTGGTCGGAGACTTGGTGCTGGACGAGGACAGTCACGAGGTGACACGCGCGGGCGAGCCAATATCGTTGACATCCACCGAGTTTGAGCTGCTGCGGTTTATGATGCGCAACTCCAAGCGGGTGCTGAGTAAGGCACAGATTCTCGACCGGGTATGGAGTTACGACTTCGGCGGCCGGTCCAACATCGTGGAACTCTATATTTCCTACCTGCGCAAGAAGATTGACAACGGTCGCGATCCCATGATCCACACGCTGCGCGGCGCGGGCTATGTCCTCAAGCCGGCCTGCTAGCGCCCGGCGAGTTTGGTCGCTTCGGCTACGGCTGTTGGTCGGGCAGATCGTCGTCCTCGCCGTCGTGTGCGTCGGGATCGCCACGGCGACCGAGCTCGCGCTGCGCCGCCACCTGGTGACGCAACTTGACGGGCAACTCGCCGGCACCTCCTACCGCTCGGCGCTGATGTACCCCGAGCCGAAACACCCGGGGCGGCACTGGATGCACAAGTACTGGCGACCGGGTCCCGGCCCGGGATTTCTCGATGCGCCGGGCCAGCCGGCGGGCATGATCGGCGCAGTGGTCAGCGATGGCAAGACGATCGAAGCCGGCTACCTGACCGGCAGTGGGGACCGGGCCGCGGTCAGCGACAGCGCTCAAGCGCAGCTGGCGGCCATCGCCGGGAATCGCACGCCGGTGACCCTGGATCTCGACGGCCTCGGCCGATACCGGGTCGTCGCCGCCCCGAGCCGAAGCGGAGACGACGTCATCGTCACCGGCCTGTCGATGTCGAACGTCGACACCACCATGATCCGGATGCTGGTCATTTTCGGGATCGTCACCCTGATCGCACTGGCTGCGGCAACGACGGCCGGCATCGTCATCATCCGGCGCGCGCTGGGGCCGCTGCGCCGCGTCGCGCAAACCGCCAGCCAAGTCGTCGAACTGCCGTTGGACCGCGGCGAGGTTGAACTGCCGGTGCGGGTCCCCGAGTCCGACGCAAATCCCCAGACCGAGGTAGGTCAGCTCGGGTCGGCGCTCAACCGGATGCTGGACCACGTCGCGGCGGCGCTGTCGGCGCGCCAGGCCAGTGAGACCCGGGTTCGCCAGTTCGTCGCCGACGCCAGTCACGAACTGCGCACGCCACTTGCCGCGATCCGCGGCTACACCGAACTCACTCAACGCATGGACCGGGATGGTGGGGACCGCGAGGCGGCGGCGCAGGCAATGAGCCGGGTGGCGTCCGAGACAGAGCGGATGACCCGTCTGGTCGAAGACCTGCTACTGCTGGCGCGCCTGGACTCCGGCCGACCGCTGGAACGCGAACCGGTGGATCTGTCGCGGCTGGCGGTCGACGCGGTCAACGATGCATACGTCGCCGGGCCGGACCATCAGTGGGAGCTCGACCTGCCCGAAGAACCGGTGGTCGTCCCCGGTGACGCGGCGCGGCTGCACCAGGTGCTGACGAATCTGCTTGCCAACGCCCGTGTCCACACCGGCGCGGGAACCGTCGTGACCACACGATTGAGCACCGAGCCGTCGCATACCGTGCTGCAGGTCATCGACAACGGCCCCGGCATCCCGGCGGCGCTGCGATCCGAAGTGTTCGAGCGGTTCGCCCGCGGCGATTCCTCCCGGTCGCGCAAGGGCGGCAGCACCGGCCTGGGCCTGGCGATCGTCTCCGCGGTGGTCAAGGCGCACGACGGGACGATCACGGTGACAAGCGAACCCGGTCATACCGAGTTCACGGTGCGGTTGCCACTCGACGGGTGGCAACCGCCCGCTTGAGACTTCTGGGGCAATTAGCTAGAGCAGGTCACATCGATTTCGAACGGCTTGTTCACCGGCTGCGTCGGGTTGGCCATGTCAATCCCGGTTGCGGTCCCGGTGATCTTGTAGCTGTTGCCGTCCTTGGTGGCCGAGGCTTTCCCCTGGCCGGTACCCGGGGTGTATCCGAGCGTCACGCCGTTGACGTTGCCCAGCCCAACCGATTTCACCTCTGGCGGGTTGGCATCGGTGAGCACGGCGGCGATGCCGGTCGCTGCGCCACCGATCGCGATGTTGACGTTGCCACCCGCAGTGGTGCAGACGACCGAGCCGGTGACGTTCTGGTCCTTGCCGTCGATGATGACCTTCGTGCCGGCGGCCCCACCGGCGGTCGCCGACGCGCTCGTACCCGTGCTGGTTCCGGAACCGCCCGTAGTCGACTTGTTGCTCGAACAGCCGGAAATGCCCGCCGCCAGGATTGCCGCTCCGGCCACCGCGACCGTCAGTCCACGCTTCACGTGTTCTCCTTTGACAGATAGTTGCAGTCCTCGGCGTTGAGGACCGTCTGGGGCAGTATGCGGGTTAACTGGACCCAAGATCCAGGGCCGCAAGAAATTGTTTCTGTGTTCACTAGTTAGTTGACGGAACACTGTTGGAACGACTTCGCTCGACGGCGCGTTAATGGCAATGTATTGGCGGTGGACCACAAACCCCCCGCGGCAATCATCGAGTCGGCACATCGCGAACAGGGCCTGCCATTTCATGACCGCACGGATTTTACGAATGCCGACCGTGGATTCATCGCGGCCTTGTCACCGTGCGTCATCAGGGCGGCCGACGGACGCGTGGTGTGGGACAACGACGCCTATTCGTTCCTCGGTGGTACCGCGCCGACATCGGTGCACCCCAGCCTGTGGCGGCAGTCGACCCTGGCCGCCAAACAAGGCCTCTACGAAGTGGTGCCGGGCATCTACCAGGTCCGCGGCTTCGACCTCTCCAACGTCACGTTCGTCGAAACCGACACCGGCATCATCGTCATCGACCCACTGGTGTCCACCGAGGTGGCCGCTGCCGCGCTCGCGTTGTACCGCACGCACCGAGGCGGTGACCGGCCCGTTGTCGCGGTGATCTACACCCACAGCCATGTCGACCATTTCGGCGGCGTTTTGGGTGTCACCTCACAGGAGGAGGTGGATGCCGGCGCGGTGGCCGTGCTGGCACCGGAAGGTTTCGTCGAGCATGCGGTCCAGGAGAATGTCTACGCCGGCCCCGCAATGACGCGCCGGGCGACCTACATGTACGGCACCCTGCTGCCGCGCGGACCCCTGGATCAGGTGGGCTGCGGCCTTGGTCAGGCGACGTCCACCGGCGAGGTAGCCGTTATCGTGCCCACCATCGACATCCGTGAGACGGGTGAGAAGCGCATCGTCGACGGCGTGGAGATCGAATTCCAGATGGCGCCCGGGAGCGAGGCGCCCGCCGAAATGCATTTCTATTTCCCGCGATTTCGCGCATTGTGTATGGCCGAGAATGCCACCCATAATCTGCACAATCTGCTGACGCTGCGCGGTGCGCTGGTGCGCGACCCGCATGCCTGGTCGGGCTACCTCACCGAGGCGATCGACACTTTTGCTGACCGCGCCGAGGTTGTGTTCGCTTCTCACCACTGGCCGACATGGGGACGAGAGAGCATTGTCGAGTTCTTGTCACTGCAGCGCGACTTGTACGCCTATTTGCACGACCAGACGTTGCGACTTCTCAACCGGGGCTACACCGGTGTGGAAATTGCCGAAATGTTCCGGATGCCGCCCGCGTTGGAGCGGGCCTGGCATACCCACGGGTATTACGGGTCGGTCAGCCACAACGTGAAAGCGATCTACCAGCGTTACATGGGTTGGTTCGACGGCAACCCCGGCCGATTGTGGCCCCATCCGCCCGAAGCCCTCGCCCCCCGATATGTCGAGGCGATGGGCGGAATCGACCGGGTGGTCGAGCTGGCGCAAGCGGCGTTCGACTCCGGTGACTTCCGATGGGCCGCAACCTTGCTCGATCATGCGGTCTTCACCGACAGCGAGCATGTCGCAGCCCGCGCGCTGTACTCCGACACACTCGAGCAGCTGGCTTACGGAGCCGAAAACGCGACCTGGCGCAACTTCTTCATGAGTGGGGCAACCGAATTGCGGGCGGGTAATTTCGGCACCGCGACCACGACCACTTCACTGTCGTTGCTGAATCAGCTGACACCGGAGCAGATCTTCGACGCACTCGCCATCCGCGTCGACGGGCCGCGCAGCTGGGATCTCGACGTCACAATCGACATCTCTTTCGCCGATCTGGCGATCAACTACCGGCTCACCCTGCGCAACGGGGTGCTCGTTTACCGCAAGGTACCGGCCGACCCCGCGACCGCTGTCGTCGGCATCAAGCTGGACAGTAAGGTCCGGCTCTTGGCGGTGGCCATGGGTGACTTCACCTCACCGGGGTTGGAGATATCCGGCGACCAGGCCGCGCTAGAGGCTTTTCTGGGTGTGCTTGACCGAGCAGACCCGAATTTCAATATCGTCACGCCGTAGCCGGGCGTTGCGGCGCTTCAGATCCGGCGGGCCGCTTCTCGGGCGAGTTGCACCCGGGAGGTGACACCGAGCTTGTTGTAGACGTGGGTGAGGTGCGACTGCACGGTACGCGGTGAGACGAAAAGCCTGGTGGCGATATCGGTATTGCTGAGGCCGTCACCAACGAGCCGGACCACGTCGAGCTCGGCCGGCGTCAGCGATGCCCAGCCGGTTGCGGGCCGCTTACGTTCGCCGCGGCCGCGTTGCGCGTAGGCGATCGCCTCGTCGGAGGACAGACCGGCGCCCTCCGCCCACGCGGCTGCAAAATCGCTGTCGTCCACCGCGTTACGGAGAGCCGTGACAGCGGCTTCGTAATCGCGGTCGTTGATCTCGAACCGCGCCGTGCCCATTCGTTCCCGCATCGCCTCGGCCGCGCCGAAGAGCCGGGCCGATTCGCGGTGACTGCCGGCATCGCCCGCCAGGCCCGCGAGGCACTCCAGGATGTCCGGGATGCCCACGTAGGCCCGGACGCCGGCACCGCGTGCGAGAGCCTCGTGGGCGTCCCGTTCGGCGAGGTCGTGTTCTCCATCTGCGATCGCCACGCGGGCGCGTACCGCAAGGGCCTCCATGGCGAAATACGGCCTGGCTGTCGTGCCCGCGACCGCGTCGTCCGCGCAGCGTCGAGCCGCCTGCAGATCCCCGGATGCCAGTGCGGCCTGCGCCGCCACACTCAGGTATGTCGTGTTGATCTCGGGCTGCGTGAGCCGCACCGCCGCATCGCTTGCCTCCCGGGCCACGGCTGGATCGCCCGCGGCGAGCGCCGCGATAGCCAGTGCCCCGTAGGCAAGGCCCTCGTAGAGGCCCGCGAGGTCCACGCCGCTTTCGATGGCCGCGCCGGCGGCGGCTCGAGCCGCATCCGCGTCGCCGCGAAATGCGAGCGACATGCCCCGGGCCGTCAGGCCGATCACGACCGAAATCATGTCGTGAGCCGCCTCGCCCTCGGTGATCACCCCGGCGAATTGCGCGAGCGCATCGGTGATTTCCCCTTGCCACATCTGGGCCCAGCCGAGCCACAACCGGCACTCACTCGAATGAAACCTGTCACCGATCGCGTCCGCGAAGTCGCGGCCTTCGACGGCGGCGGCGCGCGCTTCCACGGGATCACCCGCGACGATCGCCGCGTACGCCTGCCAACCGAGCAGCTGGCTCAATCTCCATTTGTCGCCGAGCTCGCGGGCCAGGCCGATCGCCTCGCCGAAGTAGGACCGGGCGGCCTCGACGTTGAAGGTCGCGAGGATCGTGCATGCGGTCAACGCCCGCACCAACAGCGCCGGGTCATCGAGACCGCGTGCAATCGCCAGGGCTTCCTCCGCCGCGTCTATGGCATCCATGTCGCCGGCCCATGCGTCGAGCACGGCTTTGTCGACCAAGGCTCGGACGCGCACCGCGGCCGCGGCGTCGAGGTGCTGCGTGTCGAGGTCCGCCAGAGCCGAGTTGAACCAGGCCAGCCCTTCCCGGATGCGCCCCCGGGTAAGCCACAACGGCTGCAGCGACGCGGCCAGCGCCAAAGCCCGTTCAGCATCGGAGTTGTCGCGGCACCAGGCGAACGCGGCGCGCAGGTTGTCGATCTCGATTTCGGCTTGCTCGAGACGCTGCTCGTGGTCGGAGCCTGTCGGGGCGTCGAGCGGCGCCGCCATCGCCGCGTAGTGGTCGCGGTGGCGACTGCGTGCGGAATCGGCCTCGCCGGATTCGGCGAGCTTTTCCAGCGCGTATTGCCGGACGGTCTCCAGCAATCGGTATCTGGTTCGGTCGCCGGCATTTTCGGTCGCCACGAGCGACTTGTCGACCAGCAGGGTGAGCTGGTCGAGCACCTGAAAGCGCTGCATGCTTTCGCTGCCGCCGACGGCCTGGGCGGCGTCGAGATCGAAGCCGCCGAAGAATACCGCCAGCCTGCGGAACATGACCCGCTCGGGCTCGCTCAGCAGCGCATGTGACCAGTCCACCGATGCGTGCAGGGTCTGCTGGCGGCGCACGGCGGTGCGGGCACCGCCGGTCAGCAACCGGAACCGGTCGTGCAGGCCATCGACGATCTCGCGCAGCGAGAGCGCGCGGACGCGCGCCGCCGCCAGCTCGATCGCCAGCGGAATTCCGTCGAGACGACGGCAGATCTCCACCACCGCGGCTTGCGTTTCGTCGTCGACCGTGAAGTCGGGCACCACCCGGCGGGCCCGGTCGCCGAACAAGTCGATGGCCTCGTCGGTCAGCGACAGCGACGGCACCCGCCAGGTGACCTCGCCGGGCACGCCGATGGGCTCGCGACTGGTAGCGAGCAGCGTCAACGTATCCGAAGCGCCGAGCAGGGCCACGACCAGCGCCGCGATCGCGTCGAGAAGATGCTCACAATTGTCGAGGACGACCAGCATCCGGTGGTCGGCAACGAACCGCAGCAGCGTGTCCGTCGTCGACCGTCCCGGTTGGTTGGTCAGGCCCAGCGCGCGCATCATCGAGGTCGGGACCGCGTCGGGGTCGGTGATCGGCGCCAGATCGACGTACCACACCCCGTCGTCGAACTCGCCCGCCATCTTGGCGGCGATCCGCACCGCCAGACGGGTTTTGCCCACGCCGCCGGCCCCGGTCAGGGTCACCAACCGATGCTCGGTCAGCAGTTGCCGCACGTGGGTCATTTCCGCGTCGCGGCCGATGAAATTCGTCAGCTGCGCTGGAAGCCCGTGCGCGGCAATCGCCTTCGGCAGGCGTAGCGGGGGAAACTCGTTGCGCAGGTCGGGATGGCACAGTTGCACCACCCGCTCCGGCCGCGGTAGATCGCGCAGCGGATGGGTGCCCAGGTCGGTCAGCCAGGCACCGGCCGGGAGCTGATCGACGACCAACGGCTCGGTCGCCCCGGAAAGCACGGTCTGGCCGCCGTGCGCCAGCTCGCGCAGCCGGGCGGTGCGGTTGATGGTCGGGCCGACGTAGTTGGTCGGATCTTTCGGGTCGCGAATCCGCACCTCGCCGGTGTGTATCCCGATGCGCAGCCGGAGCGGGGCCAGTGGTGCGCGTTGCAGCGCCAGCGCGCAGGCCACCGCGTCGCTGGCGCGGCTGAACGCCACCACGAAGCTGTCGCCCTCGCCCTGCTCGACCGGGCGCACCCCGTC